>JAOTTY010000389.1 GCA_029864185.1 Gammaproteobacteria bacterium
ACGGGCTTACCCTTCATACAGTACGTCTAACAGCTTCCTGCCCCGTGATTTCATAGCAGGAGACCCTGATTTCGACAGGTCGTTTATCTGGCGTCGCACCCTGGTCAAATAATATCGGTCCTGCATCGCGATGTCGGTCAATGCCTGCATTGCAAAGGTTTTAACAATACTGCTTTCGTCTTTCAAATAAGATTGCAATATTTCATAAACCTTTTTGCGATCTTTTTTTGTCAGGGGAAGTCTTGGCATTACCTGTGCCGCGTGCCATCTAACCTCTTTTTGATCGATGTTCGCTATTTCATCAATTATCCGATTTTTATAGGGTCCCAACCACTCGGGAAATTCCCGGGTAATCTTTTCCAGCGCATCCGAGGCTCTCATTCTCACACCCGGATTCCCGACGAGTATCGCGCCGACGACTTCGCCAAATAATTCGGGATTCGATTTAACCTGGTTTACTACTTCTGCAGATTTACCAGTGGTTCTCAGGTCCCCGTCGCTTAAGAGTTTCTCAATGCCATTCATACTTGCGGATTATTGGGCGCGAAAATCTGACGCCCTGTATCGGCAGCCAATAAACGGCTGCGTTGTACCGGCCGGGCTGCATACGCTCGTCAGGAGCCCCCCCTGTCCCAGAAACTGTGAAGCACTATGCGAGCGGCGCTCGGGTTATCGCTGGGAGTTTCGAGAATCAAATCGATCAACTTTCTTTCGCCTGGCGAACCCACATAACCCTCGACATCCCTCGTTTGGTAAGCCATCGACCAGTCACCGAACTGGCGGCTCTCGATGGCTTCGCGGGATATCGGGATCAGCCCCTTGTGCTGGCCATCTTCCCGAATAATCTTGTAAATGATATCGAGATTATCCTTAGGACCCTCGATGTACTGCATGAAGTTGCCGCCAATGTAAAGCAGGACACCAGTGATGCCATACTCCTTATTTCGTTCACGTGCTCGTTTTAAAAGGTAGGAGATCTCTTCAAGACTCAGCAGCCTTACTGCCGAAGAAACATAGACGATAGAATCTAGTTCCGACACGGGCATTCCCGCTCCCGACGCCACGCATCTGCCGCAAACTGCGCGCGTAGCGGGCATTGTGCTGGCCGCATGTGCTTGCCCGAGGATTGCCTCATCCCCCGCTCCCGCATACTTGGCATCGATCGCTTTTATGGTTTACATGTTCGGGATCGCCGGGACGCCTTGATGCCATTAGCCAAATCCATCTTGCAGCACAGTTTTGACACCTGATAGCGGAGCAGAGATAGATAAATCCGGATATGCTGAGACCAAAAACCTCTATCGAAAGAGGAAGCAGCAATGAGATAGTTAGCGGCTCTATGAAAAACCCACCCGGCAACAATAATGCAAATCCAGTCATGAGCAGCCCGAGCCCTGTTAAGAGCTTGTTCGTTTGACCCGTTCGAGCTATTAATTGCGTTGCTGGAGACATCTTACTCCCTGAATACTTGCGTCAGCGGCCAAAGCGCGAGCGTTGCGAGTGCTTCGCTTCGACTACATGCGCTTGTTATGCGTAAATTTGAAATCACCAAATGCTCCCTGCCAGATAGATTATCGCGACCGAAACGAATATGGGCGGACAAAGTTTCATCGGTATCAACCTGGTTCGCGCACCCGTGAATAATGACACGACTGCCATTGTTACAAGCATTATCGCCGAGCCCCGTAAAACGATAACAGAGGTTGGATTTTCTATCTCCCCGAATGCCGTAATGAATATCACCAATAATCCAATAAAGGACAAAGCAAGCCCCTCCATGACCCATTCCATCAAAAGAATTCTTTTACTATCTGCGGAAATTGGCCCGAAGCTACCGATAATGCCTTTTGTTGGGATAGCAATATGTGCAACACCCCAGACAACAATTATCGACGAGCCTGAATACAGTAATATTTCCTTCATCACCTGGACCTTGGTACAGTTTTAGTTAAGCATAACAGCTCGTTTAAAGTGCCTTCGGTCTTCTAATATATATTTATCTGGCGCGCCTTGTAACTGGTGAGGCCAACTGAAATACCTGCCGGGTTATGGAAATTCCTGCAAAATTCCACGTCTCTAATCGTTCTTCTGTTAAGCGTGAATTCGTTTCTATAACATATTAACCTCTGTTTCCGGTGGATGCATCGGGCGCTTCCGGCCAATTCGCTTACTCATCGATTATGGCGATCGCGAGATCCATCACATTGGTATTGGTCGGCCCGGTTACGAACAGGCTGTCGTGCCGCTTCAGGTAGCTGCCGGCATCGGCTTTTGCCAGCGCCATCCGCGCCGCCTCGGGGTCGCTCCAGGTGCGGCCGTCGACCAGCCCACCGGCCGCCGAGGTTGGCCCGTCGGTGCCGTCGGTACCGGCGACGAGAATGGAAATGTCGTCGCGTCCGGCGATGTACTCTGCGAGCGCGAGCGCGAGGCTTTGGTTACGGCCTCCCCTGCCCGGACTCACGGGCAGCATGACGGTTGGCTCGCCACCCCAGACATAGACGCCCGGTTTCGCGTCGCGCAGGCGTTCGCCGACGGCCGGCGCCAGTTCGAATACATCGCCATACAGGGTTTCCTCGTTCAGGCGGACGGTCAATCCGAGTTCAGCCGCCCGGCCTGAGGCCTGTTCGCGTGCGATACGGTTAGACGCAATGATTTTCGTGCTGGCCGTGGCAACGGCGCGATGGCAGTCGCCGAGTCCCGAGCCGATGGTAGCGATAGCGTCGCCCTCGACGTCGGAAATCGCGTATACCCTTATCTCGGCGCCGTTGAATGCCGCCACCAGTTTGCCATCCTTGATTAGCGAGGCTTGCTTGCGCCGCGCATTGATCTGACCGATGGTCTTGCCGGTGGCGATCATTTCATCCGTCATCGCGCGCAGGTCCGATAGCGTCATATCGTCCGGCAGAGCTTCGGCAAGCGCCGACGCGCCGCCCGA
>JAOTTY010000003.1 GCA_029864185.1 Gammaproteobacteria bacterium
CTGAACCGCGTCCGGCGAGCCGCTGGCATCCTTGAACGGCATTTCCAGCGTCATGACCGGCGCGTTGAAGCGTTCGGCGAGCGAGTTCGAGCAATAACTCATATTGGCTTTGCCGGCGGAATTGGGCGGGTAACCATGCTCGGTCTGAAAATCCGGATTGATATTCGCCAGCGTCATCTTGAACAGCTCGAGCCGCTGCTGACGTTCCCGATTCCAGCCGGGAATACCCTCGGTACCGGCGATAAAATTGTACGGCAGCGCTTCGTCTCCGTGCACGTCCAGCCCGAAGTCCAGCCCCGTTTGCCTGATTTTTTCGAGCACACAGAACACTTCCGGGCTCCTTTCGGGCGTCGGGTGATCCCATTCGCGGTTCAGGTTGGAGCCAGCCGCGTTGGTGCGCAGATGCCCGCGACGGCTGCCGTCAGGGTTCATGTTCGGCACCAGGTAAATCACCGCCCTGTCGAGGATCGCGTTGACGACCGGGTCGCTGTAATCGACGAGCCGGTTGATCAGTCCCTCCATCCACCATTCGGCCATGGTCTCGCCGGGGTGCTGACGCGCCACCATCCAGATTTTCCTGCGCGCAGCCTCATCCTCGCCAAAACGCAGGCAGTCGATGGTTTGCCCGTCGAGGGTCATACCCAGGGTCTGCGCTTCGCAGCGATCGCTGCTCTGCGCAAACGCGATCAGATCGGCGTGCCGCTCCATCGAATATGGGGCAAAATAAGCGAAGTAGACCTGGTCTGCGCTGCTGTTGTGTTCGATCACGAGGTTTTCGCCATCGAAGGAAGTGTCGACCCGAAACCAGAATTCGCGATCGTAGCTCGCTACCGCCCGGTAATTCTCCCAGCCCTTCTGATAGGCCGCGCCGCCGGCGTTGCCGATGACATAGCGGCAATCGATATCCTTTACGTTCGCGGCGCGAAAGTAAAACCACTGGTAAAAATCGGACTGGCTGTCCTTACGGATGCTGAGTAGCACGTTGGCCGGATCGCCGGGGTCGTTGCACTCGATATTACCGCCGTCAAACTGGCTGGAGATAATCATTGTGTTTCTCGAATTCAGGGCTGTACGAAACTTGGCCGGAGTCAGAACTTTCTGGCGGAAAACTCCTGCTTCGGGTAAAAATTCGGGTCTTCGATATGAGAGAATACTGTATGCGTTGGTTAATTTCGATTCCTTTGCTGTTTTTACTGTCCGGCTGCGCCGATATCGGCTACTACTGGAACAATGCCCGCGGTCACCTGGCGGTGATGGACAAGCGGATCGATATCGAAGATTTGCTCGCCGACGACGGAATCGACCCCGAATTACACGAACGCCTCGTGCTGGTTCGGGAAATTCGCCGCTTTTCGATCGACCGCCTCGGGCTGCCCGAAAACGGCAGCTACCTCAGTTACGTCGAACTGGAAAGGCCTTATGTGCTCCAGAACCTGTTCGCCGCCCCCGAATTTTCGACGCGATTGCAGCGTTGGTGCTACTTGGTAATTGGCTGCGCCAGTTACCGCGGATACTACGACGAACAGCGTTTGCTCGACTATGTCGACAAGTTGAAAGCCGAGGGCCTCGAGATTTACATCAGCCATGTCCCCGCCTACTCGACGCTCGGCTGGTTCGACGACCCGGTGCTAAGCAGCTTTGTCTACTGGCCGGACTACCGGCTCGCGGGCCTGATATTCCACGAGCTCACGCATCAGCAGGTTTATATCGACGACGATACCACCTTCAACGAATCGCTCGCGTCCGCCGTGCAGCAGGTCGGCACCGAGCTGTGGCTGCAGTCGCGCGACGACGCCGAGGAACTCGGACGCCTGTCGCGCTGGCTCGCCTACCGCGGTGAAGTGATAGCACTGATCGAATCCACGCGCGAACAGCTCGCCGGCATTTACCAGCGCGATATCCCCGACGACCGGAAACGCGCGCTGAAATCGGCCGCTTTTGCCGCCGCGCGTGAAGCGCATACCCTGGTTGCGGAGAAACATGGAACCAGCGGGGGATTCACTGCCTGGTTTGCCGATGAGCTCAATAATGCCAAGATCGGCTCGGTCGCGGCCTATAACGACGCGGTACCCGCCTTCGTCAACATGATTCGCGCGCATGAAGCGGATTTCGCCGCATTCTTTGACTATGCGGCGGCCATTGGCAGGCTCGATAAACAGCGTCGCGACACCTGCCTGCTGGCCTGGAAACAGGATTCCGGAGCTGCTGACGGTGTTTGCCCGAAAATCGGCGTGGACGAAGCTACTGCTTCTTGATGAAATGGGAATACTTCGTGTAAACCGTCTTGTAGTCTTCGAGGTTCTCTTCCAGCATCTGCTGGTACTGGCTAGCGAAAAACTCCCGCGCCCGCGGTAAATCCTTTTCGTAATCCTCGAGCGTATTGGCGTGCTGGGACACGACATGAGCGTTGTAACGCGCCGCGGCGTAAAGCAGGGCCAGTCCGACGTTTTCTGGGCTGTTGGTTTCGGCAAACTCGTTGGCGCGATCGATAAACAAATCGATCATGCGCCGATAGATTTCATCGAGCTCCTCGTCGCTCAGGGATTTTTCGACCATCTTTCCTCTACCTGTAATACGTAATTCGGGCGTAATTCGGGGACAGTTTACTTAAAACGTCAATGCGGGGACAGTTTACTTAATTCCGAATTCCGGGGGAATTAAGTAAACTGTCCCCGCATTACTGTCCCGGGGGAATTAAGTAAACTGTCCCCGCATTACTGTCCCCGCCGATCGTCGACGAGGTGTCCGGCGATCATCTCGGTCAGTCCGAGCAGTTCTATATCCATTTCGTTGGCCTTGACGCCGTCCTCCATCACCATGCGGCAATTGGAACAGGCGGTGACCACCTTTTCCACGTTGATTTCGTCGATCTGAGATTTCTTGCGATTGAACGCGGTGAACTTCAGTTCCTTGGCGCGCTCGTTACTGCTGACGCCCCCGCCACCGCCGCAGCACCAGTTCATACTGCCATGGTGGTCCATCTCGACGAAGTTTTCCGTCATCGGTCGTAGCAGGTTGCGCGGTTGCGCCTGGATACTGCCGCGCCGAACGATCGAACAGGCTTTGTTCGAGAAACACGACCTGCGGCGCCGCGAAAAACAGCAGCGCGAACAGGCCCAGGTGGGACATGTAGCCAGCCACGAGCGGAATACCGATTTGCCGGCTGATTTCCCCGTGGGGAATAAAGCGGCTGAATACCGTTTTGAATGCGGCCGGGGCTGCCGCTACGCGCGCGACCGGCAGGTCCTGCGCGCGGCTGGCGAACACAATCGACCCCAGCTTCCAGACCACTCCGATGCCGAATACCGCGAGCGATGAGTAGCAGAGAAGTCCATCGACGAGATACTCGATCATTTTACCCGCTCCTCCGACGTGGCTACGGCGTCTGGCGCCGGTTTTTCACCCCGCAGCCGGGCAAACTTCGCGGCCGACAGTACCTGACCCTGCTCCTGACATTCCCTCCCCCAGCGGTCGTGATGGGCGTTAGCCCAGTTGGTATCGACATAGCCGGACGTCATTCCCTGCAGCGCCCCTCGATGCCGATGGTGCCCATGTACATGTGCCCCAGGGATCCCAGCATCAGCAGCAGGGAGCCGACGACATGCACCAGGTGGGGTATTTCCATGATAACCCGCCCCTGACCAAAATTCAGAGAGACCAAAACAAGGCCGCTGATGGAAACCACGAGACCGAACAGAATGACCATCCAGTACCAGATTTTCTCGCCCATGTTGAAGAAACCGACGCAGGGATGACCGTCGCCGATCAAGCCGCCGAGTCTCAGCAACCAGCCCAGGTCCCCCTGCTCGTAGAGATTGTGCCAGGTAAAACTGAACAGCATCGTCAGCAGTGATACCAGGAACAGCGGGCCAAACAGGTTGTGCCCCTCCTTGCTGGCCGAGGCGAACAGCGCGAAGACTTCCCTGCCAAAAAGCGGCAGTAACATGGATCGGCCGAGCAACAGGTTCAGCCCCGTAATCGCCAGAAACAGAAAAACGATCGCAAGCGTCCAGTGCACGATGCGCTCGCAGTCGGTAAAGCGCCTGACAACGCGCCCCGACGGGCCACCCTCGATTTCGACTTTGCCACGCAACACGAATACCAGACCGAGGACAGCAAATTCTCCCACCAGGGCCTAGGAAACGGTTTTGGTAACCTCGTTGATTCTAAATCGCGCCCATTGATCACCGCGCGCATCGATCAGGGCGCCGGTTTCGACCCCCTTGACCTGGCTAACTCCATCGATAACCCGGCCACCGCGCTGCCGGACCTCGCGCCAGAAATCGCCTCCCGGATTGATCGACGAAACTCCCTGCGGATACTGCTGTGGTTCTGGCGGAATATTGCTGGCGCCCGCAATTTGCGGCGATGGAAAAGCGATTACGAGTAATAGTGTCGCGATCAGTCCCAAATACCAGGGAGTCGGAAGCGAGGATCGATATAACAAGGTTTTTCCCGCCAGATCATAACCGCGGGCAGCATAATGCAGGAGCCTGGAGCTTCAAGCTCAATCGTGCTTTTTATTGATCCAGGGCAACCTGGACCATTGGTAATATTAACCGGCGATCAGGCCGTATCGGTAGATCCTCGCTGTGCCATGCCGGCTTTCGCGACGGACTGAACCTGCTCTTCCGGCTGTGCGGAATCCTTGACCTTCTCATACCAGAGGTCATGGTGGTCCTTCGCCCAGTTGGCATCGCAGTAACCCGTCTGCATGACTTCGAAGGTCGCTTCGAGCGCCGCGGTGCCCATGTAGATATGCCCGAAAGACACGACGATCAGGACCACGGCCGATACGCTGTGCACGAAATGATAAAACTCCATCGTCGCACGGGTTTGCCCAAAGATCGGAAAGTCGAGCACGAGGCCGCTGACGATGACGGCCAGGCCGCCGATCGCCGCAAGCCAGAACCAGGCCTTTTCCCCGGCATTGTAGCGGTCGGAATGGGCATGCTTGCCGAACAAACCACCCCCACTCAGCAACCATTGCAGGTCCAGCTTCGGCGAGGGCATGTTATCGCGCACGAACAGCACGAACAGCCAGGTCAGCGCAAACACGAACAGCGGACCGAGGTAATCGTGCAGGAATTTCGCTACCACCGCGATATTACTGAAACCCTCCGCGCCAAACACGGGGATCAAAAATTTTCGGCCCAAAAGCAGCGTCAGACCGGTCAGACCAAGTATCACGAACAGGGTGGCCGTCGACCAGTGTGCGAGGCGCTGATTGGTCGTAAAGCGCAGAATCTTGAGGCCGGATCGCCCCTCCGACAACTTGATATTGCCGCGCAATAGCCGGAAAACCAGGATCGTCAGCAGCACGATAAGGATAGCCGCGCCGGCAATCGGGATTAGCTGCTGCATGCGGTACTGACGCCAGTTTTCCCCGGAAACGTTGATCAATATATCGGCATCGGTCGACTTGACCTGGGTGACGCCGCGCACTTCACCGTTACGCTGGCGTATTTCGTTCCAGAGCTCGATGCCTGGATCTGAGGTATACAGACTGGGAGGCGGTGGTGGCGGGGCCGCCTGTACCTGGAATACCGACGCAATCAAGCAGAACACCACCAACAATGTATGAATTCTCACGACTCTCGACCTATTTTTGTTGTACCGCGGGCTCCGCCGGACAGGCTCGATACGTCCCTGTATCGAGTTTATTCGTCCCGGTGCGAACCGACCCGTTAAAGCTTGGCTTTATCGAAGTTCACACCCCACTCGAAGGCGCTGGCGCCTCGATTGATCACGCGCTTGCGGTAGATATCCGATAGCACGTCGGCATCGCCGGCCAGCAGCGCATGGGTCGAGCACATTTCCGCGCACAGCGGCAGCTTGCCCTCGGAAAGGCGGTTGCGGCCATACTTCTTGTACTCCTCCGAGCTGTTGTCGTCCTCCGGACCACCCGCGCAGAAAGTACACTTGTCCATCTTGCCGCGCGACGAGAAGGCCGCTTCTTCGGGAAACTGCGGCGCGCCGAACGGGCAGGCGTAAAAGCAGTAACCGCAACCGATGCAGATATCCTTGTCGTGCAGCACGATGCCGTCGCCGGTGGTGTAAAAACAGTCCACCGGGCAAACCGCGGCGCAGGGCGCGTCGGAACAATGCATGCAGGCCACCGACAGCGAGCGCTCGCCCTGTTCGCCATCCTTGATCGTGACCACGCGACGCCGGTTGACTCCCCACGGGATATCGTGCTCGTTCTTGCAGGCGGTTACGCAGGCGTTACATTCGATGCAGCGTTCCGCGTCGCAATAAAATTTCATTCTAGCCATTTTCTAATCCCCCCTGCTTAAGCTTTGGTTATGCGACAAAGGCTGCATTTCGATTCCTGCATCTGCGTCACGGAATCGTAGCCATAGGTAAACGCCGTATTGGCCGCCTCACCCAGAACGTAGGGATCGGCACCCTCGGGGTACTTGCTCCTCAGATCCTTGCCCTGGAAATGCCCGGCGAAGTGGAACGGCATGAACGCTACCCCGGAGCCGACGCGGCGGGTTACCATCGCCTTGACCTTGACCTTCGCGGACTCGGCGCCCTCGACCCAGACGTCGTCACCATCCTTGATGCCGGCATTGTTGGCGTCGCGCGGGTGGATTTCGACGAACATGTCCTGTTGCAGTTCGGCCAGCCACTTGTTGGAGCGGGATTCGTCGCCACCGCCCTCGTACTCGACCAGTCGACCCGAGGTCAGAATGATCGGGTAATCCTTGGAATAGTCGGTCGCCTGGATCGACTGGTAGCGGGTCGGCAATCTCCAGAAGGACTTGCGATCGTCGTAGGTCGGATATTTCTCGACCAGGTCACGTCGCGACGTGTACAGCGGTTCGCGGTGAATCGGCACCGGATCCGGGAAGGTCCAGACGACGGTTCGCGCCTTGGCGTTACCGAACGGCGCACAACCATGCTTGATCGCAACGCGCTGGATACCTCCGGACAGGTCGGTTTTCCAGTTCTTACCGTCGGCCGCCTTCTGCTCTTCCGGGGTCAGGTCGTTCCACCAGCCGAGTTTCTTCAACACTTCGTGGCTGAACTCGGGGTAACCATCCTTGATTTCGGAGCCCTTGCTATAAGAGCCCTCGGCGAGCAGGTTGGTGCCATTGCGCTCGACACCGAACCGGGCCCTGAAAGTCAGGCCGCCATCGGCAACCGCCTTCGAGGTATCGTAGAGATTCGGCGTCCCGGGATGATTCATCTCGGCGGTACCCCACGACGGCCACGGCAGACCGTAGTAATCGCCATCGGCGGGTCCGCCCTCGGCCTTGAGGCTGGTGTAATCGAAAGTACCCCAGTTTTCCTGATGCTTCTTCAGGCGCTCCGGGCTCTGACCGGTATAACCGATGGTCCACATGCCGCTGTTGATTTCGCGCAGCACGTCCTCGACCAGCGGCTCTTCGCCGTTGACCTTGATGTTCTTGAACATCTGGTCGGCAACGCCTAGTTTCTTCGCGAGCTTGTACATGATGACGTGGTCAGGCAGCGACTCGAACAGCGGGTCGATGACTTTGGAGCGCCATTGCAGCGAGCGGTTGGAGGCGGTAACCGAACCGTAGGTTTCCATTTGCGTTGAAGCCGGCAGCAGGTAGATCCCGTCGGTGCGGTCTGGCATGACCGCTGATGCCGTCGGATAAGGATCGATGACGACCATCAACTCCAGTTTTTCCATCGCCTTTTTCTGCTCGACGCCGCGGGTCTGGCTGTTGGGCGCGTGGCCCCAGAACAGCATCGCCTTGAGGATGTCTTTCTGGGCGACGTTTTCCGGGGTTTCGAGCACGCCGTCGATCCAGCGCGACACCGGGATGCCGGTGGAATTCATGACGTGCACGTCCTTGCCGCCTTTCTGCTCGTAGCTGCCGTTGTCGAAGCGGCCCTTGACCCAATCGAAGTCGAGATCCCAGACGCGCGCCCAGTGCTTCCATGAACCCTCGGCCAGGCCATAGTAGCCGGGCAGGGTATTGGACAGGACGCCGAGGTCGGTCGCACCCTGCACGTTGTCGTGACCGCGGAAAATATTCGCGCCGCCGCCGGATACGCCCATGTTGCCGAGCGCCAGCTGGAACGCGCAGTAGGCGCGGGTATTATTGTTACCGATGGTGTGCTGGGTGCCGCCCATGCACCAGATGAAGGTGCCGGGCCGATTGTCGGCCATCGCCTTGGCGGCGGCATAAACCTGGTCTTCCGGAACGCCGGTGACATTCTCGACCTCCTTCGGATTCCATTTCTTGACCTCGGCCATGACCTCGTCCATGCCGTAAACGCGCTGGCGAATGAACTGCTTGTCTTCCCAGCCGTTCTCGAAGATATGCCACATCATGCCCCAGATGATACCGACGTCGGTACCGGGACGGATGCGCAGGTAATGGTCGGCATGCGCCGCGGTGCGGGTATAACGCGGATCGATGACGATCACCGGCGCGTTGTTTTCTTCCTTGGCCTTGAAGATATGCTGCAGCGAAACCGGGTGCGCCTCGGTCGGGTTGGAACCGATCAACAGTATCGATTTCGAGTTATGGATGTCGTTGTACGAATTGGTCATCGCACCGTAACCCCAGGTATTGGCTACCCCGGCTACCGTGGTCGAGTGGCAGATACGCGCCTGGTGATCGACGTTGTTGGTGCCCCACATCGCCGCGAACTTGCGGAACAGGTAAGCCTGCTCGTTGCTATGCTTGGCGGAGCCGAGCCAGAACACCGAGTCGGGTCCGGACTTTTCGCGAATCTCGAGCATCTTGTCGCCGATTTCGTTGATCGCCTCGTCCCAGGAAATTTTCTTCCATTTGCCGTCGACCAGCTTGGTCGGATACTTGAGGCGGCGCTCGCCATGCCCGTGCTCGCGAATCGACGCGCCCTTGGCACAGTGCGCACCCTTGTTGAAGGGGTGATCGAAAGCCGGTTCCTGGCCGGTCCACACGCCGTTCTGTACTTCGGCAATAATGCCGCAACCGACCGAGCAATGGGTACAGACCGTCTTTACCTGCTCGATTTTACCGCCGGTGTTGGAGACCGCGGCGTCGGCTTTTTTCATCATCACCGGCGTAATCGTGGTCGCCAGCGCGGCGCCCCCGGCCATCAGGCCTGAATTTCGCAGGAAGGTCCGGCGACTGATCGCCCCGGGCATCGCTTGCTTGAAATCGACGGTAACGCTGTTATCGATCTTACTGGACGTCTTGGTTAATTTTCTCATGCTGCAACCCCCCAGGTTATACGTCGGCAGACTTGTAGTAATCGAGGACATGCTGGGTTAGCTGGTAACCCTTCTGTGCTGGCTTTTCGACCTCATCGCTGGACATATCGGCGATAGCGACGGTACTGACCATCGTTGTGGCTGCCACGCCTGCTCCGACGAGGGTGGACTTCTTGATAAATGCTCTGCGTTCCTGGTCCTTGGGCTGATTTTTACTTTTCACGTGTTGCTCCTCCACAGGGTAATAGAGTATTTCGGTTGTATTATGTATTAACTGCGCATCGAGAGGTAATCTTGCTCCAATTCGATGAAGGCCGCGCCAAATCGCGCAACCGGTTTAAAAAAATCGGCCGACCTGGCTTTCTCCAGGTCCGTAAAAAATCGCTGTAGCCACGGTTTCATGTGCTTTTCGAAGAAACGTTGCTGGTCCGTAAAACTTGAAGCATCCGAAATCATAACAGAAAATACTTCAAAAATCGCAGAAATATGGTCCTCGGGTTCGTGCGTATTTTCGCTGCGCTCGAACCCAAGCGCGGCCAGGTCGTCGCGCAGGTCGCTGAGCGGCTGCTCCATCAGGAACCCGGTCAAATACCAGGACAGATAAGGCACTATTTCACCTTTACCGATGCCGATAAACAGGTTGTTATATTCGTCTTCCAGCTGATCCTCGTCAAAGGTCGGCGCCGCGGCAGCGAGCTGCGCCATGGCCTCGGCAAGCGCATCGGGCTCGACTTCAGCGGACGGCGACAGTTTGCTGACGTGCTCCAACAACGCCTGGTCGGGCGCGGCGCGCAGCAATGCGGCAAGCAGCGCATAGGCTGAAGCCCGATAGCGTTGCTCGTTTTCGATGATGGCGTCTGCGGCAGGCACGATTAACTTTATCCTGAAACGGGGTTACTGGCGGAAACCCTTGAGCGGATCGAACTGCCCACCCAAAGCCTCCGGGTCCTGGACGATATCGGCGACCCGGCAATTGTCGCACATCTTGAGCCGGTCCAGCGCGCGCTGGTTGCCGAACATGTAGTGATCCTTCAACTTGTCCTGCATCTTGTTGATAACCGAAGTCGGCGCGAACGGCTTGCCGCAGGCAATACAGGCAAACGGGGTATCGCTATTCAGCGCGCGTGCGCGGTTGCGCCGTTCACGATCGAACAGCATCCGCGGCGCGAGCGTCACCGCGTCTTCGGGGCAGGTTTGCACGCAGGCGCCACATTGCAGGCAATTGCTTTCGATGAAAAAGACTTCGGGCACTTCCCGATTCGAACCATCCTGCAGCGCTCGGCCCGGGCAGGCGCCGACGCAGGCCATGCATAGCGTACACTTCCCCGCATCGATGGCAACCTCGCCAAAAGGCGCCGCGTCGGGCAGTTCGATTTGCTCTGCCTGCGGCCGCAGTGAATTCACGAGGTGGTCCAGCGCCTGGAAAATCGCGTTGCGTTTCAGCGGCGGCATGTCCTGGATCGCGGCCTCGACTATTCTGTCGCCGTCCACCTCGGGCAGCGCCGCATCGCCGCGACATAGCGAGACATATGCCGAACCGAGCCCCAGTCCGGTAATGATAGCGTGCAGCCAGTCGAGCTGCTGCTGCAAACCCGCCATGGAACTCCGCGGCATCTGATCGTCGGCAAGCAGCACTACCTGCATCGCGCCATAGGCCAGCGCCGAGAGGCATAAGTCCATGCCGACACTGGCCAGCTCTTCGACCCGTATCGGTAAAACGTTATCGTAGGCCTCGAGGTAGCGGTCGGGCGCGCTGCTCGCGTCATGAAATAGCACGATCGCACGCGTGCCGCCCTGCGCGCGGTAGGCGTCGAGCATATCGCGCAGACGCTTGCCGCTGTCGCGCAGGTTCGGGTACAGATAGCGAATCGCGCCTGACGGGCATACCGTGGCGCAGACTCCGCCGCCCTGGCACAGGTTGGGATCGACCTCGATGCGCTCGCCGGCGCTTGTGATCGCCTCCGCCGGGCAGGCGTCGATACACTGGGTGCAAACTGTCTTACCGTTTACTCCATGCGCGCAAATCGACGGGTCGTAAGCGAAATATTTCGGTTTCTGAAATTCGCCGGTGAGGTTTTCGAGTTCTTCGCGCAGCTCCTGTGGCTGCGAATCCGCTGCCTGCGCATGAAAGTAACCCGGCGGCAGCATCTCTCTGGTGAGCAGCGGGTTTTCGTTCAGATCGAGTATCGCATCCCCCTGATAAGTCGTCTGGTTGCCGTGCTGATCGCTGACGCGGATCCTGTAGGCGCCAAGGTAACCGTCGATCTCGACCTTGCCGCCGCGGGGAGATACGCGGATGAAGTCGAGCCCAGGCGCAATCTCGTCGCATCCGCGCAGCGCGTCGTCGTCGCCGAGCGCGATTACCCTGCCTGCCGAGCGATAGGTGACCAGGCTGGTGGGCTCGAATTCGAAGGCATCTCGCACCCCGAGGGCCCGTTGTCGCGCGTCGCTATTGCTCATCTGTCGCTGTTTTCCCGGGGTCGGCCGCGGCAACCGCCGTGGCGGATTGCGCGACGTCGTCGGCGTCATCTGCGGCGGCTGCGTCAGCGGCTTCATCCGCGCCATCGATGGCCTCGAGTTCGTCCGGCTGTTCGGCTACAGCCTCGCTTTCCGCGGCCAGTTTTTCGCGCAGCTTCTGCTCCTCCATTTCGATCCGGTGACGCATGTCGCTGGTGACGATGTCCCCCAGTTTCTCGAAGGACGTGTAATCGTCATCGTACTCGTCGAGCCCGTCGCGTATGTTGAAAACCGGCGCCCCAAAAAGTTTGCGCAACGCGAGATTGCGCAACTCGTCGCTGACGCCCGCCGACATGAAGCCGCTGAAATCCGAACTCTCGTCGAGCGATTCGACTGCGGGCATATCGGCGTCGGTCAGTACCGGCTGCGCTGCCGCCTCCACCTGTGGCGGAGCTTGAGCTGTGGCAGTTTCCGGCGGCGCGGCGGATTCCGGAGCCGGCTGCAACGCCTTGTCGGCCTCGTGCTTGCGGCGCGACCAGCGCGACAATACCGATTCATTGCTATCCCTGGTCATGACTTTTCGTCGGCCGGATTCGTCTCCGGCCGCTCGCCTTCGCCCCAGTTCTTCAGCTTGCGCTTGGTTTTTTTGATCGCGATATAATGCGTCAGCACATAGGCTTCCAACCATTTATAAAGCTCCGGAATGAGCGCTACCGCGTAAACCTGCTCGTCTCCCTCCTGATAGGCGTGAACCTCGTCGAAGCTCAGTGATACCAGGTAGGGAACCGGCATTTCGTCGCTGCTGTCCGGCTGGCTGGCGACGATGAAACAGCCGGGCTCGGGCGACATCAGGTTATGGTAATAGCTTTCGCATTGATCGACGTGCAGCCGCAGCGTCAACCCGGTGACCAGGAAATGCTCGATGTCGCCGTTCTGGTAAACCTGCCTGACCGACCTCTCTTCGCCCGCCGCGCGCACCACGACCCCGAGCGCCTGGTACCTGAAATTCGCCCAGGGGTGTGACGAAGGCTGCTTTTCCATCAACACCGCGAGCGTCAATTCCTCGGGCAGGACCTGGTCGAAATCCTCGAGTTCCAGTTTTTCCATCGACTCCGGTCGGGGCTTTGAACATGGGAAGGGAGTTATACCATAATCCGCCCCTGCTCGCGCAACCACAGCTTTTCAGGGGTTTATCCGATGCTTCCCTTCAGGCTGGATATATCCCGAGCCCCTTCGAGAGAGTCAGGGCAGGTTTTGCGGTGATTGCGGTGCCGCGGTAGACAAATGTCGCGACAAACCTGGTCAGTCACAATTCTTGCGGCGGTTATTGCTGTTCGACGGTGAACGGACGCTCGTTTTTGAGCGCCGGGATGCGAGCGCGCACCTTTTCGACCTGGGCGAGGTCGATGTCGGCGTAGACGACGCCCGGCTCGGGGCCGCCGTCGACGAGGACTTCGCCCCAGGGATCGACGATTAGCGAATGGCCGTAAGAATAGCGCTTGTCGCAATGATGCCCACACTGGTTGGGCGCGATGACGAAGGCACCGGTTTCGATGGCGCGCGCCCGCACCAGCGTATGCCAGTGCGCCTTGCCGGTAGTCTGCGTAAAAGCGGCCGGAATCGTGATCATTTCCGCACCGGCATGGGCAAGCGCGCGGTACAGTGCGCCGAAGCGCAGGTCGTAACAAATCGAAAGCCCCAGCCTGCCGAGCGGTGTCTCGACCAGCACCGCCCTGTCGCCATGCATGATCGCGTCCGACTCGCGGTAGACTTCCCCGTTCTGCAGCTCGATATCGAACATGTGCAGCTTGTCATAACGCGCACGGATTTCGCCGGCGCTATCGAGCACAAAACAGCGGTTGAATATGCTTTCGCCATCGCGAATCAGCTGCGAACCGACCAGTATCATGACGCCGTGTTGGCGCGCCCTGTCGCGAAATGCAGCCAGGCCGATGTCGTCGGACTCGCGGTAGGTCGATGCGGGTATCTGCGCGTTCACCGGCTCGATCAGCCCCACGGTTTCGGGCAGCGCAACGAACTGCGCGCCGCCGGCGACCGCGTCATCGATGCGCGCGCACACCCACTCGATGTTGGTCTTTATATCGCGCGTCGCGGTATTTTGTACGCAGGCGACGCGAATTTCAGTCATGCCGCAGCACCTCCTCGGAATCATGATAGTCATACCCGAGATCGTGCGCCACTTCGCGCTGGGTAATCTTGCCCTTGTGTACATTGAGCCCGTCGCGCAGCCAGCGATTCTCCATCAAGGCCTGCCGGTATCCCTTGTCCGCAAGCTCGAGTACGTGCGGCAAGGTCACGTTGTTGAGGGCATAGGTCGACGTACGCGGCACGCCGCCCGGCATGTTGGCGACACAGTAATGCACCACGTTGTCGACGATATAGGTTGGCTCCGCGTGCGTCGTCGGCCTCGAGGTTTCGCAACAGCCACCCTGATCGATGGCGACGTCGACGATTACCGCACCGGCTTTCATGCCCGTGACCATCTCGGCGGTTACCAGCTTCGGCGCTTCCGCACCCGGAATCAGCACGCCGCCGATAACCAGGTCGGCGTCTTTGACATGACGCTCGATCGCGTCCTGCGTCGAAAACACGGTATTGGTGCTGCGCCCGAATTGCTTCCAGTGAGCCTCGATTGCCTCCGGATTGCGATCGATGACCCAGACGTCGGCGCCCATGCCGACAGCGATGTGCGTGGCGTGGGTGCCGACCACACCGGCGCCGAGGATCACGACCTTGGCCGGGTCGACCCCGGGCACGCCGCCGAGCAACATGCCGAGTCCGCCGTGCGGATGCTCGAGGCAATAGGCGCCGGCCTGGATCGCCATGCGTCCGGCAACCTTGGACATCGGCGCCAGCAGCGGCAATCCACCATGTGGCGAAGTCACGGTCTCATATGCGATGCAGATGGCGCCACTCGCGACCAGGTCTTTGGTCTGTTCCGGATCCGGCGCCAGGTGCAGGTAGGTAAACAGCACCTGACCTTCGCGCAGCATTGCGCGCTCCGACGCCTGCGGCTCCTTGACCTTGACCACCATTTCGGCGCGCGCAAAGATTTCCTTCGCCGAGTCGACGATCTCGGCACCGATCTGGGCGTATTCGTCGTCGCCGACGCCGATACCGCCACCGGCATCGGTTTCGACCATGACCTGGTGCCCGTGCCTGATCGCCTCGCGCACGCTCGCCGGCGCCATGCCGACGCGATACTCATGATTCTTGATTTCCTTGGGAACGCCTATCAACATAATAACCACCGGGGTAGCAGGGTAAAGACCACAAAAGTAATTGAGCCCGGTGACGCCCGCTAGTGCCAGCAAAACTAATTTACTGTACCAGCCCGCTTCGGGCATTTTACCGGGCCGTGGGCTTTACAGACCAAGGTCGCGAGCGGGAAACTCGCTGGAGGTTGCCAGCCATCGGCAAAGCGATCGGACCCGGCTGCCCGGCGCGTCGACACCTGAGAGTCGATTCGATTTCAATCATGCCGGCGATTCGTCTCGCCAGCGTGCAGATCGACAGGAAATCGCCGCCGCGCCGACCCCGCGAGCCGTTTCAGCGGGGGAATCGCGGTGCCAGAGACCTTACAGATAATGCCG
Organism: Gammaproteobacteria bacterium; assembly: GCA_029864185.1. Lineage (GTDB taxonomy): Bacteria > Pseudomonadota > Gammaproteobacteria. Next base: position 15,256 of record JAOTTY010000003.1, read on the forward strand.
TTGGTAATTGGATTAATCGTTGCTAGAATAGCCCGTTCTATGTCAGCACAAAACTCACAGCACCAGCTCATCGACCGTTTCGGCCGCAGTGTGAGCTACGTGCGCCTGTCGGTAACCGACCGCTGTGACCTGCGCTGCGTCTACTGCATGCCGGAGAAGATGAAATTCGTGCCGCGCACGCAACTGCTGACGCTCGAGGAAATGGAAAGCGTCGGGCGCGCCTTCGTCAAGCTCGGCGTCGACAAGATCCGCATCACCGGCGGAGAACCTCTGGTGCGGCAGAACATCCTGCAGCTGTTCCAGAACCTCGGCGCAATCGAAGGGCTGCGCGACCTGACGCTGACGACCAATGCGACGCAGCTAACCAAATTCGCGCGGCCGCTGAAGGACGCGGGCGTTACGCGCATCAACGTCAGCCTCGATACCCTGCAGACAGATCGCTTTCGCGCCATGACCCGCGTCGGCGACCTGCAGAAAACCCTGGACGGCATCGACGCCGCCATTGCCTGTGATTTCAAGCAGATAAAAATTAACACCGTGGTGCTCAGAAACCATAACCACGACGAAATCCTCGACCTGGTCAATTTCTGTATCGATCGCGGCATCGATATCAGCTTTATCGAGGAAATGCCGCTGGGTCAGAACGATCACCACGATCGCGCGGTAGCATATTACTCCAGCGACCAGATTCTCCAGGACCTGGAACAGCATTTCGAGCTGGTACCGAGTACGATGACCACCGCCGGTCCGACTCGCTACTACCAGCTTACCGACCACCAGAAAACCCGTGTCGGCTTCATCTCGCCGCACAGCCACAACTTCTGCGACAGTTGCAACCGGGTTCGCGTCACCGCCGAAGGACGCCTGCTGCTGTGCCTGGGACAGGAACACTCGATGGATCTGCGTCACGTTATCCGCGCCCATCCGGGCGCGCCCGAGGCGCTCGAGCAGGCCCTGGTCGACTCGATGCAGATCAAGCCCAAAGGGCATGACTTCAATCTCAATTCCCAGGAAATACTGCTGCGCCATATGAATATGACCGGAGGCTGATATGGCCTCGGTGCAAAAGCGGCGCCTTCCCGAACTGTCCAACGCCGGCCTCAAGGCGACCGCCAACGTGGTGGCATTCAACGAGTACAACGAACCCGTCGACGGCGCCATCGCGGTCGAGCGAGCGTTGACGATTTACCTCGACAAGCGTGAAATCGTGACCCTGATGACGCTCGGCAACCATCCCGAGTTGCTGATCCTGGGCTGGTTGCGCAATCAGCGCCTGGTCGACGACATCGAGGCGATCAAGGCGATACAGGTCGACTGGGAAACGGAGTCGGTCGCGATCGTGACCCACGGGGGCGTTGCCAGTCTCGACAAGAAGCTCGACCGCAAAACCGTGACCACGGGTTGCGGACAGGGCACCGTTTTCGGCGACCTGATGGAAAACATCGACGAAATATCGCTGCAACAGCCCGTCCTCAAGCAGTCGTCCATCTACGCGCTGCTGAACGCGCTGAGCGCTTTCAACGAGATCTATAAAAACGCCGGCGCGGTGCACGGCTGCGCGCTGTGCAGCGAGGAATTCGGCATCGAGCAGTTCATCGAGGACGTCGGCCGGCACAACGCGGTCGACGCGATCGCCGGCTACATGTGGCTTAACGATATCAGGGGCAACGACAAACTCTTCTACACCACCGGCCGGCTGACCTCGGAAATGGTCATCAAGGTAGCACTGATGCAGATCCCGGTATTGCTGTCGCGTTCGGGCATTACCGCGATGGGACTCGAGATCGCGCAAAAGGTCGGCGTGACGCTGATCGCGCGCGCCAAGGGGAGACACTTCCTGGTCTACCACGGTGGCGAACTGATCGAATACGACGAAATGCCGCCGCAGCGCCCGCGCCACCCCGGCAGGGATACGCGCAGCAGTCCCGACTAGGGCGTTTCTCGGCGCGATACCGCTTGCCGCGCCAGCCTGCTAAGCTTGATCCATGCCAGGCTGCGCCCAATGAAGATAAAACCTTTTAGATCCAATCACCTGCTGCACGCGCTGATACTGTGGTTGATCCTGGCCTGGGTTGCCACCGCGATCGATCCGCTGTACCCGCGCGACTGGCTACTCGAAAACCTGCTGGTTTTTATCTGCAGCGCGCTGCTGGTATTCACCTACCACAACTTCCAGTTCTCCAATTTATCCTACGCCCTGTTTGTCCTGTTTCTGAGCCTCCACCTCGCCGGGGCGCATTATACCTACGCCGAGACGCCGTTCGGATTCTGGCTACAGGACCAGTTCGGATTCGAACGCAATCATTACGACCGCATCGTTCATTTTTGCTTCGGGCTACTGATCGCATATCCGATGCGGGAAATTCTGTTACGCAAATCCGGGCTGAGCAAAGCCTGGTCGTATTTCATTACCGTCAACTGCGTCCTCGCTTTCAGCGCGATCTACGAGATTATCGAGGCCATCACCGCGGCTATCGTCAGCCCGGAGCTCGGCGCCGCCTACCTGGGCACGCAAGGGGACGAATGGGATGCGCAGAAAGACGCCCTGCTCGCCTTCACCGGCGCGATTCTTGCGATGCTGGTGACCTGGGCGCATACCCGCAACCGGGCGGGGACGAACGAACCGGGGATATAAACCGGATCGAATACCCACGATCGGGAGCGTTATGTTTCGCGCAATCTCGGCATCAGTTCCACCAGGTTACAGGGGCGGGTGCGGAAATCGAGCTGGGTAGCGATCAGTTGCGTCCAGGCGTCCTTGCAGGCGCCGGATGAACCGGGCAGGCAGAAAATGTAGGTGCCATTGGCAACGCCCGCGACCGCGCGCGACTGCAGCGTCGAGGTACCGATGGTCTGGTAGGAAAGACTGCGGAATGTTTCGCCGAATCCGTCGATCACCTTGTCGAGCAGCGGGATGACCGCTTCCGGCGTGCCGTCCCGGCCGGTAACGCCGGTGCCTCCCGTCGTCAGCACCACCTGTAGATCCTCATCGACGATCCAGCGCGACAGGACTTCGCGGATTCGATACTTGTCGTCCGGAACGATGGCCCTGTGCGCGAGCCGGTGCCCGGCCTCGGTCAGAAACCGGGCCAACAGGGGCCCGGACTTGTCGCTGGCTTCGTCGCGTGAATCGGATACGGTCAGCACCGCGATATTGAGCGGGACAAAATCTCGATCCTGGTCCATCGAGGTCAGTACTTGATTTCGTCTTCGATCGACAGGGCGTCGTCGATCAGGTCGCATTCCAGCGTGATCTTGACCCGCACCGGGTTGCCGTCGAGACGGCCCTCGTCATTAGCCTGATCGATGGCGCGTTCGATTTCGCGTTGCGAGGTAATGCCGACTTTTTTGAGGAACTTGCGAATCGACATGTTAAGGGCATCTTCGTCCATCGGTATTACTCCTGCAGTTATATCCGGGGCAGGCATTTTACCCGTTTTATCTAACGGCCCCAATAATATTCGACTAGGCCGGCGCAGGATTGATAAACTGCGATCCCCATTTGACCCGACTGAAAAGGAAAAGATATTGCGCGATCACCAGATTCGGCCCGAGACGCCGGCAGCCGCCGCAGCCGTGAACCCCGACCTGGTGCGCCAGATCCAGAATCGATGACTATCACGGCAGAAGACATTACCGCGGTCATTCTCGCCGGCGGCCAGGGCCGTCGTATGGGCGGCCAGGACAAGGGTTTGCTCGACTTCAACGGCAGGCCACTGGTCGCGCTGCTGATCGATGAGCTCGAACGCCAGGCGCTCGCCATCGTCATCAACGCCAACCGCAACCTGCAGCGTTACCGGAGCTTTGGCTATCCCGTCGTCAACGACCAGCTCGAAGATTACCAGGGGCCGCTGGCCGGTTTCGCGAGCGCGATGCATGCGGTAAAAACCGACTTCATCCTGACCCTGCCCTGCGACGGGCCGACGCTGGCAGACGATTATGCCGCGCGATTCATGGCCAGGTTCGAGCAAACCGGTGCCCCGGTGATTGTCGCCTTCGACGGCGAGCGCCTGCAACCGGTGCACGCGCTGATCCGGACCAGCCTGCGGCCGAGCCTGGACCGGTTCCTGGCGACGGGCGATCGCAAGATCGACCGCTGGTACGCGTCGCACGATTATGCGCAGGCCGACTTTTCCGACTGTGCCGACATGTTTCGCAACATCAACACGCCCTCCGATCGGCAAGACCTGCAGGCCAGCCAGTGAACGCACCGATTCCGATACTGGGTTTCAGCGCGTGGAGCGGCACCGGCAAGACCACCCTGTTGCGGCAGTTGATCCCGGCGCTCAAGGCGCGCGGCTTGCGCGTTTCGGTGATCAAGCACGCGCACCATCATTTCGATCTGGACTTTCCTGGCAAGGACAGCTACGAGCTGCGCAAGGCCGGGGCCGAACAGACCGTCATCTGCACCACCACGCGCATGGCGACGATTACCGAGTTCGATACACCCGGCGACGAGCCGAGTTTGCAACAAATCATCGCGTCGCTCGACACCCAACGCGTCGACATGATCCTGGTGGAAGGCTACAAGGATATTCGCTTCCCCAAGGTCGAGCTGCACCGCAAGGCGCTCGGTAAACCCTATATGTACCCGAAAGACGACGCCATAATCGCCATCGCCTGCGATGCCGCGCTACCCGACGACTCCCGCATCCCGGTGCTCGATATCAACGACATCGAGGCCGTTGCGAATTTTATCTTTGACGAGTTCTACGCCAAAAGCTGATCCTCGGGTTGCAGCAGGAGACGAGGTTTACGAGGCACGGTCGCGAGTCGCCCGTTAAGCCTCACTTCTGACGCATCGAGGCAATCCTCCGGTTTATTCTTCAAACGGCAGTGCCGGCTTGCTTGTCGCGTGTTCGCCCAGGAATTCGACAAGATGACGCACGCCGGGCGTAATGCCGCACTCGGCCAAGTAATCCGGGATAAATTAGCGGGCCAGCCCGATTTCCTCGTCGAGCCGTAGCGACGCCTCGCGCGCCACCGCGGTGGCCAGTTCGCGGCAACGGTCGTCGGGATCGAAAAGGTAACCCTCCTCGTCGCAAAGCGCCGCCGTAATTTTTGCAGTCGTATGATTTCAGCCGGGACGGCCGTCAACCCGCGCGCGGCACAGAATCGGCGCGTAGACGACGAGAAATATAAGAAACGCGAGGCACCACAGCAGCGCGCCGAGAACCGACCAGGTCAACAATGCCGATGGCAGCAGCATCGGACCGAACACGCGCAGCAGCGCGGCTCCGGTAACCAGTAAATAAGCGGCTATCATCCCGCGAGGTGCTACCAGCGCTCGCCCGGTGTGTCCGAGCGCGGCGCGGCTCATGACGCCCATGATCATCGTCGAGAAGGCGCCGACGGTCAGCGCGTGCAGCCAGCTGGCGCCAGGCATCGTCACGACCGTCAAGCCGAGCGCCTTGATGGCGAGACTGACCGGCAGCCACGCGTAGCCAGCATGCAGCACCCAGACCAGTGGATTCCGCAGTGCCCTGTGACCCTGCCAGCGGCCCAGCTGGGTAGACATCAGCACCGCCGCGATGGCCGCGATGGCCGCGGCAAACAGGCTTTCGGGCAGCAGCAGATCGACGACGAGTACACCGCCGACAACGGGCAATACCATCTTGTCCAGCAACTGATAGCGCCTGATCCGAATATCGAGTCCACCCTCCTTGAGGCCGGCCGACGTGAATGCGGGGACGATGCGCCCACCGAGCATCGCCAGCATGCAAAGCATGGTGTTCATCCCCAGCAACAAGGGACCGGTGACGGCAGCGCCACTTAGATGAAAATGCAGGTTGGACGCAAACAACAGCGCAAGCAGGCCGATGAATACCAGGTTACGGCGGTTACCGGAACGCAGCATTGCCGGCAGGATCGTCAGCCCGAGGGCTGGTACGAATGCAAGGTCAATTATCGCTATCCACAGGGCGGGCAGACCCAGCGTTACCGTCGTCGCCACGCGGCCCGCGACCCACAACAACAGCAGTCCGACCAGGGGCGCACCGGCGTACCCGCGACGGCCGGTCCAGCTCGGAACCGCGGTCAGCAGGAAACCGGCGACCGCAGCGGCGATGAAACCGTAGAGCATTTCGTGGGCATGCCAGACGTAGGCGGGTAATGCCGTCTGCGGCAACTCGAGCCCGTGCAGCAGGCCGATCCAAAACGGTATCGCGACCGCAGCATAAATGCCGGTAACCAGGAAAAAAGGCCGAAAACCGTATGCGAAAATGACGGGGTAGCCCAGGGCCTGTGGACTCGGATCAGGCTCGATGGAAGCAGGCTGCGGTGGTGGCGATGATTTCATCTCCCGGAGGAACGTCGGAATTTCACTGGACTAGGATAGTAAAACCAGCATAACCAGGCCCGCGGGTTGCGCAAATGACTAATGTCAAACGGCTAAATATGGCTGCAGTTGACTTAACTCGGCCTTTATTCGGGGACAGTTTACTTAATTCGAACCAGACCCTGCCCGAGTAAGCGATATCCCCCCATTTTTGAGCCGGCTGCCGATGCGCTTCTTTATCTCTGCTGATATTTCCCGAGAACAGCAGCGGTTAGTAGAAAAATATCGCGCAGCTTCCGTAAACGAGGTTGGTTGTTACCGAGGCGAAAATACAGATCAGAAACAACGCGGCGACCAATTTGTCCATCCTCGTTTCGTCGAAATCGCCGCCGAGCAGATGGTCAGCCAGGTATTTTACATAACCGCCGCTGCGGCTATCCAGCCCCAGTTCCCTGCGAACGCCCCACTGGATATCGGTAACCAGGCAGTAGCCCCAGGCATCGCCTTTTCCGAGCAGTGGACCCAGCCCGTACCACGAGATCAGGGTCAACGCCAAGCCCACCAGGTTCAGCATCCTTGTCTCGCAAAACATCCATCCCGCCAGACTAAACAGGATAAGAAACTGGTGAATTCCATGCAGCGAAAGATTGAGCGCCTGCAGAACAAACCTGCGCATAACTGTCATGTCTGAATGATTGCCGAACTTGATCATGACACGACTTTTTTCAAGCCTCCTCTGCCAACGCACTCGCCCGAATTTCGTCAGCATGCTCGATTACGCGCCTGAAAGCGAGGACGTACTGGTCCAGCAATGCCCGATCGGCGTTCGGGAACGATGGGAGCTTGATTAATGTTTCGTTTCCAAGCCGGGTTTCGGCCAGGTCTTCGGGTCGGTATTGGGCCGGAACTACCCCGGCCGGCAATCTCGCCAGCGTCATCGCATGCCCCTCGGTAAAAAAGGGTTGCTGGTGAACCAGCGGGTAACGGGGCGACCATACTAGACATCCCTCGGCCTTCAGAGCCCTGACCAGAAGCGGCAGGGGCAGGGATAGCCGGTCGGGTCTGTAGCGGATCAGGTATTCAAAATATACCCGTTCGATGTGGGCGGGTGGCAGGAAGGTGTCAAAGCCCAGATCCTCCAGCCGTGCGGAGAGATACTTCAGATTTTCGTTACGCTTTCGATTGTGCTCGGGTAGCCGGCGTAGTTGCTCCCGGCCAAGCGCTGCGGACATTGGTGCAATACGCGTTTTGATGCCGAAGCTAGTGGCGGCGAATCGTCGCATCGGGCTCTCCAGTTCGATGATCCGGGTAATATCGCCCAGGCACACGGCGCGCTCGTAATAATCCCGGTCGCGACACAGCAATACCCCCCCTTCACCGGCCGGCGCCAACTTATCCCCCTGCAGACTGAAGACGGAGATGTCGCCCAGCGAGCCGCAGGGTTGGCCTCGCCATGAAGCGCCATGCGCGTGAGAGGCGTCCTCGATGATCTTCAGGCCGTACGTTTCGGCAATCTTTTTAATTTCCGTCATCTTGCTGGGTAATCCCCAGAGGTGAACAACGACGATGGCGCGCGTGCGGTCGGTGATCTTGCGTTCCAGGTCTTCCGGATCGAGGCCCATTCGCTCCGGTTCGCTGTTGCAAAACACCGGCACCAGACCGTTCCATAGCATCGGTGAAACCGAGGCCCAGAAGGTCGCGGACGGAACCAGTATTTCACCGCCGGGTTCGAGATCCAGCGCAAAAAACGCCGCGAGCAAGGCCGCGGTGCCGTTACAATGGGCGAGTGCATAGGGCATGCCGGTGAATTCCCTGTAATCGGCTTCAAGGTCACGAATTACCGGATGGGTCGACACATTACCATCGCGAATTACCTGCAGCACGGCCTGCTCGTCGTCGATCGTTAAGTTCGGCCATGAATTTGCAGCTTCCTGATCCAGGGTTACCACCGGATCACCGCCCAGAATAGCAGGTAGTTCTGTAGTTTCTTTCTGCATAGCGCCTTTACCTTTAATCTCGATTAAACATTTTCGAGCACCCGGTCAAATCGATCTGCAACGCTTGCCCGATAGGCCGCCAGATGCTGCTCTGCCTTTACCCGATTACCGCGTGCAAGCGTCAATGACATCTCGCGCAACAGCTGCAGGTTTTCATCCTCAGATCCGAGCCCTTCACGCGGCACCCATTGAGAGATGTTGGTGCGCCGCCTCAGATAATCTTCCAGCGTGTTGCAGTATTCGTGTTCCATACACCAGTCGATTGTCGGAAATTTTTCAGCCAGCCCCGGGAAAGCGAAAGTTCTCGCGGAGGCCTGATCCGCCGGAATTTCCTCGGCACTAATTTTTTGCCGCTCGGGAAGAATTGCATCGAGCCTGCGTGCGACAGACGCCGCCAGGCTTCTACAACCGGTTATTTTGCTGCCGTATACGGATACCCAGGACTTGCCTTTATCTACCGTAATACGACTACGGCGCGAGAGTTCCAGCGGATATTCATCCTTGTCATAACTCGCTTTGACAACCAGCGGACGAATGCCACAGCGAAGCGATACGATATCTTTTGTGGTCGCGGCTCGCCTGTAGCAGCGGCCATAGTGATGCAATAAAAAATGAATGTCTTCGGGTAAGGCGGAAAATCCTTGCTCGATATCCCGGATTGCGGTTTCCGTGGGCCCCCACAGGCCGATCGGTCCCCAGGGAATGCTGGTAATGACATCATTATGCTCTCCCATATCGAATATCATCGGGGCCAGCTGCTCGCGGTGACGCCTCATGCCGAGAATGACACCCTTGCTGAATACATGCTTGTACGGGGAAGGAATACCGAAACTGGCATTGATTCGATCGGTCCACACCCCGGCACAATTGATTACCGCGCGCGTGCGAAAACTGATTTCCTGATTTCCGATTCGATCCCTTGCCGATAAATGCCAGGACCCATCGCCGTCGCTGAATGCGCCTTCTTCCAGTTCACAGTAATTGAGGGCAACTCCGCCAGAATTCGTGTTGCGCGTAATCCAGTGCAATACGAAGCGCGCGTCGGACTGCATGATTCGGGCTTCTTCAAACAGCAGGGAAACGTTATCCCGGGCCAGGAGGCCTTTTTCGGGGAATTGTTTCTCGATACGGGGGCGGCCTCTTTTGAATTGACTGATCAGCCAGTACAGGTAAAGAGCCAGTGTCACGGGCGCCTTGCTGAGCAAGCCATGCTTCGCGGGCAGAAATCTGAACCAACATGGTGACACCCACTCTGCCATTTCGTGGATCATTTTGTCACGGGACGCGGAAAAGCTGTAAACCGCAGGAAAATCCAGGCTTCCAAGGTACAGTAACCCACCCCACACCATCATCGCCGAAGCCTGACTGGTACCGCTGCCGAAGTCAGACTTCTCGATCAGGATAACGCGACGGCCTTCGCGACAAAGCTGGTTATAAAGGCAGGCGCCGTTGATTCCGCCGCCAATGATGGCTACATCAAAAATCCCTGATGTGGCCGCGTCTTTGTTTTCTTCCCGCATTGCCAATCGAGCCCACTGCCAAATCATCCCTCTCGGATGAAAGTCATCTGCAATATTTGCTGACGTCCTGTCATCACCCGTATCTTTTACAATTTGGTCGGTTTTATTTACCGAAACTCTGCCGCCTTGATCCGCTGTATCTCCAGGTTCGGAGACTCACACAGGTCTCGGTCAAAGTCCCTGTCTGATAAGTTTCGACCACCTCTTAAGTCAATGACAATCCCAAAACCCAATAAAAACATTACATCAGGTTTTACCAGGGATAAACTGACATACATCAAATTCGAACTCTCTGGGCCAGATGAACCTGCGGCCTTGAAATGCGTTCGAATTTCCAGCGAAATATCCGATCGCGGCGGAAGTATGATAGCTCGCGCCAGCGCCACTGCTGTTCTGGCAGGTTTGCCACGCCTGGTTTGCAAGCGTCGGCAAATCCTTGCCGTTTCTTACAATGGGAGGCTTTCCAGGTTAATCGAGCGGATGGAAACAGGCGACTTCGACCGAGCCCCTGGAAACCAGCGGTGGCTCGGATTTACTGCAATCCGCCTGCGCGTTCGCACAGCGCGGGGCAAACGCGCAGCCCGGCGGCGGGGACAGCGGCGATGGAGGTTCGCCGACCAGACGGATGCGCTGCCGGCGCCTCCTCGGATCGGCGACCGGCGTAGCGGAAAACAGCGCCTTGGTATAGTGATGCCTCGGATTCTCGAAAATTTTGTCGGCCGGCCCGACTTCGATCGGCTTGCCGAAATACATCACCATAATGTCGTCGGCGATACGCCGCACCACCGATAAATCGTGCGATATAAATATGTACGCGAGGCCGAACTCATCCTGCAGATCGCTCAACAAATTCAAAATCTGCGCGCGGATCGACAAATCGAGCGCCGACACCGGCTCGTCGAGGATCAGTATCTTCGGATTCAGCATCAACGCGCGCGCGATCGCGATGCGCTGCCGCTGACCGCCGGAAAACATGTGTGGGTAACGGTCCGCGTGCTCGGGCCGTAGACCGACCTTGGCGATCATTTCTTCCGCCGCGGCGCGGCGTTGCGTGATATCGAGATCGGTATTCAGTTTGAGCGGCTCTTCCAGCATCGTCGCCACGGTCTTGCGCGGGTTCAGCGATCCGTAGGGATTCTGAAACACGATCTGTACGTGACGGCGCAGCTCGTCGGGCGGCTTGCCGCCGACCAGCGCGATTTCGTTGCCCTCGATTTCGAGGGTGCCGCTGGTAGGCGACTCAATCATCGTCAACACCCGCGCCAGCGTCGATTTTCCGCAGCCGCTCTCGCCCACGATGGCCAGGGTCTCTCCCGGAAAAACATCGAAAGAGGCGCCGTTCAACGCCTTGACCGTGGCGTTCGGCTTGAACGCCCCGCGGTTCACCGCGTAGTAACGGGTCAGGTTACGCGCCCGCAGGATCGCCTGTTTACTCATGCGCCTGCTCCGGCGAATGGGTCAGCGGGTAATGGCACAGAGTCAGGGCCCTGTCGGCGGCTGCGGCCACCGGCGGAGTGGTGCGGCAAAGATCGTCCGCAAACTTGCAACGGGGATTGAACAGGCAGCCCTGCGGCCGGTCGAACTGGCCCGGCACCACGCCGGGTATGGTTGGCAGGCGCTGGTCCCTGCGCGCCCTCTCCGGTAACGCAGACAGCAGCGCGGCGGTGTAGGGATGATGCGGGTGCTCGAACAATTCCAGCACCGGCTGCATTTCGACCTGCTGCCCCGCGTATTGCACCGCAACCCGGTGAGCAGTCTCCGCGACCACCCCCATGTCATGGGTAATCAGGATCAGGCCCATGTCATGGGACGATTGCAAATCGAGCAGCAATTCCAGTATCTGCGCCTGGATCGTCACGTCGAGCGCGGTGCTCGGTTCGTCCGCTATCAACAGCCGCGGCGAGCAGGCTATCGCCATCGCGATCATGACGCGCTGGCTCATGCCGCCCGACATTTGGTGCGGATAATTGTGATAGCGTTTCTGCGGGTCCGGGATGCCCACCTGCTCGAGCAGTTCCAGCGCGAGCTGCTTGCGTTGCTGCTTGTCCTTGTCGGTATGGAAACGGATCATTTCGTCGATCTGGGCGCCGACGGTGAAACAGGGGTTGAGACTGGTCATCGGCTCCTGGAAAATCATCGACATCGAGCCGCCGTTCAGTTCACGGCGCGCCTTCGGCTCCAGCGAGTTCAAATCGACGCCGTCGAACAGCAGCTCGTCGGCGGTGATTTCCGCGGTCCAGGGCAGCAGGCCCATGACGGCCAGCATAGCCACCGACTTGCCGCTGCCGGATTCTCCGACGATCGCCAGTACCTCGCCGTGCTCGACATCGAGCGACACGTTTTCCACCGCGGTAAACAGGCCATGCGCGGTCTTGAAGCGCACACTCAGGTTTCTGATCGACAACAATGACATCAGGAACGCTTCATCTTCGGATCGAGCGCATCGCGCAGGCCGTCGCCCATCAGGTTTATCGACAATACCGTCAGCAGAATCGCGAGGCCCGGGAAAGTCACCACCCACCAGGCGCGCAGGATAAATTCGCGCGCCTCGGCCAGCATCGCGCCCCATTCCGGCGTCGGCGGCTGTGCGCCCATGCCGAGAAAACCCAGCGCCGCCGCATCGAGTATCGCGTTCGAAAATGACAGGGTTCCCTGCACGATCAATGGCGCCATGCAATTCGGCAGGATGGTGTTGATCATCAACCGCAGGTGGCCCGCGCCGGCCAGGCGGCTGGCGATCACGTATTCCTTGTTTTTCTCGGACATCACGCTGGAACGGGTAAGGCGAACGAAATGCGGTAGCAGCACGATCGCGATCGCGATCATCGCGTTGATCAGCGCGGGTCCGAGGATGGCGACCAGGCCCAGCGCCAGCAACAGGCTCGGAAACGCCAGGATCACATCCATGATGCGCATGATGACGGTTTCGATGCGCCCGCGAAAATAGCCGGCGATCAATCCCAGCATGACACCGGCGCTCATCGACAGCGTGACGACCATGGCGCCGATGAACATCGAGAAACGCGCGCCGTGAATGATACGTGACAACAGGTCGCGACCGACCGCGTCGGTGCCGATGATGTAATCCCAGCTGCCGCCTTCCTGCCAGACCGGTGGCTGCAGCAGCGCGTCGCGGTTTTGCTGGGTGGGATCCCAGGGCGAAATCAGGTCGGCAAAAATGGCGCAGAACAGCACCAGCAGGATGAAATACAGGCCGGCCACCGCGCCCGGATTTTCGCGAAAATAACGCCAGAACTCGAACAGGCTATGCCTGAAGGTTCCAATTTGTGCAGTCGAAATAACCGGTTCCGCCATGTGTCAACGCTCGTGCCGAATGCTGGGATTGATCAGGCCGTAAGTCAGGTCGACGATCAGGTTGACCAGCATGACGATCGACGCGATCATCAGCAGGCCGCCCTGTACCGACGGGTAATCGCGCCTGAAAATCGAATCGATCATCCATTTGCCGATGCCGGGCCATGCGAATATGGTCTCGGTCAGTATCGCGCCGGCGAGCAGCACGCCCACCTGCAGACCGATGACGGTTACCACGGTAATCAGCGCATTGCGCAGTGCGTGCACGCCGATGACGCGCGCTGGTGACAGGCCCTTGGCGCGCGCGGTGCGCACGTAGTCCTCGCTCAAAACCTCTAGCATCGCCGAGCGCGTCTGCCGCGCAATAACGGCGAGCGGTATCGTGCCGAGTACGACCGCGGGCAGGATCAGGTGCATGACGGCGGACTGGAACGCCCCGGACTGACCGGAGAGCAGGGAATCGATCAGCATGAAACCGGTCACCGGCTCGAAATAGTAAAGGAAAGAAATCCGTCCGGAGACCGGCGTCCAGCCCAGGATCCCGGAAAACAATATGATCAATAGCAGGCCCCACCAGAATATCGGCATCGAGTAGCCGGTCAGCGAAACCCCCATCACGGTATGGTCGAAGATGGATCCGCGCCGCACCGCGGCGATGACGCCGGCCGGCAGACCGAGCGCGACAGCGAAGATGATGGCGATCACGGAGAGTTCGATGGTTGCCGGGAAACGCCCGAGAAATTCTTCCAGCACCGGGGCCTTGGTCACAATCGACACGCCGAGGTCGCCCTGCAGCAGGTCGCCGAGAAAACCGAGATACTGTTCCCACAGGGGTCGATCGAAACCCATCACCTGCTCGAGTTCGGCGCGGCGCTCGGGGGTTACGCCACGCTCGCCGGCCATCAGCAGGATCGGGTCGCCGGGCAGTAATCGAATGAAGGAGAAAGCCGCGATGGTGACGCCGATAAAGGTCGGCACGATCATCATCAGCCTGGAAAGTAAAAACCTAAACATTCACCTTTCCTGGCTCGGCAGGAAATAAAGGAAACTGGCCCCACGATTTCGTGGGGCCAGCGATCTTTTCCATGCTTATTTCAGGTCCACACCGTAGAAGGAGTGGCCGCCGAAAGGATCGATCTTGAATCCGACGACTTCCTTGCGCAGCGGTTTGAAAACCACCGAGTGGGCGATCGTGGCCCAGGGCGCCTGCGACTTGAATTCGATCTGCGCCTGCTCGTACAGCCTGGTGCGTTCGGCGATATCCGAGACCACCTTGGCTTTCTGGATCAGGTCTTCGAACGGCTGATAACACCATTGTGCCCGGTTGGAGCCGCCAACGCCGTCACAGCCGAGCAGCACCGCCAGGAAGTTATCCGGATCCCCGTTGTCGCCGGTCCATCCGAGCAATACCGCGCCATCGCGATCCTTTTCCTTGGAACGTTTCAGGTATTCACCCCATTCGTAGGACACGATCTCGACCTCGACCCCAACCTTGCCGAAATCTGACTGGATCAGCTCGGCCATGCGCCGCGCGTTGGGATTGTAGGGACGCTGTACCGGCATCGCCCAGACCTTCATTTTCAGATTCTGGACGCTCTCCGCGGCGAGCGCAGCCTTCGCGGCAGCCGGATCGTAGGGATCGTCGGCCGTGGCGTTGTTATACGACCAGATGGTCGGCGGGATCGGGTTCTTGGCGACCTTGCCGGCGCCCTGGAATACGGCGTCGATAATGGCCTGCTTGTTGATCGCCATGTTCAGGGCCTTACGCACCCTGGGGTTGTCAAACGGCGGCACCAGGGAGTTGTAGGCCAGGTAGCCGACGTTGAGGCCTTCCTGGCTCATCAGGTTGACCGCGGGATCGGTGCGCATGGCGGCGATATCGGCCGGGTTCGGGTAAGGCATGACGTGGCACTCGCCGGCTTTCAGTTTCTGGTAGCGAACCGAAGCGTCCGGGGTGATCGCGAAAACGAGGTCGTCGATGGCAGCCTTGCCGCGGAAGAAATCCGGGTGAGCCTTGTAGCGGATAAAGGCATCTTTCTGGTAGGCCACCAGCTGGAACGGACCGGTACCGACCGGGCTCTGGTCGAAGGTATCCATGGTGCCTGCCGTCGCCATCTTCTCGGCATACTCGGCCGAGTGAATCGACGCGAAGTCCATCGCCAGGTTGGCAATCATCGGCGATTCGGGGCGATTCAATACGAACCTGACGGTATAGTCGTCGACCTTCTCGATGCGCTTGATCAGGTCGGGCATCGACATGCCGTTGAAATACTCGTAGGCGCCGCCGGATACCATGTGATACGGATGATCCTTGGAAAACTGGCGCTCGAAGGAAAACAGCACGTCTTCGGCGTTGAAATCGCGGCTCGGGGTAAAATCCTTGGTGGTATGAAACTTGACGCCCTTGCGCAGCTTAAAGGTATAAATCAATCCATCCGGGGAAATCGTCCAGCTCTCGGCGAGGCCCGGGATGATTTTGGTGGTACCGATTTCGAATTCGACCAGGCGGTTATAAACCTGGCGCGACGACGCGTCGAAGGTCGTACCTGCCGTATACAGCGACGGGGTGAATCCCTCCGGTGATCCCTCGGAACAGAAAATGAGTGTTTTTGCGTGCAGCTGGGTCGCAAATAATGCAACCACCGCCGCGAAAATAATTCTTGATTTCATTATGATTTCTCCACTTTGGCTATTAGCCTGAGTAATCGTTGCAGATTTACTCAATTTTGGTTTTATGGTTGTGCGTTGATCGGCTTGGGTTAACTTGCTGGTAAAGTCGACTAACAACAGACCCAGATTGTACAGCCATTCGGCACGATTCTTCACTTTTTTTTAATATTGGCGCAAATTAGCGGATGGTTGACGCAGCGCGCTTTAGCATGGCGACGATCAGGGCCAGCCAGCCCAGGATAAAGGCGACGCCGCCCAGTGGCGTAATCGCACCCAGCCACTTGCTGCCGCTCAACGCGAGCAGGTAGAGGGATCCGCTGAACAGTGCGATACCAAGCGCGAACGCGATCGTGGCAAACACCAGCCAGCGACGGGGAAATTGCGGCATGGCAGCCATCACGCCGATGCAAAGCAATGCGATCGCATGGTACATCTGGTACCTGACGGCGGTTTCGAAAATCCCGAGGTGGTAGCCGTCCAGCACCTGCTTGAGCCGGTGCGCGCCAAACGCGCCCGACATTACGGCGAGCATGGCAAACCCTGCCCCCAGCGCAATTACCCAACGACTCATTCTAGAATTCTCGAACAGGTTCATGAAGGCTCGTTGCTCCGATTGACCGGAATGATTTAGCGGATGATTGCACTGCGGAATTCTAAAGCACCGGCAATCCAATTGTAAGCCGGTAATGAATTACCGCGAGAACGAAGCCCGGAAATACTTCACGATAGACTTCGACCTCCCGGTTACTTATCCTCTGATTACTTTTCCTCGGCCTGCATTTCAGGCGGCTGCGTTGACCGATATGCGATTTTCCGAAGTGCTTTTGCGACTGGGCTGTAATCTCGTCGGCTGGCTGATCATTTACAGCTATTTTATCTGGCTGGGGGTAATCCCCCAGGTCAGCTGCGGCCCCGAGGGCGCGGAGCTTTACCGCCTGGTGCTAGCTTCATGTCCAGTCGCAATCCTGGCCGCGATGCTGCTTGGACTGGCGCATCCCCTTACCGGGGTAATCGATTATCTGAAGTGGCTCGCGCTGCCGCTGGTTATTCTGATTCCGCTGTCCATAGACCCGATCGCGAAGGCCATGGAGACGGCCACGCTCGGGGCACTCGATTTCTGCGGGCCACTACCTGCTAGCGACTGGCAACGCGCCTGGGCGCCGGTACAGATCGCGACGGTGACGATCATCGTCATCGCGGTCGCCCGTTTCCTGATCAGGCGCAGACAAGTTGTCGCTTAGGTAAAATAATTGTCGTAATATTCCCTTCGTACATTGTGTTGAGGGCCACAGCCTGCCAGAAACAGTGACTCCGGTCACGAACAAGAACCATAAACTGTAAGGGGAAAAGCTAATGAGTATGTTGAATGAATTCAAAGATTTTGCAATGCGCGGTAACGTGGTCGACATGGCGGTCGGTATCGTAATCGGAGGCGCGTTCGGAAAAATCGTTTCTTCTTTCGTCGCGGATGTTCTGATGCCGCCAATTGGCCTGCTGCTCGGTGGGGTCGATTTTCGCGACCTCGCGATCATGCTGAAAGAAGGCGTCGGTGATACCGCGGCTGTCATGATCAATTACGGGTCGTTCATCCAGACTGTGGTCGATTTCGTAATCATCGCGTTCGCGATCTTCCTCGTCGTCAAGGCAATGAACTCCTTGAAAAAGAAAGAAGAAGCACCGGCACCCGCGCCTGAACCCGCGCCGAGCGCAGAAGAAGTCCTGCTGGGCGAAATCCGGGATTTGTTGAAGAAGTAGCGACCCGACTCGGCCACTGATTCCTGGAAATCCGTCGCACGGACACGACGACTGGCAGTTTATCGGGATAAATCCATGCTCCGATTCCTGCAGTGGTTGCCAGTTACAGGTCACATCCTCGTGAGCAGCGCTGCACTGGCCGCGAACGGCAACCTGGAACCCACGCTCGAAACCCACACGGGGCCCTGGTACGAGCCAGGCGCCCCTTTCGTCAGGAGCCTGTGGGAACCGGGGCTGCCCGGGGAGCGTCTGCAGCTTAAGGGGCGGATTTTGAACACGCTGGGCGTGCCGGTCGCGGATGCACTGGTCGAACTCTGGCACACCGATGCCCATGGCGATTACCCGCCGCTGCGGGCAAGTATAAGAACGAAGCAAAACGGCAGCTTCGGCATCGGTACCGTGCTGCCCGGCCATAACCAGGGGTACCGCGCGCGACATATCCATTTTGTCATCACCCACCCGGCCCACAGGCAGCTGGTCACGCGCATCTTTTTCAAGGGTGACGTCAACATGGCGGAGGCGCCCTACCCGGAGCTGGCAGTGTTTCTCGAGGAGGGTTATATTGACGGGCAGCCGGTGCTGTTTGCCGATGTCGAGTTCGTGCTGTTACCGCAGTGAGACGCCAGCGGAATGCCTGCTCGCATCTGCAGGCCGTAATCAGACCAGGCCAGAGCAACCGTCAACGAGGAAATTACCGATGTTTTTTTTACTGGCCGGGGTACTGATGCTAACCATCATCATCGGCCTGTTCTGGCTCAAGGACCACCTGCATAGTCCGCTGCTCGCGCGCATCGCCTACTCGGAACTGACCGCGCGCCTGGCGGTGGTCGGGGCCGCTTTTTCGGTGATCGGTGTGCTGTTGATCATTTCTGACCTGGCCGCAGGCCCGAAGCCATGAAGATGCTTCATCGAGTCGTTGCTGCCGCAAGCATGCGGTTAACAGTCTTCGCTAGACTCCTGCTATCTTCGGTGACGGTATCGGGCAGTCTTTGTTCTCCGCACAGAACCGTTTTCAGGTATTCGGGTCGAACGGTTTATGAATTGCGCGCTTAAACAGATGGCCATCGTGACCTTTGTCGCCTGTTTATCGAATCTCGCCGCTGCGGCTGTTATTCATAAATGGGTAGATGCCGACGGCGTCACGCACTACTCCGACGAGGCGCCCGCGACCGCCGAAATCCCGGTTACCGAGATCGATGTTCCACCGGCGCAAGCCGCATCCGGGGATGCGACAGAGGGTTATTATTCGATAACCAATCAATGGGAGCGGATGCGCCGCGAACGAATCGAACGCGAAAAACTGGCACTCGAAAAGGCCAGATTCGAAGCAGAGCGGCAGGCTTCGAGCCCGACAGTAGTGTACGTCAACGAACCGGAGACATCGCGATCCGTCAGCGGGTTGCCGGTTTATCTACGCCAGGCGGCTCGGCATCATCGCATGCACCACAAATTCGGCCATCGCTATCGCGGTGGGCGGGTTGGGTATAGCCATCCGCGGCCGCCACAACAGGCCGACCTCGGCTACTTTCCGCACGTTGACTGACCAGCGGTCGCTTCGTCTCGCGGTGCATTATTGCAAGGGCGATCTAGGGTAATGCGTAATTTCTTCCGCGTTGTTTTTTCGCTCCTTATCGGGCTGCAATTTTTCCATGCGGGCGACGGCAGTGCACAAACCGAAATTACCGCGCCGGTATCGGAAGATATCGAAGTTACCGTTAGCCGGTTCGACGCGAACGGCGACTATCTGCTGCTGTGGATCGCCCCCGAGTACGGTTTTCGCGAAACCCACAGGTCGATGGCCCGCAGGCTCGGCGCGCAGGGTATCGAAGTCTGGCAAAGCGACATCGTCGAAGCGCTGTTCCTGCCGCAGGGCAGCGGCTCGCTGAAACGGCTCGACGGCAGTACGATCGCCGACCTGATCGAATATGCGCATCGGCAAACCGGCAAAAAAATCGCGCTGGCGGGAGATTCCTATGCCGCGATGGCGGCGCTGCTCGGAGCCCGCAGCTGGCAGGACAGAAAACTGGCCGACCCGTACCTGGTCGGCGCCGTCCTCTTCACCCCCTATAGCTATGCCTACATCCCGGCGCTCGGCCTCGAGCCGGAATACATGCCGATCGTCGAATCGACCAACATCCCGATGATGATTTACCAGGCGAAAAACAGCGGCACCACGGGCGGCTTTGCCGTGCTGCTGGATAAACTGCGTTTGCACGAAAGCCCGGTTTACACTCGCATCGTACCCGGCGTCATGAGCCTGTTCTACGCGGAGCCGCCGTCCCGCGCAATGATCGACGTCGCCGAACCGATCGCGATCGACATCAGGCGGATGCTCGCAGTACTGGCAAGGCACCAGCTACCCGACGCCCCGGTAGCGATCGTGAAGGGCACATCGATCAGGAGCGGAATCGATATTTATCTCAGGGAATTCAATGGCGCGATCCCACCCCTGGCGATAAAACTGACCGATATACACGGCGCTCCTGTCGTCCGAAACGACTTTGCCGGCAAGGTAACCGTGGTCAACTTCTGGGCGACCTGGTGCCCCCCGTGCATCGAGGAAATTCCTTCGCTGAATCGCCTGCAGCGCAAGATGAAGGGTCGGCCATTCGAGCTGATATCGATTAATTACGCGGAAGACAGGGAAACCGTGATGGATTTCCTGCGACGGGTCAAGGTGGATTTTCCGGTGCTGCTCGACACGGATGGCGCCTACGCGAAGGCCTGGAGCGTCATCAGCTACCCGTCAAGCTTTGTCATCGACCCGCAGGGCAGGATCAGGTACGGCGTCAACGCAGCCATCGAGTGGGACGACCCGGAGCTAATAACCAAACTGGAATCGCTGATGCGATAATGCCTGACGCGGCGCGGCCGGCATCGGGTCAGGTCTTCGCACAGGCGGGGCAGTCGGGATTTTTCGGTAGCGTCACCGCCTGCCATTCCATAGCGTAGGCGTCGAACAGCAACAGGCGGTTCACCATCGCCTCGCCCTGTCCCGCGAGAATCAACAGGGTTTGCAGCGCCTGCATCGTGCCGATGACTCCAACCACCGGACCGAGCACGCCTTCGAGTTCGCAGGACTCCTCGGCGCCGAAGGCGTGCGTATACAGGCACTGGTAACAGGCGCTGTTTGCGGCCGGCTGGTAATTCATGATCTGCCCCTCGAGCCGGATTGCGGCGCCAGTCACCAGCGGGGTCGCGGTGTCGACGCAGGCGCGGTTGACGTCGAAACGGGTCGGGTAGTTATCGCAACAGTCGAGCACGATGTCGACAGAGCTTACCACCTGCTTCAATTCGTCGCCTTCGAGCTGATAGGAAATAAGGTCCACCTCGCATCTCGGGTTCAGGTCCTTGAGGGTTTGCCTGCCCGATTCGACCTTGTGCTCGCCGACCGCGGCCTCGCGGTGAATGATCTGCCGCTGCAGGTTGGATGTCTCGACGATGTCGTAATCGCTTAGCACCAGTCTACCGATGCCCGCCGCGGCCAGATACATGGCCGCCGGCGAGCCGAGGCCGCCGACGCCGACGATCAACGCGCTCGCGTCAAGAATGGCCTGCTGCCCTTTTTCGCCGATCTGCGGCAAGCGGATATGACGCGCAAAGCGCTCTTTCTGCTCCGGATTCATCCGCCGCCCTTGTGAAAATACTGGTGGAAGCGATGGAAAAAGCGTTCGCGCTCGTCCGGTTCCGCGCGGTCGAAATGGAAGCTCACCTTGAGCACCGGCAACGCGAACAGCCCGATCTTGCGCGGTGGCTGTTCGGCCACTTCGATCTCGAGTTCGAAGGCCGAGTTGACGAGCGATACCAGCCAGCGGTGGCGGCCGATTGCGGCCGCATTGAAGTCGCTGCGTGCGCCGGTGAACGGACCGAGCAGCACCTTGCCGAATTCGTCGGCGCCGTAGCCCATCTCGTATTCTACGCGGCTCGATCGTGGATCCGGATTAGCGTTCATTGAACTCCACCAAAAGGGGGCATGCGAATTGTCCGGGAAGTTTGAAGACCACTCCGGATACCCATAGCAATGACGCCCCCGTCGCGCGGGATCCCGGTTCAACCGCCCGCCACGGGCGGCCAGATCGACACCACGTCGCCCTCTGCCAGTTCACGGGATTCACGCTGATCGGCGTTGACGTAATTGCCGTTGACCAGCACGATATGCGCTTCCGCCGGTGAAATATGGTAGCTCTCGATCAGGCGGTTGAGCGGCAACCCGTCCTCTACCTTGATATCGCGCCTGAATCGGCTCTGCCCAGGCGGCAGATACTTCATCAGCGAGGCGTAGAACTCGATGCTGATATTCATTGGTGCTCAGGCGTAACCGAGTTCCTGGGTACAGGCGACATAAGCCTCCATGACCGCGGTCGGATCCTTCATCAGACGCCCCTTCCATTCGCCCAGGTGGATTTTCGACTCGATTAATCCGCGCAGCACGCCGATGTGCTGGGTCTTGCCGACGCTGCTCGCACCGACCAGGTGATCGCCGTCGAACTGCAGGTTGATGTACTGGTACTCGCCCGGATTGTAGAGCTCGGCGCTATCGCCGCCGTCGACACCCATCCACAGGCCGAAAGAGCAGGAAATCAGGCCGACGGTATCGAGCACGTTCATGTTCAGGGTGCCGTGATGTTCGTCATCCCTGCCGGCCATATTGAGCGCTGCGATGCGCCCGTGATCGGTTGCGGTCGGCTGGATCGCCTGCACCTCGAAGTTGCCGGTCGAGAAATCGACGCCCTGCGCGACGTCTCCCGCTGCGTAGACGTCGGGATTGCTGGACTGCATACGGCGGTCGACAAGGATACCCTGGTCGACTTTGATGTCGGTACCCTGGACCAGGTCGGTGTTCGCCTTGACCCCGGTCGCGGTGATTACCAGCGCCGCTGCAAGCTTGCTGCCATCGCTCAGTGAAACTTCGACCTGGCCTTTGCCGGCGTCGCTAACGCCCTCGACGCTGCAGGAAGTATGCACGTCGATACCCTTGTGCTTGCACCAGGTTTCGAGCAAGCCACCCGCCTTGTCGTTAAGCATGCGCGGCACCATGCGGTTGCCCATTTCGACCACCGCAAGATTCACGCCGCGCTTGACCAGCGCTTCGAGAATAATACAGCCGATAAAGCCGGCGCCGATTAACACGACGTTGGAGCCGGATTGCGCCAGCTTGATAATGTTGCGCGCATCTTCCAGTGTCCAGCAGGAATGCACCTGTGACAGATCCAGCCCTGGAATTGGCGGGCTGATCGGATGCGAACCAGTCGCCAGCAACAGCTTGTCATAACCGCGGCTGCTACCATCCTCAAGCGTCACGGTTTTTCCACCGGTGTCGATCTTGTCGACCTTCTGTTGCACTACCTCGATGTTCAAGTCACCGAAATGCTGTTTCGGATCACGCAGGTAGGTACCGGATTCGTCGATGTTGTTGATCAGATAGTAAGGGATAGCCATACGCGAGTAAGGCGGTTCGGGTTCGTCTCCAATGATTGCGATATCCGCATCTGGATCGGCCTTGCGCAGAGTCTCGGCGGCGACGACGCCGGCAGGACCCGCACCAATGATTAAATGTTGCATGATGTTATGCCTTCAACTGAAAACCCCCTGCCGGTAACGGCAGGGGGCGTTTGATTAAAGCGAAAGCCGTTGACGGGTTTCTTCCGGGATCTTGCCGTCCGCGGTCCAGCCCCTGACCTCGTAGTACTTGGGCAGCATTTCGCCGAGACGATTCACCTGACCCTTGGTCGGACCATCCTTGATGGCTTCCTCGAGCAGGCGCTTGGGCAACTTGTCGTCATCGGCGGTGAAACCGGCCGCCTCGTTGAACAGGCGCTCCATGTTCCAGATGCGCTCACCGGTTTCGAGACAGTTCTCGACGCTCCAGTCGCCCTCGCAGGCGGCATCGATCTGCGGTGCGATGTTGTCCATGCCCCAGGCGAAAGTGGTGAAAATGCACAGCCCGGCGGAATCGACCAGCGCGGTCGCATCCTGGAAGGCTTTCACCAGTTCGGCCTTGCCGTCGGTGTCGTTGAGTTCGGTCTTGACCGGGATACCGAGCACTTCGGAAGCAATGGTATAGCCGCGCAGGTGGCAGGCGCCGCGATTCGAAGTCGCGTAGTTGAGGCCGATACCCTGGATGCCGCGCGGATCGTAGGCCGGGAATTCCTGACCCTTGACCGTCATCGACAGATCCGGCTTGCCATATTTTTCGGTCAGGCGCTTGGAACCCAGGCCCAGGTCGGCAGAGAATGCACCGCCGTTGACAAACTGCTCCGTGATCGCGACAAAAGCCTCGGCATCGCCGAACCTGAGCTCGATTCCGCCGGTCTCCTTGGTCGTGATGATGCCATCTTCGAACATTTCCATCGCAGCCGCGACGGTCGCGCCATAAGAGATCGGGTCCATGCCGTCCTCGTTGCACAGGAAATTCACGTAGGTGATTGCATCTAGGTCGTCGATTCCGGTATCTGCGCCAAGCGACCATGCGGCCTCGTACTCCAGCCCCCCGGAGGCGCCCTGGTACTGCGGCTTGTCCTTGACCGAAAAATGCGTGGGGTCGACCGTCGAGATACGGCCGCAGGCGATGGTGCAGCCGAAGCAGGCGCCATTCGTGGTCAAGTTCGGCTTGCCGTCGCTCTTGCGCGGTTCGGCCATGGCCTCGGCGGAAATATGTTCCGCACCCTCGAAGCCGACATCGCGCATATTGCGCGCCGGCAGGCCGCCGACGCCATTGATGACGTTCATCAACACCTGCGTGCCATAGGCTGGTAATCCCTGCCCGGTAACGGCGTTTTCGGCGAGCACCTCCTTGCCGTCATTGGTCGCCGCTATGAAAGCATCGGCGTCGTCTACATTACCGATCCCCTGGGTGCCACGGACCGCGACCGCTTTCAGGTTCTTCGATGCCATCACGGTACCGACTCCGGAACGCCCCGCGGCGCGATGTCTGTCATTCATGACCGCGGCGTAAAGACAGCCGTTTTCGGCGGTGCGCCCGATACAGGCGACCCGCATTTGCGGATCCTGATGGGTGGCGTGAATGATATCGTCGGTTTCCCAGGCGGTCTTGCCCCACAGGTGCTCGGCTGAACGCAATTCAGCCTTGTCATCCTGCACCAGCAGGTAGACCGGCTTGTCCGACCTGCCCTCGAAGATAATCATGTCCCAGCCAGCATACTTCAGCTCCGCGCCAAAAAATCCCCCCGAGTTGGAGCAGGCGATGGCGCCTGTCAGCGGTCCCTTGGTGATGACGGAGTAGCGTCCGCCAGTCGACGCCATGGTGCCGGTTAGTGGGCCTGTGGCCATGATCATCTTGTTTTCGGGCCCGAGTGCGTCGCATTTCGGATCGACTTCCTCGCTCAGATACTTCGACGCCAGTCCACGCTGGCCCAGATATAGCTTCGCCCATTCCATATTGAGCGGTTCGGATTTACAGCTGCCTTTAGAGAGGTCTACCCTCAGAATTTTTCTTGTCCAGGACATGATTCATTTCCCCCATTATCCAGCGGTGGCTTCGGCAGAAGGCAGGCTCTTGGCCGCCGACGCCAGCATGCGGTCGTAACCGGTCCAGTCCGCATCTACGTAGGTGATCGCATCGGTTGGGCAGGCCGCCGCGCACTGCGGGTCGCCGCCGCAAAGATCGCACTTGACAACCTTGCCGGTTGCCTGCGAGTAATTGATGGTGCCGAACGGGCAGGCGATGGTGCAAACCTTGCAGCCGACACACTTGTCGTCGGAGACAACCTTGGCGCCGGTTGCCATGTCGACGCTGATCGCGTCAACCGGACAGGCGCGCATGCACCAGGCCTCGTCGCACTGGGTGCAGGTATAGGGCGCAAATCTTCCCTCGTGATGGAAAGTAAATACCTTGATATAGGATCGTGATGGATTAAAGGTGCCGGTATGCTCGTAGGAGCATGCCATTTCGCACTGCAGACAGCCGGTACACTTTCCCGGGTCGATATTGAGGGATTTCAGCATTGTATCCTCCGCTTGTGTCGTTCTTGTCGTTACCCCGGACGGCTCTTTTTTTATCCGGACGCAACGCCTCGGGTCAATGCGTAAAAATACCACTGTCGCCCGAGCATTTATAGCCCTAAAGCCAAATTTAATCGGCTTTTACGTCGAGACCATGGTTCGTGGCAAAAAATATCGTCATACCCCTACCAATTTGGACTAGTCTATGACTCAATAACGCGCCTGACGGATTAAACCCGGTTTCAATGAGCGAAAAAATCACTCCCGTTCCCAGCTGCGCCGATCCCTCCGATCCAGCTTCGATCAGCCTGTCCGAGGCGCTGGCAAGAATCGAAGCGCGCGTGCTCCCGGTCCACGCCTGCGAACGCCTGCCGATCCGCGAATGCCTGGGTCGCGTCAACAACGAGGCGGTCAAATCTCCGCACAACGTGCCGCCATCGCCGAATTCGGCGATGGACGGTTTCGCGATTGCAATCGCCAGCCTGCGACCGGACGGCATCACCGAACTCGAAGAGATCGGCACCGCCTACGCGGGCCTGCCGTTTGCGGGTAGCTGCGGCAAAGGCCAGTGCGTGCGCATCATGACCGGCGCGCTGATTCCCGATGGCGCCGATGCCGTGATCATGCAGGAGCAGGCAGAGGTCGACGCGGCGGGCAAAATCAGGATCGACTCCGACCACCGCAGCGGCGAAAACATCCGCCAGGCGGGCGAGGATGTCAGGCAGGGCGAGACCGTGATCGAAGCCGGCGTGCGCCTGAACCCGGCCGATCTCGGGGTGCTGGCCTCGCTCGGACTGAGCCAGTTGCAGGTAAAACGCAAACCCGTGGTCGCTTTCTTTTCTACCGGCGACGAGCTGGTCGCGGTTGGCGAATCGCTGCAACCGGGCAAAATTTACGACAGCAACCGCTACAGCCTGCACGGCATGCTGTCGCGGCTGGCGGTGGATATCATCGACCTCGGCGTCGTGCGCGACAATCCCGAGAGCATGCGTGACGCCCTGACTCGAGCCGCGTCACAGGCCGACCTGATCATCAGCACCGGCGGGGTTTCGGTCGGCGAAGCCGACTATGTCAAGCCCGCGCTGGAAGAACTCGGCACCACCGAGTTCTGGAAGATCGCAATCAAACCGGGACGCCCGCTGACCTTCGGCCAGATCGGCGCCAGTATTTTCATGGGTCTGCCTGGCAATCCGGTGGCGGTGATGGTGACCTTCAGCCAGTTTGTGGAGCCGGCGATCGAGGTTCTGTCGGGTGCCCGACTGCGCCCACCCGCGCTGTTTCGTGCCCGCGCGCTCGATGCGATGCGCAAGAAACCGGGCCGTTACGAGTTCCAGCGCGGCATCGCGACGCTGGCCGAGGACGGCCATTGGCAGGTGCGTAAAACCGGCAAGCAGGGGTCGGGCATCCTCACCTCGATGAGCCGCGCCAACTGTTTTATCGTGTTGCCGGACGATAACGCCGGCGTCGAACCCGGGGACGAGGTCAGCATTCAGTTTTTCGACTGGTCGCGCTAATCATCATGGCTAACCTTCTTTATTTCGCGAGTCTCGCCGAGGCGCTGGGTACAAAATCCGAAACCCTGGCATTGCCGGCGGACTGCAAAACGGTTGCTAACCTGGTAACGCTGCAGCGCGGACGCGGGGAACCCTTCGCCAGCGCCTTCGACGGCAGCACCCGGATCCTGGTGGCTATCAACCAGCAAATGAGCGATCTCGGGGCCGAAATCAACGATAGCGACGAAATCGCCTTCTTCCCCCCGGTCACCGGCGGCTGATATACGGGGACAGTTTACTTATTTCTCCCGAGAAATAAGTAAACTGTCCCCTTTTATCCTTTTATCATTGCTGCTCGGGCACACCGGCCGTGCGTAGCGCAGCGACGTAGTGTTCCAGATCGCTTTCGTGACGATATATGCTTTCGCGACGCTCATTCACCAGCGTGATATCCGTATTGATCGCGAGTGCTTCGTTTACCGCCCATTCGGCATCCTCGGTTCTTCCGAGCTCGGCATAGATAGCCGCCAGGTTTAACTGAGTACGATCGAGTGCCGGGTTACGCGCTGCACTATCCTCGACCAACGGCAGCGCCTCTTCGTATCTACCCATTAGAAACAGAATCCGGCCTTTGATGTCGAGATAGATGGCGGTGCCCTGCGGAT
>JAOTTY010000390.1 GCA_029864185.1 Gammaproteobacteria bacterium
TGCCATACTTCTGCGAAGAACTTGTTTTCTTTCGCAGCGGCTTCGAGCGACTTTTTAGCGGCCGCCATGTACTCTGTGAAGTAATCCGCTGGCGTATCTTCCAGGATAACACCTTGATTATCTACCAGATCCTTCAGCGCCTTGCCGTTCTCAAAGATTCGGTAGGACATGGATTTTGACAGGGACGCGTTTGCCGCCACTTCCAGTGCTTTCTTCTCAAGCGTGCTCAGCGAGTTGTAGAAATCGCGATTCACATACATGTCCGCGTTCACGACTACCTGGTGCAGACCCTGGAGGTAGTAGTGCTTCAGCACTTTCTGGAAACCGAAGACGGAGTCTGGCTTGGGGCAGCACCACTCGGCTGCGTCGATCGTGCCTTTCTCAAGCGCTGGCAGGATGTCGCCGCCGCCCATCGCAACCGCAGGAACACCGATTTCAGCGTATGCGGCACCCACCATGCCCGGAGGTGCACGGAAGCGCATTTGACGGAAGTCATCCATTGATTTGATCGGCTTTGGGAACCAGCCGAGTGCCTCGGGGCCCACTGGCTGCAGCATGAAACCTTTGACATTCACGCCCATTTCGTCCCACAGGCGGTCATACAGCTCCTTGCCACCGCCGTACTGGAACCAGCTCAGGAACGCGATGTTATCGAGACCGACACCGGCACCCGCAATAGGCGCGCCGAACAGGTTGGCCGCAACGTGCTTGCCACCCCAATAGTGTGTCCAGGCAAAACCACCTTCAACGAGCCCCGCGTCAACGGCATCCATGATGTCGCGTGGTCCGACAACGGCGCCCGCCGGCAGCACTTCGATTTTGAGCGATCCGTTGGTCAGCGCTGCGACATCGTTACCGAACTCCTTCAACATAACGACTTCGTCAGCTGAGTCGGGTAGCACCGACTGGATACGCAAGACCTTGGCCTTTTCAGCCGCCATGGCAGACGATGCCATGAGAGCCACGGCTGCTGCACCGGCAACAATATATTTTAGTTTTTTCATGTCTACTCCTTTAATAATAAGAAAGCCTTCGCTATGTTATGCGTCGCGAGGCTGAAGGCAGCGCCCCGGAGCTTGTTGGGCCGGCGGACCGACCCCATTTTTACGCCGAAAACCGACAAAACTTAGTTTAAATGAGACTTGCGGTCTCGATATTATAACTTTTTTTGGTTGAGTAACAGAGCTAAGTACCTATAAATTTCGGTATCCCAAAAAACCGAACTTGATGGCGCTATTCAGGGTAGAACCACCTAACAGATTCGCCAATCGGTCTTAAACGAGAATGTTTGTTCCATTTTAGCGGCACTTATTGTATCGTCGAATCGAAACATATAACCTAAGGGGCTCGTGGATCAATTCGATTATATCGTCGTTGGCGCCGGATCGGCTGGCTGCGTGCTCGCCAACCGGTTGTCGGCGAATCCGGCCAACAAGGTGCTATTGCTCGAGGCCGGGGGCAGAGATCTGAGCCCCTGGCTGCACATCCCGGTCGGCTATTTCAAGACCATGCATAATCCGGCCTTCGACTGGTGCTACCTGACCGAGCCCGATCCCGGCATCGCCGGACGTCGGCTGCAGTGGCCCCGGGGTAAAGTGCTCGGTGGGTCGAGTGCGCTCAACGGTTTGCTCTACGTGCGCGGTCAGCCGGAGGATTACAATCGCTGGGCGGAACTCGGCAATCCCGGCTGGAGTTTCGACGAGGTGCTGCCGTACTTCATCAAGTCCGAGGACAACTCGCGCGGCGCGAGCGATTTTCATGGCGTGGGGGGACCGCAGAAAGTTTCCGACCTGCGGCTGCGCCGCCCGATCGCGGAACATTTTATCCAGGCCGCGACCGAAATCGGTATTCCTTTCAACGAGGATTACAATGGTGCCGAGCAGGAGGGGGTCGGTTATTTTCAACAGACCGCGTATCGGGGTTTTCGCTGGAGTACCGCGAAGAGTTTCCTCCGACCCGCCAAAAAACGGCCGAATCTCCGGGTGTTGACCAACGCCCAGGCAACCGGGCTGATCCTGGAGGGAAAACGGGTAACCGGGCTGCAGTATCGGCAGGGCGGTCAGCAACGCTCGGCGATGGCCAGTGCCGAAGTCATCCTCAGCGCCGGCGCGATCAATTCGCCGCAGATTTTGCAGTGTTCCGGTATCGGTGACCCCGAACAACTGAAAGCCGTGGGGGTCGAAACACGGCATGCGCTCCCCGGGGTCGGCAAGAACCTGCAGGATCACCTGCAGATCCGTCTCGTGTTCAAGACTAACAAGCGCACCCTCAACGACGAGCTGAACAGTTGGTTAAAACGCATGCTGGTGGGCATGCAGTATGTGCTGACCCGAACCGGGCCTTTGACCCTGGCCGCCAGCCAGGTCGCGATTTTCACCCGCTCCAGCGATGCGGTGCGGCGTCCCGATATCCAGTTCCACATGCAGCCCCTGTCGGCGGACAAACCCGGTGACGGCGTGCATCCGTTCTCGGCGTTCACCTCGTCGGTATGCCAGCTCCGACCGCACAGCCGGGGCACTGTTGCGATCAAGTCACCGGACCCGCTGCAGGCGCCGGCGATAATGCCCAATTATCTCTCCGACGAGCGCGACTGCGAGGTCGCCGTCGGTGGTATTAAAGTCGCCCGACGTATCTGCGAAGCACCGTCTCTGCGAAATTGTGTCATCGATGAGTATGTGCCGGGTCGGCAGTTTCAGACCGATGCGGAACTGCTCGAGGCCGCGCGTAATTACAGCCAGACAATCTACCATCCGACCAGTACCTGTAAAATGGGGGTCGATGCGGACGCGGTGGTCGATCCGGAGTTGCGTGTACATGGACTCGATGGATTGCGTGTAGTCGATGCTTCGATCATGCCGGAGATCGTATCCGGCAACACCAATGCGCCGACAATCATGATTGCGGAGAAGGCAG
>JAOTTY010000129.1 GCA_029864185.1 Gammaproteobacteria bacterium
AAACTTGCAGTGAATTTGCTGCAATCCCTTCGCCAGGATCTTGGCGGCCTTGAGCTGATTGACCGCGCTGGCCTCATCGACCATGAAGATCAGTTGCTCGCCGTTGATCTTGGCCTTGGCCAGATTCTCCGAGACCCAGATCGCGAGCCCGGGGTCTCTTATCGAGTCGGTGCTCAACGGCAGGAAGATTTCTATCTTGCGACCCTGTTTGCTGGTTTCGGCTACTTTCTTGATCGCGTGCAGTATTTTCCAACGGTCGAGCATTTTTGCGGTACCGGTGCGCTCGGCGGCAGCCTGGTAATCCTTCGGATACAGCACGTGGCCCTCGTCCGAGGTGATTTCTACGCTGGAAACGTAACGTTCGCCGCCCTGCGCCTTGACGCCGACGATGGGTTGGTACATGCCACGAATGCGGTTATGGTTGAGCGCGTCCTTGATCAGGTCTGCGGTAATGCCGTCCGCCTCTTCCTGTGTCATTTCGCCAGCTTTCGGGATGTAGGTTTTGGTGCTGTTACCCCCAGTCGCCTCGATTTCGGCGCAGCCGCGTTCGGCGCGGGATATTATTTCATTCGGATTATCGGGTGAATTTTCATCCAGAAAAACGATCGACGCGCTGCAGGTGGCGCTAATAGACTGACTGCCAATTTCCGAAATATGCTGCTCGACGGCCTCGATTACCCGATTGGCATAATCCTCGACCAGCTTTTTTTCCGTCACCTTGCCCAGGCAGGTATAGGAATAAGCCCCGAAACGAGACACCAGGTCTTCGTCGGTGGCATTTTCTCTGATGATAGTGGCAATATCACCGATCAGGGTATCGCAGCCGGAGATGCCGACCATATCGCGAATCGACTGAAAGTTATCGATGGCGATATACACCAGAAACGACTGCTGCCTAGCGTTGATTGCCTGCGTGATCGAGGTTTTCAGCTCATCCATGAAGTGCTGGCGATTGTATAGTCCGGTGACCAGGTCGTGCTGGTGCAGGTAATTGATCTGCTCTTCGAGCTCGGTGGTGTCGGCGCGCGAGCGAATCAGTATCTGGGTGCAGGGCTCACCGTCGTAACTGGCGCGAGAAAACTCGAGGGTTGCGGAAATTCTTTCGCCGCTGCTGTGTATCAGCTGTAATTCGAGTTCGTTGGTTTCGTTTTCGTTCTTGCTCAACTCACGTAGAAAGGTCTTTAGCTGATTTTGTTGCGACGCGTCGACCATATCGATGATCGGGGTTCCCTCGAGCTCATCGAAATCGGTGTTGCCGAACAATTCCATGTAGACCTGGTTGGCAAAAATATGCATGCCTTCATGGACGTAGGCGACCGCATCTTTTGAATTCGACAACAGGTTCTGACAGCGTTTCTCGCTCTCCTGGAAATCCATTTCGAGGCGCATGGCGCGCCGCCAGATATTGATATTGTAGGCCTCGCGTTTGATAACCTGGATCAGGTGTTCGAGGCTGTCGCTGGCGACCACGTCCTGTGCACCCTCTTTTATCGCGTTGACGACGACCTCGGTATTGACCTTCTTTGCCATTGCGACCAGTGCGACATGACGTCCGCACTCGCGGATCAGGTGCTGCCCCTGTTTCAACGTGAAATCAGGTAAATCGATCGAGAATAGCACCAGGTCGATGGTCTTGTTCTCGAGGATATCGCACATGTCCTCGCTATCCTCGGCGAATTCGGCGCGTACGTGCATACCGGTCGCGCGTAGCGAACTGGTGATTTGCTCCGCTTTGTGAAAACCCTCGTCGACGATGAGCAGACGAATCAGTTTTTCTTCGTTTTCCATATGTTCGGGTGTAGGTAACTGCAGATAATTCCAGTCGCTAATAATAGCGGATATATTTCGAATCAAACATATATTCCGGTATGATTGCCTCTTTAATTGACCGGGACGACAATGGCAAGTTACAGCACCAACGAATTTCGCAGCGGCCTCAAGATCATGATCGACGGTGATCCCTGTGCGATCATCGAAAACGAGTTCGTCAAGCCCGGTAAAGGTCAGGCATTCAATCGTGTCCGAATTCGCAATCTTAAAACCGGGCGGGTGCTGGACAAGACCTTCAAATCCGGCGAAACCGTGGAGGCCGCGGACGTCGTCGATACCGAGATGCAGTATCTTTATAGCGATGGCGAATTCTGGCATTTCATGGATCCGCAAACCTACGAACAGCAGGCCGCCGACGCCAATGCCGTGGGCGACGCCTACCTGTGGCTCAAGGCTCAGGACAACTGCGAAGTCACGCTGTATAACGGCAGCCCGATCGGCGTGACCCCGCCGAATTTTGTCGAGCTCGAAATCACCGAAACCGATCCGGGGCTAAAGGGGGATACCGCGCAGGGTGGCACCAAGCCCGCGACGCTGGAAACCGGCGCGGTGGTCAAGGTGCCGCTGTTTCTGGAAATCGGTGAACTGGTAAAGGTGGACACCCGCTCCGGCGAGTACATGTCGAGGGTTAAAAAATAGACGTCGATCGGTTCCTGGTATGAGCTGGCAACCGCGCGCGAGTCTGAACGTAATACGAGAAAGAGCCAGGGTTTATCGTCAGATCCGGGCTTTTTTTAACACCCGGGGCTATCTCGAGGTCGACACCCCGCTGCTGATGCCCACCACCAGCACCGAGGTAAACATCGCTTCGATCGAGATAGCGCATGGTTCGCGTCCGCTCTACCTGCAAACCTCTCCGGAATACGCAATGAAGCGGTTGCTGGCAGCCGGTTGCGGCTCGATTTTCCAGATTTGCCACGCGTTTCGACAGGGCGAGTCCGGGCGCCTGCACAATATGGAATTCAGTCTGCTGGAATGGTATCGGGTGGGTTACGACTATCGACTTCTGATGCAGGAAATCGAGTTGCTGATTACGACGCTGAGCCTGCACCATTGCAGCTTCGGCTACGTCACCTACAGGCAGTTGTTTGCACAATCGATGCAGCTCGATATCGACCGGATTTCAGTCGAGGAATTACGTCGCCGTTGCGATGACTCGGTACCCGGCGCGGATTGCGCCGATCTCGACCGGGATCAGTGCCTGGACCTGTTGCTGGCCACCGTGATTGCGCCATCGATGCAGGATTATCTTTTTGTCTACGACTACCCGTTATCGCAGGCCGCGCTGGCGCGAGCCAGGGCGGACGATAACACGGTCGCGGAAAGATTCGAGCTGTTTCACGACGGTATCGAGCTTGCCAACGGCTTTTCCGAACTAACGGATACCGCACAGCAACGCCTGCGCTTTGTAAACGATAACCGGGACCGCCGCGAGCGCGGGCTGCCCCAGTACGAGATCGACGAGCGCCTGCTGGGCGCGCTTGAATCTGGCATCGAGGACTGCGCCGGCGTGGCCCTGGGGCTGGACCGCCTGCTGCTGGTTTTGCTCGGTCTCGATTCGATCGACGAAGTGCTTACCTTCAGGGATTGAGCGAAAAGCAGGGGCTTGTCAGGAAGGTGCAAGATCCCCGCTATCGCGGGGGTGACGCTTTAAAATGCCATCCCGGAATGCGCGCAGCGCCGACACACCGAGACCCACCTCCGCTTGCACGGGGATGACGCCTCGAGATGTCATCCCGGAATGCGCACAGCGCATATCCGGGATCTTGCACCGCGCCGACCTACCGATAGCTACTCTTACGCGGGGGAGCTACCTTCGTTTCGCGTCAGGCCGGTTTTGCCGCATCAGCTGGGAAAGTGTCCGATCGGCTGGCCCATCTTGACCGTGTGCCCCGCGCTTATATTGGGTAGCCATTCGACGTTTTTCCCGGTTAGCAGGATTACCGTAGATCCCATGTTGAAACGCCCCATTTCGTCGCCCTTCGAGATCTCCTTGCGCGTGTGGCTGTAGTCGTACTCGCTTATTTTCCTGCCGCGCGGCGGTATCACCGGGCCGCTCCACACGGTCTCGATCGCGGCGACGTTGATCGCGCCTACCAGCACCATGACCATTGGGCCGGCGCCGGTCTCGAAGTAACAGGCGAGGCGTTCGTTGCGGGCGAACAGGCGAGGGATTTCGGCCACCGTCCACTCCGCGACGCTGAACAGGCGCCCGGGCACGTGAATCATCCTCACCATGTTCGCGTCCAGCGGCATGTGCAGGCGATGGTAGTTATGGGGAGCCAGGTAAATGGTGGCAAAGCGGCCGTCCGCAAACTGCGCCGCCATGGTTTTATCGCCGCCGAGTAGTTCGAGCACGCTATAGCCGCGTCCCTTGGCTTGCAGGATCGCGCCGGCACGAATGGATCCGGCCTGGGAAACGGTGCCGTCACAGGGGCAGGCCAGGGTGTTTGCACCTGGCGCGATGGGGCGAATATCGTGCTTCAAAGGACGAATGAAGAATTCGTTGAAGGTCTGGTAGTAGCCGATTTCGGATTCTTCCGCCTCGTCCATGTCGACGCCGTAGGTTTTGACGAACCATGCGATCATCGGTTTCACCTGCGGTCCGCGCAGGCGCGTGATGAAATAAACGACACGCGAAACAGCGTGGTGCGGCATCACATAGAACAATAGCTTGAGAAATTTCTGTTTTCGCGTCAGTTCGGTCACGTTACTTGCGTACCTCCATTTGCAGGCTCTGGCGCGAGCCGTCGGCATATTCGAAGGTAATTCGATACAGCTCCCCGGGACTGGTCGGCTGCGCCGGTTGCATCATCATCAAGTGCAGCCCGCCGGGCTCCAGCCGCACGGTCGTACCGCCTTCGATTTGCAGTTTCGGTACTGCCTCCATGCGCGCCATGCCATCCTGCGAGACAGAGCGATGGATTTCGACGCTGGCGAAGCCCGGGCTGATCGCGCCGACTATCGTGACCGACTTTTTCGTCAGGTTGCGCAGCGTCAGGTAGCCGGCGCGCACCGGGACCGATGCAGGCAGGTTCTTGATCCAGGCATCGCTGATCTCGAGATCGGCCAGCGCGGCTAGCGGAATAATCATCAGTAAAGCAAGAAGCGGGCGCTGCATTTCGGTGCCAAGGCATCCTAGTTGTATTCGACGATGCGCGTCATGTCGCGCGCCAGCGCCAGCGGGTCCTGCGGTGCGCCAAACAGCCCGGCGAACTCCGCGGCGGGATTTACCAGCACGATGGCGGCGCTGTGGTCGACGTCGTAAGCGGGATTGTCTGTCGTCCTGTTGCGAAATTCATGTGCAATTCCCAGCGACCGAGTCAAAGGATGCAACTGGCCCATGGCGGCGGTGGCGCCGACGAAACCGGGGTTGAAATAGCTGACGTAGCTCGCGAGCACCTCCGGGGTGTCGCGTTCCGGATCGACCGATACGAAGTAAACCCTGACAGCATCGACGACATCCGGATCGTCGATCGCTTTCATCATGTCGGCCAGGGTTTGCAGGCTGGTCGGACAGATATCCGGGCAATGCGTGTAGCCGAAGAAGATCAGGTTCCACTTCCCCTTCAACCTGTCGCGGGTCAACGGCTGGTTGTTTTGATCGACCAGTTCGAATTCGGGCAGCGCGCGCGCCTGCTCGCCGAACCAGGTACCGGCTTCGAGTTCGACAGGTTTGTTGCTGCCAATGAACCAGGAAATCGAAAAACCAGCGACCAGGGCGACCAGCGCGACCAGGGCGATACTCGATTTATTCATCGTCGTTATGGTGTAAAATTCGCGGCATTATATTTCAACTGGTCGCAAACACAACGTGTCGATTCCCGAACCCCTGCAAGCCCTGGCGACGATAAGAGACTTTATTCGCTGGGGCAGCAGCGAATTCCTGCGCAATGACCTGAGTTTCGGTCACGGCTTTGCCAGCGCGTTAGACGAAGCCCGGTACCTGGTGCTGCACGCGCTGTGCCTGCCTTACGACTGGCCCGACCTTTATTTCGACACGACCCTGACCCCGCCGGAACGCGAGCGGGTGATCGAAATCCTGCAGCTGCGCGTCACTTCGCGCCAGCCCGCCGCGTACCTGTCGAAAGAGTCCTGGTTTTGCGGTCTGAAGTTTTACGTCGACGACCGCGTGCTGGTGCCGCGCTCACCCATCGCGGAACTCGTTGCCAACGATTTCGAGCCCTGGGTGGATAGCGGCAGGGTATGGCGCATTCTCGATCTTTGCACCGGCAGCGGCTGCATCGCAATCGCCGCGCAGTACCATTTTCCCGAGGCCGAGGTTTGCGCTTCGGACGTTTCCCGGGACGCGCTCGAGGTGGCCGCGATAAACCTGGAGCGGCATGGGCTCGGCGACCGGATCCGTCTTTTCGAGTCCGATCTCTTCGTCGCGATCCCAAGCGGCGAATTCGACGTCATCGTCAGCAATCCGCCTTATGTCGACGCCGAAGACATGGCCTCCCTGAGCGATGAATTCAGATTCGAGCCGGAACTCGGCCTGCGCGCGGGCGCCGACGGTCTGGAACTGGTCGACCGAATTCTCGCCGTCGCGGCCGCATACCTGAGCGACCACGGCGTGTTGTTCATCGAGGTCGGGAATTCGCAGGCGGCGATGGAACGAAAATACGAATTCCTGCCAATGACGTGGATAGATTTCGAGTACGGCGGCGGCGGGGTTTGCTGTATCCTCGCGCAGGACCTGAAACAACAGCAGGCGGCGATCACCGCGCTCGCCAGCTAGCATTCCTCAAGATTTCAATATGACATCGAAAGTAGATTCCAAGGAAGTCGGGCTCGTCGCCGGCCTTAACCTGTTCCATTTTTTTCTCGGCACGCGCGACCTGCATTACGGGTTATGGCAGGATGACCTCGAAGTCTGTATCCAGAATCTGCCGGAAGCGCAAAAACGATACTCCGACTTCCTTATCAGCCACATTCCCGAGGGCGTACGGCGTATCCTGGACGTCGGCTGCGGCGCCGGTGGACTTGCCAGCGAGTTGTTGGCGCGGGGGTTCGAGATCGAGGGCGTGTCGCCGAGCCCGCTTTTGACGGAAGCGGCGCAGCAGCAGGCGGGAACCGGGTTCAAGATTCACCAGGGACGATTCGAGGACCTGCAGTTTGCGGATGACGACAAGTTCGATCTCGTCATGTTCAGCGAAAGTTTTCAGTACATCAGGCTGGACCGGGTGCTGGAAGATGCGGCGCAACGGCTGAATCCGGGCGGTTACATATTGATCTGCGATTTTTTCAAGACCGATGCGCCCGGTAAGTCGGTAATCGGGGGCGGGCACCCGATCAGGAAGTTCAGGGAGATACTGAACAACTCGGGACTCGAAATCCTCGAGGACAAGGATATCACCTCGGAGACCGCCCCGAATCTGGATATTGTCAACCAGATGGGCCGCGAGCTTTTGTATCCTACATTCAAGTTGATCGGCTATGCCTTCGACCGCAACCACCCGTGGCTGGCAAGGCTGTTTCGCTGGAAGTACCAGAAGAAAATCGACAAGATCAACCACAAGTACCTGAGCGGCGAACGCAATGGCGAAAATTTCGCACGGCACAAGGTTTACCGCCTGATGCTGTTACGTAAACCCGGCGACTAGGCATGGCCTGGTGGGGAAAAGCACTCGGGGGCGCCTTCGGATTCATGATCGGTGGACCGCTGGGTGCGTTGATGGGGATCGCTTTCGGTCACAGTTTCGATCGTGGCCTCGGTAAGCTCGACAGCGCCGACTGGCAGGCAGACCAGGAACGAACCCAGGCCGCCTTTTTTACCGCGACTTTCTCGGTCATGGGTTACATCGCCAAGGCCGATGGACGCGTCACCCGCGATGAAATCCGGCTGGCCGAAGCGGTAATGGATCGCCTGGGTCTCAGCGCGGAAATGCGCGAATCAGCCAAGAAACTGTTTTCCGAGGGCAAGTCCAGCGATTTTCCGATCGATGAAGTCATGGAGCAGTTCAGGCGGGAAACGCATAGACGCACCACGCTGATCCAGATGTTCATCGAAATTCAGCTGCAGGCTGCCTACGCCGACGGCGTGATGCATCCGGCCGAGAAAGAGGCGCTGATCTCGATCTGCCGGCATCTCGGTATCCCGGTGGCGCAACTCGACCGCCTCGAGGAAATGCTACGCGCCGGTTTTGGCCGCAGTGGTTACGACGCGGCGGCGGCCAGGACGTCGCTCGACGACGCCTACCTGCTGCTCGGTGTGGATAAATCGGTAAGCGATGCGGAACTCAAGAAAACCTACCGCCGGCTGATGTCGCAGCACCACCCCGACAAACTGGTCGCCAAGGGCCTGCCCGAGCAAATGATCCAGGATGCGAACGAGAAAACCCAGCAAATCAAGGCCGCTTACGAGTTGATTCGAGAATCGCGCAAACGATGAAGAAGGTGTTTACCCACGAAAATCGCATGATTGTTTTTAATATGAAGAACGTGCTGCAGGAAGCTGGCATAGATACCGTGGTGGTCAATGAATTTGCCGCGGGCGGAGCCGGCGATTTGCCGGCTTTCGATACCTGGCCCGAGATCTGGGTCAAGGACGATTCGAAGTTACAGCGGGCGCAGGTGATTCTGCAGGCTATACTGAAAAACAATGCGGACAGGGCCTGGGTTTGCCGGCAATGTCATGAGAGTAACGATGCGGCGTTCGAGATCTGCTGGAACTGCGGGCGCGCCAGCGAATAATAGAGGTATGGGCCGATGAAAAGACTGATCACGGGTTTAATGCTGCTATCGACGACAGTTCTCGCCGGCGAGGTCGGCATCGTCGCGGTCAAGGTCGAGTGCCCAACCAGCTGCACGTTTTCGGTAACCCTCGAGCATGCCGATCAGGGCTGGAACCACTATGCCAACCAGTGGGACGTCATCACGCTCGATGGCAGGTTACTGAAATCCCGGGTACTGTATCATCCCCACGTCGACGAGCAACCCTTTACCCGTTCCCTGTCCGGGGTGCTGATTCCGCTGGGCGTCAACCAGGTCAAGATACGCGCGCGCGACACGCAGCACGGTTATAGCGACCAGGAATTCATCGTCGATTTGCCGGACCGCAACTAGTTCAGGCAACATTACCTGGCGTTCACCTAAACGCGCCCTGCGACGCCGGGCCTTGCCCGGTAATGCGGGCTAGTGTTCGTGCCACAACAGCCGCAGGCCGAGGTACAGCAGTACGCTGCCGGGAATCCAGCGACGAACCAGTTGGCTGAAGCGGCCGCGCGTCCGGTCGGCTCCCGACGCGACCAGCCAGGCAATCGAACCGTTTACGATTGCGCCGGTGACAAGGAATACCGAACCCAGCGCGACCGATACCAGGAACCCGGGTGACGCCACGGAGGCCAGAAACTGTGGGATAAATGCGAGAAAAAACAGCGCGATTTTCGGATTCAGCGCGTCGACCAGCAATCCGCGACGGAAATAGTGCCAACCGTCGACACCAGGGCGACAAGAATTCGCCGGCGCCGACTGTCGATACGGTCGCATTAGATCTATCCCGAGATAGATCAGGTAGGCCGCGCCCAGGTACCGAACCACGGCAAAGGCGACGGGCGCCGTCGCGAGCAGCGCGGCGACGCCGCTGGCGGCCAGCAAGACATGTACGAAAGCGCCGGCTGTCATGCCGAGCATCGCGAAGGCGCCCGCCCTGAAGCCTCGCGCAGCGCTGATCGAAGTCACCAGCATTACCGATGGTCCCGGGGACAGGTTGACCGCGAGGCAGGCGACTACCAGCAGCATCAGGGTATGCAGGTCCATGGTCAGGCGCCGCGGGCCCTGGTTCGCGCAGCGACGAAGGCGGCTACCGAACGGCTGACGTCGGCCTCGGTCGTTGCCCAGGAACAGACGCTGACGCGCATCACGCTGCGTCCTCGCCATTGCGTGCCGCCGACCCAGCACTCACCCGACTGCTGAATATGCCTGATCGTGCCTTCGGTCAGCGCATCGCTTTCGCAGGCCACCAGCACCTGGTTGAAAACCACGTCGTTGAGGATTTCGAATCCCTCCGCCTCGAGTTCATCCGCAAATTGTCGCGCGCGCTGGTGCAAGCCATAAACCAGATCGTCGGTGCCGGATCTGCCGAGGTACTTGAGCGTGGCCCAGAGCTCGAAGATGCGACCGCGGCGCGACATTTCGGGCGTATGCAGCATGCCGTCGCGGTTGTCGCTGTAGGTAATATAGGCGCCCGCGGCGTGCAGCGCGTTTGCCAGTGCGTCGCGGTCGCGGCACATGATGATGCCGTTGTCGTAGGGTGTGTTCAGGGTCTTGTGACCGTCGAAGGACCAGGAATCGGCAAGCTCGATTCCCCGGGTCAGATGCCGCAACCTGCTCGCGGCTGCCGCCCACAGGCCGAATGCGCCGTCGATATGCACCCAGGCATCGACCCTGCGCGCCGCCCGGCAAAGTTTTTCGAAATCGTCGAACGCACCCGAGTTCACGTTGCCGGCCTGCAGTAGCAAGATGGTCGAAGCATCCATCCGTGGAACCCGGTCGGGCCTGATGCGACCCTGCTCGTCGGCCTCGACCCATTCCACGTTGTCGATGCCGAAACCGAGCAGCGCGAGCGCCTTCGCTACGGTGCCGTGCGCCTGTCGGCTGGCGATGACCCGCAGGCGCGGCGCGTCGACGAAACCGCGGCGATTGACGTCCCAACCGAGTGTCGCGAAATGCCGCTGCCGGGCGGCCGCGAGCCCGCACAGGATCGACAGCGAAGAGCCGCTGACGAAGCCCGCCACCGTCGATTCGGGTAGCGCAAACAGCTGGCGCAGCCAGCCTTCGGTGATTTCTTCGAGCCGCGCCGCGATCGGCGACGACAGGTACAGCGGCGTGTTTTGATCCCAGAAATCGGTAAGCCAGCGCACCGCGAGTGCGGCGGGTATCACACCGCCGTTGACGAGGCCGAAATATCGTCCCCCGATTTGCGCCACGGTCGCAGGCCCGCCGTATTCGTCGAGCTGGCGCAGAATCTGCAGCGCGTCGCCCGGTTCGGCGGGGAGTGGTTCGTCGAATATAGCGAGGTCTTCGAGTGCCCGGGGCGTCGGAAACACGTTGCGCTGCTGCGCCGTATCGGCGTAACCATAGGCGGCGTCGCGCGCGCTGTCGAACAGGATCTTCTGCTGCATTTCGGCAAACATTCGTTTGCGGATATCGTCGCTCATTTTCCAGCCTCGTAAAGTTGCCTGACCTCGGATAACGGCAGCGCCAAACCGGTCACCGGACATCCTCATGCGTCACGAACCGTCTGCCGCGGACACCGGTGGGGGAATCGTGCCGGCTGAGGTTGTCGAGACCGAAGCAGCGCGCCGGCAGATCGGTCATCTTGCGAACCGCGGCGTCGAGATCGACCGCGACATCGACGAAGCTCGAGGCGCCGCTGCTGCCGTCGATGACGCGCGCACCGCGAATGATCTGGTCACGGCTGGACATCGGTCGGCGCTTGCATCATCATCGATTGCCTGTTGGCGGGGCTTCGGATTACTGTAGCGGGACGGCGCCCCCGCTTCAAGCACTTGCCGGCGGCCGGCAGGCGATAACTGCACCGGACCGCGGCCTGCCCCCGGGGACTCGACAAATCGCGAAATCCTTCATAGCACATTGCCGCAGATTGGGCGAAGTGTGCTCCGCGGATCGACCGGGAGCGGATAAAATCCGAAAGCGCCGCGCTAACGTACACTAATTGATTTTCTCGACACGCGGAACAGGGTCACGACAATGAAGGTAATGATGCTAATCGCACACGGCAGCCGTAAACAGTCCGCCAACGACGAGGTTCGCCGGCTTGCGCAAAAGGTGCAGGAACTCGGCGGCGGCGATTACGATGCGG
>JAOTTY010000130.1 GCA_029864185.1 Gammaproteobacteria bacterium
GATCGCACCGGCGGTAACGTGCAGTTCGGCTGCCGCGCGGGTAAAACTTAGGTGACGACCAGCAGCCTCGAATGCACGTAGAGAATTCAATGGAGGCAATCTGTTCATTTTAGTTTTTCTAATTCGAAAACGAGAATATATCGTTTGTGATTATACTACTAAAACCATATATTTCAACGCGTAGAGCAATATATCATTAATTTTTTACTTAGAGGAAAACTAACATGAAACTATTTACTTTTGCTATCGCATCGATAGTCGACGCCAATACGGCAAACGGCCTGGTACAGCGCGCGGCGGGACCCGATTACAAAGCATACGAACAGCGCGCAGGTCGCATCCGCTCGAGGTCGATTATCACCCTGATCGCTACCCTGCGTGCGCGCCTGGCCGCGGCGGTTACCAGCTATCGTTTGCGCGCGAAACAGCGTCGGGATCTGCGCTACCTGATGCAGCTGAGCGATCCCCTGCTAGACGATATCGGTCTGAGCCGCTCGGATTTGGTCTCGCTAGAGCTTGGGGCGGTAACGTTCGATGAACTCGATGCGCGGCGTCGCCCCAGCGCAAGCCGCATCGATGGTGATCTCGAGCAGGCTGTTACCACCGGCTTCGTCGATCGGCAACCGGAAGCCGTCAACGAGCAGTTCTACGACGAACGGCGGTGCGCATAGAAGATAACTGACAGGGCCGGCGCGACCTGAAGCCGGCCCTGCTCGGCCTTATCGATCGACCGAATTCTCGGCAATCCATGACTCGACCAGATAGCGTGCGATCGAGTCCCGGCGCGGCAGGCAGAAACCGTCACCGGCATCCCCCCACTCGCCGAACTCCCGCAGCTGCTCCACCTCGAACCAGTAAGCCTCCTCGATTTCCACACCGTCGACGACGATATCCCGATCGAGCGCCCGGGCCCTGAAACCGAGCATGATCGACGACGGGAAAGGCCAGGGTTGCGAAGCCTGGTACTCGATCTCTCCCACCCTGATGCCACATTCCTCGTGCACCTCGCGCGCCACCGTTTCCTCGAGGCTCTCCAGCGGGTCGACGAATCCCGCAAGCGTCGACATCACGCGGCGCGGAAACCTCGAGTTGCGCGCCAGCAGACAACGTGGCCTGTCAGGATCCGAAAGATCCTCGACCAGCATGATCACCGCGGGGTCGGTACGCGGGAAGTGCATGCGTCCGCAGGAATGGCTGGTGCAGCGCCGCATGTGCCCTCCATTCTCGCTTCGCGTGGGACTGCCGCAGACCCCGCAATAACGATGATGCCGGTTCCAGAACAGCAGGCCGCGCGCGTAGGCGAGCTGCGCGGCCTGCTGGGCATCGAGCAGCCAGCCAACGTCGCGTAAATCGACA
Organism: Gammaproteobacteria bacterium; assembly: GCA_029864185.1. GTDB lineage: Bacteria > Pseudomonadota > Gammaproteobacteria. The sequence goes on from JAOTTY010000130.1 coordinate 1,357, forward strand.
AATTCGTTGCTCCGGAAGACGGCCTCGAGCCCTTGCCCGTGTTGCTGCGAGACATCCAGCGCAAACAGCGGAGCAGAGTCGTCTAGACCGAGGAAGACGACGTGATCGAACCCGGGCTCGAGCTTCTCGATCTCGGCTCGCGCCAGCTTTATGACCTCGGGTGTATCGGCCTCGCGATCGCGCCAGCGCATCAGGCTCTTATCGTTACGCAGAACCAGAATGCGGCAATCTGGCTGCGTCCATTGCCGCTCCAGCCAGCCCCGATCCTTGCGTGACTCGCTGGCGCGATCCAGCTTCAGTTCACGATAGTAAATCACCGCGCCAGCTTATCATGCATTACCCGCTGACTCCCGGCATCCGGATTTATCTGCATTCGATTAGTGCGCTTTACGGTAGTCCTCGATCGCTTTTTCCAGCTTGTCATATTCGCGGCAACCGAAGAAACACTTCTTGTCGAGAACGGCGAGCCGTTCCTCGGCTTTATCCAGCTGCCCGAGGCGCAGGTAAAGCTCGCCGAGATACTCGTTCGCACCGCGATGCCCGGGATCGGCCTGCAGAGCCTGGCGATAATAATTGAGCGCGATTTCGAAGCGCTCAAGCTTGCGATGGCTGAACGCAATGAGGTTCAGCAAGTCCGGATTATCCGGGTCATCGCGTAGGGCCTTGTCGAGCTCGCTGATCGCCTGCTGGTATTTTTCGGCATCGATCAACTCCTGGAACGGCGCGAGCTTGGAGCTGCGTCCGCCCCCGCCGTTGCCGCCGTCGGCCATCACCGCCGACGAGCCAAGATAAGCTAGCGCGAGCGCCAGCGCGTAAGTTTTCCAATTGTAATTGAGCATCTGCTTCACCTCGATCGTTTGAATCCAAAATCCGGCATTGGTTCCTCTGCGGTTCGTATCACGCGATTACTGCCGCCTTTCTCAGTAGCTCCTGTTGCCGCTCGGTCAGGCCGAGCAGATCCCCGAGCACTTCCTGGTTTGCGTGGCCAAGCTCGCCGCCAGGCCACCGGGTTACCCCCGGGGTGCGCGAGAATTTGGGTACCAGTGCCGGGATCTTGAGCGGTTCGCCATCGATCTCGACGGTTTCGAATAATCCCCGCGCGTTGAAATGCGGATCCTTAACCATGTCTTCGACGTTGTAAATCGGGCCTGCCGGCACCCTTGCCTGGTCCAGCTGGTCGAGCAGGTCGGCCGAATCGCCTCTCGCGCACCAGCTTGCCAGCGCGGCATCGATCTCGGCCTCTTGTTGGACCCGACCCGGGTTCGACGCAAGCCTCGGATCTCGAGCCATCTCGGGACATCCGGCCGCGACCATCAGGCGCTGGAAAATCGTATCGCCATTACCACCAATGACGATGTATTTGCCATCGCGGCAGCGATAGGTATTGGTCGGCACGATTCCGGTAACGGTGCTGCCCGAGGGTTCGCGCACCACCCCGTTACCGTCATATTCCGGAACCACTGCCTCCATCAGGTTGAACATTGACTCCACCAGCGCCACGTCTACTACCTGCCCCTTGCCGCTGTCCTTCTTTTCCAGTAAGGCCATGACGATACCGAGCGCGGCATGGATACCCGATATGGTGTCGCCGATACTGAGGTTTGGCCGCACCGGCGCCTCACCGGGATGGCCGTTTACGTAGCGGAACCCGCTCATACCCTCGCAGACGGACGCGAACCCGGGCCTGCCGGCATAAGGTCCGTCCTGCCCATAGCCTGATATACGGGCATAGACGAGGCCTGGATTACTATCGCGGAAGGCCTCCGGCCCGAGACCCCACTTCTCGACCACGCCGGGTCGGAAATTTTCGATCGCGACATCGGCCTGCTCGATCAATCGTCGCGCCAGGTCGACACCCTGTTCTTTCCTGAGATCGATGGTTACCGATTTCTTGTTGCGCGCCAGGGATCGCCACCACAAAGACGTGTCGCCGCGCATTTCACGCCAGCGCCGGATCGGGTCTCCGCCATCGGGCGGTTCGATCTTGATGACCTCGGCGCCAAAATAGCCGAGCATGCAACCAGCAAAGGGCCCGGCCAGCAGCTGCCCCAGCTCTATTACCCGATATCCCGCGAGCGGTCCTGAAGGATTCATGGAAACTCCAATTTGTTGCGGCCGGGAAATGTTACGCAGGATTGCGCGGCGTGGCCAGCCGAATCCCACGACCCGTGCAAAAGGTCGAGCCTAGAGATTAAGGGGCAGAATTTCCTGCCGCGATATTTTTCACAAATCGGGTGCATGATGGATTCGATTGAATTACCATTAATCGCTAGCTTTGAGTCTGATGTATGTCGCCCGTAGTACTCGCCGATTCCGGCACCCAAACGAAAATATTCGTGCTCGATACCAACGTCCTGATGCACGATCCGTCGGCCCTCTTCAAGTTCCAGGAGCACCACGTTTATCTGCCGATGACCGTGCTCGAAGAACTCGACAACGCCAAACTGGGCGTCTCCGAGGTCGCCCGCAACGTGCGCCAGACGAATCGATTCATCGACGAGCTGCTGAACCTGCAACAGGAAATCGAGATCGAGAAGGGGCTGCAGCTGAGCCAGTTCATGGCGGCCGAGGAACCCTTTAAATGCAGCGGACGCCTGTTTTTTCAGACCGTGGCGCATGGACCGAATCTGCCCCAGTCGCTGCCCGGCAACAAGAACGATAACTCGATTCTGAATACGATCATATCGCTCAAGGAAGAGATACCGGATCATGAAATTATCCTGATATCGAAGGATATCAACCTGCGCATCAAGGCAACCATTCTCGGCATCAAGGCCGAAGACTATGCCAACGACCGGGTGATCGATGATCTCGACCTGTTGTTCAGCGGCTCGCGCCAGCTTGCCAGCGACTTCTGGGATCTTCACGGCAAGCAGATCGAAAGCTGGCAGGAGGCGGGCAAGGCCTTTTACGAGATCGAGAGCGTCGATGGCGAGGGCTGGTACCCGAATCAGTTCATCTATATCGACAATGATTTCGAGGCTATTGTGCGGCGCAAGAACGGATCCGGGGTCCTGCTCGAGGTGTGCCAGAATTACTACGGGCAGCGCCATTCGGTCTGGGGTATTACCGCGCGCAACCGTGAACAGAATTTTGCGCTCAACCTGCTAATGGATCCCGAAATCGATTTCGTCACGCTGTCGGGCAGCGCCGGCACCGGCAAAACGCTGCTGGCGCTGGCGGCGGGACTGACGCAAACGCTGGATCAGGGGCTCTACAAGGAAATTATCATGACCCGCGTCACCATACCGATCGGTGAAGATATCGGTTTCCTGCCTGGTAGCGAGGAAGAAAAGATGACGCCGTGGATGGGAGCCCTGATGGACAACATGGAGGTGCTCACCGGCAGCGACCAGAAAAATTCCTGGGAACAGGCGGCAACCAACGACCTGCTGCGCAACCGCATCAAGATCCGCTCGTTAAATTTCATGCGCGGGCGAACCTTCCAGAACAAGTACATCATTATCGACGAGGCGCAGAATCTGACCTCTAAACAGATGAAAACCCTGGTCACCCGCAGCGGCACCGGCACCAAGATCGTCTGCCTCGGTAACCTGAAGCAAATCGACACTCCCTACCTGACCGAAACCACCTCGGGAATGACCTATGTCGTCGATCGCTTCAAACACTGGGACCATAGCGGGCATGTCACGTTGATGAACGTCGAACGCTCGCGGCTTGCGGATTACGCCTCCGAAGCGCTCTAGCACCCCGGTTGAAATTTCTCGTAGAGAGGCGGGGATGACGGGGAATATCGGCTTTATACCTTTCACGCAATAACCGCCTGTCAGGATCGAAGATCCAATGGCACCGCGGGCTCGTGCAATCGGTATACGAATTACCCCCCCTGCGCCCTCCGCGTTTCTGCGCCTTTGCGAGAATCCGTCGACGCCTTCGCCGCAAGGACCTTGCTAGCTCAGTCGGCGAGCGAGATCCCGGTGGTATCGGGCGGCGGCGGGTCGGGTTCTTTCTTGGGGCTGCCCAGGTCGGCGCCGACCGGCGCAATATCGAACCCGGTAATATCGATATCGGGTTCCTCGGGTTCCTGGTAATCGTCCTTCAGCTCGCTGCCGACAGGTGCGATCGAGACCGCCAGGTCCTCGATCTGGTCCCCGGTAATCCCGAGCGGGTCGGTTTGCGGTGGCGGCGGAACCTCGCCGTCATAGCTTGACTGGAGTTGCTGCGGCGGCGCCGCTGCCGCCGGCGCGGTGGTGGCGGCCGCGGGATTCGCGTCATCTGCCGGCGCGGCCGCGCCGCCCATCGGCTGCACTTCGCACTCGGCCCCGGCCCGGTTCAACGCGGTCCTGTATTTGGCCGCGGTGGCCAGATCTATGTTCTTCTTGATGACGATGCGCTTGCCGGAAAAAAGTTGCGCGAGTTTGTCGGCGTCGGCGTTGAACATTTTTCCGACCCTGGCCTTGACTTCGTCCGGATTCGCGCCCGCGCTGACTGCACCGGAAAATGCGACTTCGAATAATTGGTCACTCATGTCATGATTCTCTTACCTGCTGCACTATACTATAGAACAAATTTTGCCGTCCTGTGCCATGACCAAGAACACCGAAATTACCCGCCTTACGCCACGCGGCAGCATGGATGTGCTGTCCCGGCTCGAAGTTAGCCAGCTCAAGCAGGGCAGCGAGGACGGTAGCCTGTACGATACCTTCAGGCGCTGTTCGCTGGCGGTGCTCAATGTCGACAGCAAAACCGACGACGCGCGCGAGGTCCTCGAGCAGTACAACGATTTCGAAATCCGCGTGGTCCAGCAGGAACGCGGCGTCAAACTGGAAATCGAGAACGCGCCGGAAAGCGCATTCGTCGATGGCAAGGTTATTACTGGGATTCAGGAACAATTGTTCGCGGTGCTGCGCGACGTCTCTTATGTCAAGAACAAGATCGATTCCAACCTGGTCTTCGACACCGACACCAGCGAGGGCATAACCAACGTCGTGTTCCATATCCTGCGTAATGCAAATGTTCTAATCCCCGAGACGGAACCCAACCTGGTGGTTTGCTGGGGCGGTCATACCATCTCGAGGGCGGAATATGACTATTCCAAGGAAGTCGGCTACCAGCTCGGTCTGCGCAAGCTGGATATCTGCACGGGTTGCGGACCGGGCTCGATGAAGGCACCGATGAAAGGCGCGGCTATCGGGCACAGCAAGCAGCGCATCCGCCAGGGCCGTTACGTCGGCCTGACCGAACCGGGCATCATCGCCGCCGAATCCCCGAACCCGATCGTCAACGAGCTCGTGATCCTGCCCGATATCGAGAAACGCCTCGAGGCCTTCGTGCGCACGGGTCACGGCATTATCGTATTCCCGGGAGGCGTCGGTACCGCCGAGGAAATCCTGTTTTTACTCGGCGTATTGCTCAATCCGAAAAATCACCATGTGCCTTTCCCGCTAATATTGACCGGCCCCGAGAGCTCGCGCGAGTATTTCAGGCAAATCGACGATTTCATCAGGCTGACGCTTGGGCAGGAATCGAGGGAATTTTACAGCATAATCATCGACGACCCGGTCAAGGTGGCGCGCGAAATCGCGGCCGGCCTCGAATCGGTGCGCAATTTCAGGCGGGAACAGCATGATGCCTACTATTTCAACTGGATTCTAAGCATCGATCACCCGTTCCAGAAACCTTTCAACCCCAGCCACGAAAACGTCGCCGCGCTCAATATCACCCGCGACCAGCCCGTGCACCTGCTGGCCGCGGATTTACGCCGGGCGTTTTCGGCAATTGTCAGCGGCAACGTAAAGGATGACGGTATTCGCGCTATCGAGGAGCACGGGCCGTTTCAAATCAGCGGCGAGCCGGAAATCATGGACCCGCTCGATGCCCTGCTACATTCCTTCGTCGAACAAAAACGCATGAAGGTACCCGGCAAGGCCTACACCCCTTGTTATTACCTGCATAACCGGTAACATTTCGGGTCGTATCCAGGCCAGGAACCCAACCATGAGCTCGATCAAGGCGATCGCGATAAGAAATCGGCCGCGCGCGGCAATGCAATCCATCGACAGCGCCCGGATTAGCGTGGCAGGCGGTATACTCGGTGATTTTCGCGGAGCACAACCTGGCCGGCAGGTAACAATTCTGAGTGAATCGGCCTGGCTGCAGGCCTGCGCCGACATCGAAACCGACCTGCCATGGACGGTTCGCCGCGCCAACCTGCTGGTAGACGACGTCGAGTTCGACGCGTCCTATGTCGGCAAAAAGCTGCGCATCGGCGATGTCGAACTGGTCATAACCGAAGAAACCGATCCCTGCTCACGCATGGACGCGCAGTACCAGGGCTTGACCGCGGCGCTGGTGCCCGACTGGCGCGGTGGCGTTTGCTGCAACGTCGTCAAACCCGGCGACATCAGGATCGGCGATCGCGTCGAGTTCGCCTGACACGCAACCGCGCACGCTTCAACCATCGGCGACGTTGAGCCGACGGTAATCTTCGAGCAACCTGCGCTCGGCGCGAATTCCGTTGATGCAGTAGGCGCTGACGCTGACCAGGACCACGGCGCTGCCAACCAGCGTCAGCAGGCTAGGCGTTTCGCCGACGCCGATCCACACCCAGATCGGACCCAGTATCGACTCGGTCAGCGAAAACAGCGCGACCTCGGACGCCATGATGTAGCGCGTGGCGACGGTAAAGCACCAGAAACCGACGCCGAACTGCAGACAACCCATCGTAATCGCGATCGCCAGATCGTGATTCGAAATCGCCAGCGAATCGAGGCCGAATCCCGCCACTCCTCCCATGACAATTCCGCCGAGACAGGTCGCCGGCAGCATGTCGGTGCCGCGCTTGTCGCGAACGATCAACAGAAAAACCACGAACGAGGCAACCACGCCCAGGGCCGCGAGATTTCCGAGCCAGCGCCCCTCGAGCAGTCCGTCGGCGAACATCAGGCCGATGCCGGCCAGCGACAACAGCATCGCCGCGACGCCGAAACGCGAGGTACGTTCTCCCAGCACCAGCCACGCGACGAAGGCCGTCGCCAGCGGCGCGGCGCCGATGATGAACACCGCGTTTGCGACCGTGGTCCACAGGATGGCAAAAATATAGCAAATCGAGCCGAGACCCAGCACCAGCGCGGCCCACAGACCCGAGCGGCCGATAGCGCGAAACGCGGGGCCGATATTCGAGCGATAGCGTACCAGCAGCAGCAGAAACAGCGTCAGCGAAAACGAGAAGCCGCGGTAGAACAGGATTTGCCAGCCGCTGGCGGCCTCGATATTCCGTAGCAGAATGCCCGACGTGCTGAGAAAGAATCCGCCGACGATGACGAGCATTACCCCGTAGCCGTATCTGCGCTCCATGAGTGTCGAGGATAGAGCTATTCTTCCAGCTCCTGACGGATGCGGACAGATTCGTTTGGCCAGCTCCATATTAGATAACCACAAAGCAAATCGAGAAAAATGGATCTGTCCTCTTTCAGCGGAATAAAAGATCTGTTGCCGATAAAACCGAATGTCCCGCCGTCACGCGAACCCTGCTTGTCCGGGTGGGACGCAATCGCAACGGTCAGCCATCAGGGGACCTTGACTACCGCCCTGCCCCTGATCTTGCCGTCGAGGATATCCTGCGCGGCTTTTGGCAAATCGGTAAATTCGAGATCGAATGACAATTCATCGAGCAGCTTCTTGTCCAGGTCTTGCGCCAGCCGTTGCCACGCGGTCTTGCGTCTCGCGATCGGCGCCATGACGGAATCGATACCGTACATCGATATACCACGCAGAATGAACGGCGCCACCGAGGTCGGCAGGTTTATCGATTCGGCGAGTCCACAGATCGCCGCCGCGCCGCCATACCTGAGTTGACTCAACACGTTGGCCAGGGTATTCCCGCCGGCCACGTCGATCGCCGCGCTCCATAGCTCCTTGCCGAGCGGACGCGGTTTCTCGGCAAACGCGGCCCGGTCGATGACATCCGCGGCGCCGAGGCCGGTCAAGAAATCTTTTTCGTTCATGCGCCCGGTTGCCGCAACGACGCGATGCCCGAGCTTACTCAGGATGGCGACCGCGATGCTGCCAACCCCGCCGGAGGCGCCGGTTACGAGTATATCGCCGTCACCCGGCCTGACGCCGTGCTCCTCGAGCGCCATGATGCTGAGCATCGCGGTATAGCCCGCGGTTCCGATTGCCATCGCGTGGCGCATGTCCATGCCTTCGGGCATCGGCACCAGCCAGTCTCCGCTGACGCGCGCCTTCTGTGCGAAACCGCCAGAGTGTACCTCGCCGACGCCGAAACCGTTCAGGATGACCTGGTCACCCTCGCGGAAACCGGCATGGCCGGATTCGATCACGGTACCGCTGAAATCGATGCCCGGGATCAATGGAAACTTGCGGATAATCGCCGATCTCCCGGTCAGGGCCAGGCCGTCCTTGTAGTTGATCGTGGTGTATTCGACGCGTACCGTGACATCGCCTTCCATCAGGTCGCTGTCGTCGAGTTGCGTCAGTTTGCAACGCTGTCCGTCCTCGTTTTTGCCGATTTGGTAAGCCTGAAACTGCTCGCTCATGAATGACACCCACCCGTTCTATTTGTAAGACAATAAAGATGTTAAAGTAATTGCCCTGCAAATGCATCCGTAAAGTAAGGTTCGAGGAGTGCCGCAACATGCAGTCGCCAGGACGAGTATTTAGCAACAGATCGCCGCGTTCTTGCGCGGCGAGATCGTCAGCGAGCAGGGACCAATTGCCGGTTTACCTGTGGTCGAAACTCGGGCAGGCAGGGACGGGACTAGGGCAGCGTAATGCGGTCGCTGCTGAAATATAGCCAGGCCGCGGTCGCGAGCACGATCAGGACCAGCGCAACGCCGATTCGCGCCAGGCGAGCTTCCGCGGCACGATCCTGTTCGAAGCCGTGAACGAGTTCGCGCATCCCGCGCAACGCGCTGGCCGCGATTTTGTGTCGTTTAAATGCTTCGACGACCTGAGCAGACCTTGTGCTATCGGATTCCATCGCGATTGTTGTAAACCAGCATTAAAAACTATAATGGACCAGGGCTTCAAATATTACAAATGTAACTAATTATGAAATTCACCGAGGCAAGCAATTGATTCCCATCATACTATCCGGCGGCTCGGGGACCAGGCTCTGGCCGCTGTCGCGCAAGATGTACCCGAAACAGTTTCTGAGCCTGCTGCATGACGAAACCATGCTACAAAAAACACTACAGCGGCTCGCGGGACTCGAACATGGCGTCCCGACCGTGGTGTGCAACGACGAGCATCGCTTCATCGTCGCCGAACAGGCGCGCCAGATCGGCATCGAGGACCTATCGATCATTCTCGAACCCTTCGGCAGGAATACCGCGCCCGCAATCGCGGTTGCCGCGATTCACGCCGCGCAGCAGGCCGAAAATCCGGTATTGCTGGTGCTGACGGCCGATCACGAGATTCCGGACCAGGAAGCCTTCACCGACGTCGTCAGGCAGGCGTTGCCGCTGGCCGAGGCCGGCAAGCTGGTGACCTTCGGCATCGTGCCGACCCATGCCGCAACCGGCTACGGCTATATCAGGCGCGGCGCCGCCAGCGGCAACGGCTACATCGTCGACCGTTTCGTCGAAAAACCCGATCACGACAGCGCGCTCCGCTACCTGGAGTCGGATGATTATTACTGGAACAGCGGCATGTTCATGTTCCGCGCCCAGGCTTACCTGGGCGAACTGCAAAGATTCAACCCCGAGATGCTCGCTCACTGCGCGCAGGCGGCCGCCAACATGCGCGAGGACATCGGTTTTCTGCGGCTGGATGCGGATGCCTTCGCGAAATGCGAGGCCGACTCGATCGACTATGCGGTGATGGAAAAGACCGAACTCGCCTGCGTGGTGCCGATGGATGCCGGCTGGAGCGATATCGGCAACTGGTCGTCGTTGTGGGAACAGGGAGAAAAGGACGAGCATGGCAACGCCACGCGCGGTGACGTCATCATCACCGATACCGAAAATTCGATCGTGCACGCGCAGAGTCGCCTGGTCGCGACGGTCGGAGTCAGCGATCTCGTTATCGTCGAAACCCAGGACGCGGTGCTGGTCGCCGCGAAAGAAAAGGCCCAGGAGGTCAAGCAGATCGTCGAACAGCTGGCCCGGGAAAACCGCGAGGAAGAGAATTTCCACCGCATCGTCTACCGCCCCTGGGGCAGTTTCGATTCGGTGGATGCAGGCGACGGCTACAAGGTCAAACGCATCAGCGTCAAGCCCGGCGCGCGGCTGTCGAAACAAATGCATCATCATCG
>JAOTTY010000131.1 GCA_029864185.1 Gammaproteobacteria bacterium
ATGTCTTGCCCCCCTGTGGAAGTCATCCAGCCTGCGGGGATGACGCCCAGTCAGGTCATGCTTTCAGGTCCTGCAATATTTCGCTCGCGCCCCCGGTTACGAAGCCGGCGTCGACGCCCGCGCAAATCAGGTTATAGCCCCTGTCGATATAGGGCCGCACGCTGTCCGCGTTCAGTCCGAAGTAACCCAGCGCAAGCTTGTTCCGCAGGCAGGCACGGGTTACCTCGGCGATCGCGGCAACCACCTCGGGATCATCGACTTCCCCGGTTTTGCCCATACTCGCCGACAGGTCGTAGGGACCGATGAAGACCGCGTCGAGACCGTCGACCCGGGCAATTTCGTCGATGTTTTCGATCGCGTCGATATGCTCCGCCTGGATGATCACCGCGGTATCGTCATTCGCCGAGGACAGGTAATCGGCAAACTCCAATCCGTAGCCCTGGGCCCGGGCGAGGCCTACGCCGCGCTGCCCGCGCGGCGGGTACTTGCTCCAGCCGACCACGCGCCGCGCCTGCTCCGCGTCGTTGACCATCGGCGCGATAATCCCGTCGGCGCCGATGTCGAGCGCTTTCTTGATATCGCGTTCGCTCGCGGAGGGTACGCGCAGTATGCTCGCGCAGCGACCGCCGACCGCCTGTATCAGGCGCTGCCAGTCGAGCATCGACAGCGGGCTGTGCTCGCCGTCCATGAACAGCCAGTCGAAATCACATCTGGCGACCATTTCCGCAACCTCGGGAGCCGGAATCGTCAGCATCGTGCCGATCAGTAAGTCTTTTTGCCGCAGACGCGAGGTAAAGTTTCTGGTCATAATCGATCCCCGGAATTGAAAACTAGCTGCCGAAACCCTTTGCCATCAGCGACGCGCAAACCAGCATGCCGCCGATTAGTATCAGCTCCCAGTGTATCGCCTTTTTCAGGCGCCTGACCGCGGCGGCGGTCAGCTCGGGCGCGATACCCTGCCGCAATTCGCTATTCCAGCGACGGAACACCGCGCTCGGGTACAGTGAAATCGCCCCGGCGACGAGGAATAGCGCCAGTTTGACCTGAAAAAACGTATTGCTGAAATAATAATCGGCGCCCTTCTCGAAATATATCACCCGCAGGAAGCCGAATAACAGCAGCAGCAGCGCGGCGGCGGCCATGACGCGATTGGCGCGCCGAATTCGTCTTGCCACGCCCACGCTCGGGGTCTCGGTAATCAGCGTCAGTTCGAGCACCAGCGTCGCCGCCAGCGCGAAAAACGCGAGGTAATGTCCGAAAGCGACGATCGCGGCAAGCAGCATCAGGGTGATATGCGTTTCATTTGCCAGCCGTTTTCGAGCGGGATATAGACGATACGGTCGTGCAACCGGCTGCTCTGGCCCTGCCAGAACTCGAAATACACGGGCGTCAATCGATAGCCGATCCAGGACTGCGGACGTGGCACGTCTCCGTCGGGATAGGCGGCGCGCAGGCGCAACACCTCGTCCTCGAGGTCGGAGCGGCTTTCGATTTCGCTGGACTGCTGCGACGCGGCGGCGCTGAAACGACTGCCCTCGGGACGCAGCATAAAGTATTTCTCGGCGTCCTCGACCGGCATCTTTTCGACCCTGCCGTGCACGCGCACCTGACGGCTGAAATCACGCCAGTGGAACAGCAGCGCCGCCCGTGGATTGGAGGCGAGCTCCCGGCCCTTCTGGCTGCGCGAATCGGTATACCAGCAGAATCCGTCGGCATCGAAATGTTTCAGCAGGACGACGCGCGCCGACGGCTGGCCCTCGGCATCCACCGTGGCCAGAGTCATAGCGGTCGCATCGAGCAACTCGAGGTCGCGCGCGCGCTGCAGCCATTGACCGAACTGCGTGAATGGATCGGGATCCATATCCTTGCGGCTGAGGCCGTGCGCTTCGTAATCACGGCGCACATCGCTCAAATCCATTTGCAGCGCCATTAAAACACGCGCTGGAAAAGGGCCTTCATCGCGGCCCAGGATTTTTCGTCGGCCTGCGCGTCAAAGCCGAGATCGATACCGTATTTCTCGGCGTTGACGTCGGCCTGTGGATTGCTGAAACCGTGCTTTGCGCCATCCAGCAGCAGCACCTCGTAGTCGGCCTGCGCGGCCTCCATCTCCTGCTTGAAGCCGTCGAGATCTTCCATTGTCACCATCGAATCGGCGGCACCGTGGCACACCAGAATCTTCGGCTTGATGCTGCCCGGCGCTGCGTTATGAAACGAGCCCAGCGCGCCATGAAAACTGGCGACGGCGGACAACGGCAGGCCGATACGCGCCATGTGCAAAACCATCGCACCGCCGAAGCAGTAACCGATAGCGGCGCTGCGCTCACGGTCGACGCCCGGTTGAGCCAGCAGTAAATCGAAACCTGCCCTGAGCGCAGCGGTGCCGGTTTCCATGTCGTTGAGCACCCCGTTCATCAGTTCCCCGGCCTGCGCGGGATTTTCGGCGACCCGGCCGCCACCGTACATGTCGACCGCGAGTGCCACGTAGCCCAGCTCGGCAAGCATGTGCGCGCGGCGCACGATGTATTCGTTCAGCCCCCACCATTCGTGGACGATCAGGACACCGGGGCGGGCTTCGGTAATTTCATCGTCATAGGCCAGGTATCCCTGGTGGCTGGCATCACCCACGGTGTAGCCGATTTGATTGGTCAGTATGTTCACAGGCATCACCTTGCAACGGATTCGGATCGGGAAATTCTACTCTGTAATGCTGTTAACCGGTAGCGCCGTGATTTACCATGCCGTCATGAATCAGCTGGATCACATCGTCATCGCCGCGGATTCGCTGCGGCAGGGCGTCGATTACCTGCGCCAGACCCTCGGCGTCGAAATTCCGCCGGGCGGATTGCATCGGACCATGGGCACCCGCAACCACTTGATGCAGCTCGCAAACGATGCCTACCTGGAAGTCATCGCGATCGACCCGCAGGCGCAGACGCCGCCACGTCCTCGCTGGTTCGGTCTCGACGAGGCGCTCATGCGCGCATCGCTGAAACGGCAACCGCGTCTGATTACCTGGGTCATGAACACGCCCGACATCGGTCGGCTGGTCGGCGAGGCCGGCTTCGATATCGGCGTGCCGACGAGGCTCACGCGGGATAATCTCGAATGGGAAATCGCGCTGACCGATGACGGCAGGCTGCTCGCCGGGGGCATGCTGCCTTACTGCATTCAATGGCATAGCACACCTCACCCGTCGCGCGGCATGGCCGATCTCGGATGCGTGTTGCACGCGCTGACGATTTATCATAACCGGCCGCGCTGGCTGGCAGAGCAACTGGACGCAATCGACGCCAGCCACCTGGTTCAGATCGAGCCATTGCCGGATTCAGAATCACCTTACCTCGCGGCCGCGATCGAGACTCCCGGGGGCCTGGTCACGCTCTGAATTGTGCGAGGCTCGGGCAGGCGTTGCGCCACGGCCCTCCTGGAAGTAATCGGAGCAAGATTTTCACCGATCGGCGGCGGTGCTCTTAGGAAATCCCCGCTTGCGCGGGGATGACAATCGGAACTTCGAAGCCAGTCGCGAGACGATTATCCGGTCAAGGGTCGTAAAGCCACCCGCAGGGACCGAAAGTCGCGGGTCGGAAATAACAAATCATGCGCCCGTCGGCGCCGGCCACGGCTCCGTCTCGCCATGGCGCCATGCCGTGCAGCACCAGGCGATGCGCGATGAAAGCCTCGCCTGGTCGCGCATGGATTTCGACCCGCCTGCATTCGGCGAAAGCCTGCTCGCGCGCCGCGTGGTAAATATCGGTAATATCTTCCTCTCCCCACAGCCCGGGCGGCAATCCGTCGAAACGGCGCCTGAAGGCTTTGCGCATAATTTCGTGCGAACCTTCCCAGACCACGAACGGGGAAGCATCGGCGTCGAACTCGACCATCGGTATACCGAGGATGAAGCCATGATACTCGCGCAGGTGACGCCGCCGAGCCGGACCCTCGGGCAACAGGCCATCGACATGCGCGGCGTCGCGCTCGCGCCGGTAGGCCGCCCGGCCCGGGCTTTCGCCATCCATTGGCATTGGGTAGCCGGGATAGCAAATGGAAACCTGAGCCAGATCCCATGCAAAACCGGACAGGCCCAGTTCGTCGTTGATAAAATTTATCGCCTCGCCACGCAACGGGCCGCTCTCCCCGACCGCGCCGTCGTCATCGTTAGGCAGCGCGTTTACCCCGGCAAACCAGGTACCCTGGTAACGCAGCCAGTTCGACTGCCGCGGATCGGCGAGCGTCGCGCGCGCGTGCTCGAGCGCCGCCCCGACCCAGCGCTGGAGTTCCGGATCCGCTGCGAACCGGCACCAGCCCCGGTCAAAGAACTGTTTCGCGTGATTGCGCATGATGACACCGATGCTATCATGGCCGGCTCGATATCCAGAACAGGCAAACGCGATGAGCAACTCCGCAGCCGACCGCATCGCCAGCCTGCCCTGCTGGCAGGGCAAGATTGACATCGAACCCCTGAGTGGCGGCATGACCAACCTCAACTTCAAGATAAGCGATGGCGCTGTCGACTACGTCGTGCGCCTCGGCGAGGACGACCCCGTGCACCTGATTTCGCGCGCCAACGAAATTGCCAGCTGCCGCGCAGCCTTCGAGATCGGTGTAAGCCCGGAACTGGTATACCACGAGCCGGGAATCCTGGTGGTTAGATTCGTAGACGGCAAGGTTTTCGACGAGGCCGACGTCCGCGTCGAGCGCAATCTGCGGCGCATCGTCGACCTGCTGCAGCATTTTCATCGCGCGCTGCCACAGCGCTTCAACGGCGTTGCCGTGATGTTCTGGGTGTTCCAGGTATTGCGCCATTACCAGAACCTGCTGACGCAGGGCGGCAGCGCGCACGCCGCGCGCCTGCCCGAACTGGCCCGGATCGCGGCGCAACTGGAAAGCGCGGTCGGGCCGATCGATATCGTTTTCGGGCATAACGATTTGCTGCCGGCCAACTTTATCGACGACGGCGAACGCATCTGGCTCATCGATTTCGACTACGCCGGATTCAACAGCCCGCTGTTCGACCTGTCGAACCTGGCGTCGAACAACGAACTCGATGACGCTCAGGAAAAGGCGATGCTGGAACGGTATTACGGCGTCGCCGCCGACGAGCGCAGGCTCGCGAGCTACCATGCGATGAAATGCGCGTCGCTGCTGCGCGAGGCCCTTTGGTCGATGGTGTCGGAACTCTATTCACGGGTCGACATGGATTTTGCGGACTACACGCATAAAAACCTGTCGCGTTTCGAATCGGTTTATGCCGGGTATAAAAACCACTACCATTGAGTCCTTTGGACGGAGCAATTCATGAAACTCGACATCGACTTTGTCAGATCGCATTTCGGACAACTGGACGACAATCCGGAATTCGTGTTCGCGTCGAATGCCGGCGGCAGCTATGTCTGCAACCAGGCCAACGACCTGCTGGAACATTATAATCGGCACACGCGGGTGCAGCCTTATTCGCGTTTTTCACCTTCCGCCGAGGCTGGCGAGGCTATGGACCGGTCCTACCACGGCTGGGCGCAGGCGCTGAATATCGATCGCTCGGAACTCACCGTCGGGCCGTCGACGTCGACCAACACCTACGTGATGGCGCAGGCCATCGGCGATCTATGGACGCCCGGCGACGAAATCATCGTAACCAATCAGGACCACGAGGCCAACAGCGGCGTGTGGCGGCGCAAGGCGAACGAGAAAGGCGTCACCATCCGCCAATGGGAAGTCGATCCCGACAGCGGACTGCTGGATATCGAGTCGCTGTTTCCGTTGCTGCGCGACAATACCCGCTGGGTATTTTTCACGCATTGCTCGAATATCGTCGGTACCGTCAATCCGGTGGCCGAGATCGTGAGGACCATCAAATCGCGCAGCAATGCGCGCGCGTTTGTCGATGCCGTCGCCTACGCGCCGCATCATGTGGCGGACCTGAAGGCGCTTGGCGTGGACGGTTACGCTTTCAGCCTGTACAAGGTTTATGGCCCGCACCAGGGCCTCATGTACATCAACGCCGACATTCGCGGCGATATGACGTCGCAGGCGCATTATTTCAACAGCGGCATCCCGACCAAGGATTTCAACCCGGCCGGACCGCAGCATGCGCAGGTCGCCGGATGCGCCGGGGTACTGGATTACCTCGACGCGCTGCACCGGCACCATTTCGGTGACAGCGACCTCAGTCTCAACGCAAGGCTGGACGAAATCCATCCGTTGATACTGCGGCACGAAAACGCGCTGGCGACGCCGCTGCTCGAGTTTCTCGACCATCACCCGCAGGTGCGGTTGATCGGCAAAACCCACGCCAGGGATGACGACCGCGCACCGACGATCGCATTCAAACCGTTGAACCAAAGTTCCGCATCCGTCGCGCACAGACTGCAGGACGCGGGCATTGGCACCGAACACGGTCATTTTTACGCGCATCGCCTGATCAGCGATCTCGGCATCGACCCGGAGGATGGCATCGTGCGCCTGTCGCTAGTGCATTACGGCACCACGGATGAAGTGGCGCGCATCCTCAGGGCGCTCGAAATTGCGCTTGGATAGAACGCTGCTGCGGCCCCTTCCCGGCCGCCGGGGATCCCGCACCCACCGGCTGCTGATTCTGCTGGCGCTGTCCGCCTGCGCGGCGTCGACTCAGGCGCAAACCCCTCCCGATGCTACCGAGCTGGCTAACTACACGGGGCTGTTTCTCTCCGTGGTGCGGCATGACGCAACCGCGCTCGAGCGGGAACTCGGATCGGTAACGGCTATCGATCAACGCGATAATCATGGCCGCAGCGCGCTTCACGTGGCAACTTACTTCGGGAATCACCAGGCCATGCGCCGCCTGGTGGCCGCCGGCGCCGATGCGAATGCCCTGGAAGACGATTTCTACGACATCGTTACCATTGCGGCAGTCGCCAATGACCTCCCAACCCTGAAACTGGCTTTAGCCCTGGGCTGCCGCGCCGATAATGTCACCAGCCGCTACGACGGTACCGCACTGATCGCCGCGGCCCATCTCGGGCATTTCGACATCGTCAAGACGCTGGTCCGGTCCGGCGCACCGCTGGACCATATCAACAACCTCCACTGGACGGCGGTGATCGAAGCGATCGTACTCGGCGATGGCGGTCAGCGACATATCGCAACCCTCGATGCACTGGTCGATGCGGGCGCCGACGTCAACCTGCCCGACGGCAACGGCCGCAGCCCGCTGCAACTGGCGCGCGCGCGCGGGTATCTGCAAATGGTTGACATCCTGTTGGCCGCTGGTGCGAATTAGTCATCGCGCAAAACCTGTCAAAGCGGCGCAGACGACGCGACCTGAATCCTGCTCCTGCGCGTAGCCTGCGCTTCGCGGTGCGCCAGGTAGCTGACCGCGGCGACGATCATCAGCGCGCCGAATATCACCCAGTTATCCGGCACTTCATCGAACAGCCAGTAACCAAACAGCACCGCCCATACCAGCTGCAGGAAGGATAGCGGTTGGGTGACCGTCAACGGCGCATGTGCGATCGCGCGCGTCAGGGCATAATGCCCGGCGGTGGCGAATACCGCGACCAGCGCCAGCCAGCCGACTTCGACCAGCGTCGGTTGCCTCCAGTAATAGATTGCTCCGGGTAATAACGCCAGCGTACAGAAAATAGTCAGCATGACCAGAATATCGCCCGAGCTTTCGCGCTCGGTCATCCGTTTGGCGAGCAGGAAGGAGCCGGCAAAGAAAAACGCCGCGACCAGCTGCGCCAGCGAACCTGCTTCGATGCTTTGAAAGCCGGGCCTCAGGATAACCAGGGTTCCGATAAAACCGGCCAGGATAGCGAGCATACGGCGCGCCCTGACCTGTTCGCGAAAAATCAGGATGGCGCCGAGCGCGGTAAATACCGGCGTCGAGAATCCAATCGCGGTTACTTCGGCGAGCGGAATTCGGGCCATCGCGAAAAACCAGAGCATGACCGCAATGCCGTGCACGATGCCACGGTAAACGTAGAGCCGGATGCTGCCTGCGCGGATACCACGCCAGCGCATACGCCAGATCAGCGGCAGCAGCAGCAGGACACCGATCGAGTAACGAATGAAAGCTGCCTGGACCGCCGGCATATCCGAGCCCAGATGGCGCACCAGTACCGTAACGGCGACAAACAGCAGCCCACCGGCCAGCATCCACAGGCAGCCTTTTAAATTTGATTGTTGCGGCATGCGCGCGATTGGACCATCATCTGATCGCGTAATGCAAACATTAACGTCGGAATTAGCTTATGACCGCTACGCTGCCGCATCACTGTTACCACGATAGCGATATTTACGCTTACGAACGCGAGCAGGTTTTCCGCCGTCACTGGTGGCTGATCGGAGCCGAATCCTCTTTTTCCGACCCCGGGAGTTATCTGGCGCTGAACCTGATGCGGTGGCCGCTGGTGGTGGTGCGCGACCAGCAGTTTCGTTTGCGCGGCTTCTATAACCTGTGCCGGCATCGCGCGGGCCCTCTGGTGCTCGACGGCGCCGGCCGCTGCCGGGAATTCGTGTGCCGCTACCATGGCTGGCGTTACGCCTGCTCCGGCGAGTTGCTCAGGATGCCAGGCTTCGAGGAAGACGGCATAGACGATCCGGCGCAGATGGGCCTGCTGCCGGTACGGGTGGAAAGCTGGAATGGCCTGGTTTTCGTCTGCCTGGATCAATCCGCGCCCGACCTTGTCAGATGGCTCGGCGATATCGTGTCTATCGCGGCGCGTTTCGACACCACCGCGAGCATGCTTTTCGACGGCGACGTCACCAAGCGGGCAAGGGCCAACTGGAAAACCTATGGCGACAACTCCTGCGAGGGTTATCACGTCGGCATGGTGCACCGGGCGCTGGGCTCGTCGATGCAGCGCGAATCGGTCAGCATCGAAAACTATGACAACGGCGAGTTTGTCGGCTTCGACGTCGGTTACGGCGCCGGCCAGGATCGCAGCCGCGCCGGACAGGGATTCTGGATTTACAAGTTCCCAGGCTTACTGCTGCATTTTGCCGATTACGCGTTCAATGCCGAAACCGTGCTGCCCCTCGGCGCCGATTCGATCGAACTGCACCGCTGGTTCTGGTCGAATCCGCAGAAGGCGGCCACCCACGGCGTCGCTAGCGCGTCGATTCGGCCAAACTCGGAACAGGTCATGGACGAGGACATAGCGATCTGCGAACTGGTGCAGCGCAACCTGGCCTCGGGCGTCTACCCGGGGGGTCGATTGTCGCCGCGACAGGAGCCCGGCACCGTTTACTTCCAGCAGCTGGTGCGGGCCGCGCTAGGCGCCCGGCTCCAGCCTGAAGATAGCGGCGCCGAGCGCCGACAGTAACGCGATCGAGGCGGCGATGACCATCGCCAACCCGTAGCCCCCGCGCCAATCGTACATCAGTCCCGCGATCCACGGTGCCAGCAGCCCCGCGAACCCCCAGGCGGTGAACACCTGCCCATAGGCCTGCGGCCCTTTGTCGCCGAAGAAGCTTGCGATCGCGACCGGGTACACCGCGATGATCGAGCCGTAGGAAAAACCGACCAACGACAGCAGCAGGACCGAGGCCACCGCACCTGGCAAGATGCTGATAACGAGCAGCGCCCCCGACGCGAGCAGCGGCAACGCGATCAGGAGCCGCGTCACCGGCCAGCGATCGACCAGCCAGCCAGCGAGGAAACCTCCGAACGCGCTGCCGATACCGATCGTTACCGCGGCCAGCGTCGCCAGACTGGCATCTGCATTCTTCGATAGCGCAATCCCGGCGGCGTGACCTATCGCCATCAATCCCGCGAACACGCTGGCCATGTATACGAACCAGAACTGGACCACCTTGACGCGATCGATCGAACCGCCGGGATCGTTCCCGGCATCCGACGGGATTGCATAGCTGGCGCGCGTCAGGCGCAGCACCAGGGCCGCGACGAAACCACCTATAACCAGGCAGGCGGCAATCGTCGTCAACGCCGACGTCACCGATTCGACCGCGATACGCCAGGCGAAGATCCTTGCAAACACGATCGAGCCAAGCGCGTATGCCGCGGTAACGGCGCCCATCGCAAATCCACGGATCTGCGGCAACACCCGCCCAACCAGCTGCAGGCTATAGCCGTAGCCGACGCCGTTGCAAAAACCGAAAGCGAGGCTGTAACCCGCGAACAGCATCCACCAACTGGTCGCGGTCGAGGCGAGCAGCAGCCCGCAGGCAGCCAGCAGGCAGGTCAGCAGCACCAGCCACCAGGACGGAAGCAGGGCGTAGATACGATAGCCTAGCAGTACCGCCAGCGTCAGCGCGACCAGCGCGAATGAATAAATCAGGCTGATCTCGGAACGCGGCAGCAGCAGCAAATTTTCCAGCGGCACGATAAAAACCGAGAACGCGTGCACCGAGCCCAGCACGAAGGTCACCAGCATCGACGCCAGCAGGATCAGGTGTCCGTTACTCAATGACCACCGGCTCTACGGATTTACCGAATTTCACCCGCTGCTGACGGCGCACGAAAATGAACAGGCCGCTGGCGGCTATAACGGCGGCGCCAATCCAGGTCGTCAGTACCGGAATCTCGCCCCAGAATACGTAGCCGACGACGGCGGCGAAAACCATCGCCAGGTATTCGAACGGCGCCAGCAGGCTGGCCTCGGCATAGCGAAACGAAACGGTCAAAAACCACTGCTGCAAACCGCAGCCGAGCCCGAACCCGAGGAATAGCGCCAGATCGCCGCCGCGCGGCGTCATCCAGCCTGACAACAAAACCCATCCCAGGCATAGCAGCGCTCCGAGGTTGTTGTAGTAAATTCCGATCGCGACCGAGTTTTCACTGCTGCTTAGCCGGCGTAACCAGATAGCGACCAGCGCCCCGGTAAAGGCCGACGCGGCGGCCGCGGCGACGCCGATATCCCAGCCGCCGCCACCGGGCCGCGCGATCAGCAGTACCCCGATAAATCCCGCAAGCACCGCCAGCCAGCGTTGCAGACCGATCTTCTCACGGAGCAGGAAAATCGATAACACGGTAATAAATATCGGCGCGGCATAAGCAAGCGCGGTGGCATCGGCGATCGGGATGCGGGTGATTGCGAAAAAGAAAAGCCCGAGACTGACCATGCCGCTGACGCTACGAATCGCATGATCCAGCGGGCGGCGTGTGACGAGTCCGGCTAGGCCGACGGTCGAGAACAGGATGACCCAGAAAAACAGGCTCGCGAACAGATAGCGAAACAGCAGCACCTCGCTCAGCGGATATTCGCGATTGACCAGTTCGCGCACCGTCGCGCTCAGCAAAGCCATGATTACCAGGTTACCGATGAAGGTAGCAATGCCGAGCGCGGGTCTATCGTGATGTCCGCTCAGCAGTCGCGCCGGAGCCGCGCTTTTTTCGATCTGCGCCATCCGCCGCTACCGCCGACAGTCCCGATTCCGCGGCGAGTGCCGACACCCCGCCCCGGACCTGTATCCACCAGCATTGCGATAAGCCGGTAAGGCTGACAGCGCGTTTATTTGCAGCAACGCCGTGTCGGCTTTGTCATGCACCGGTCGGTTCAGGATTATTTCGCGGATGCCCGGGCGCGAGCTGTTTTGCATTAAACAATTCCTTACTGATTATTCGA
>JAOTTY010000391.1 GCA_029864185.1 Gammaproteobacteria bacterium
TATTAGTAATCTGTAAGGGCGTAGAAAATAGCCAGATATAGCTAATTATGGAAGATCTATGGGACAAATTGCTATCAATAAATTAAATGATTCCCGCTTCGAGAAACACGATGGGGGCGAGAATTTCACGGCAGCCGGCAACAGGGATAATCGTGAGTTAAATTTGCTACCCAGTACGAGGAGGAACCATAGCGGTGAGTGTTTTTGTGGCCATATCAGGTTTCGAATTAGCGGCGAACCCTTAATTCAACTGTACTGCTTTTGCGAAGATTGTCATTCGATTACAGGAACGGATGGCTACTACTCTGGTTACATGGTGGAGGAACCTAATTTTCACCTGATTAGGGGCACACCGGCAACTCATGAGGTGCTATCCAAAGAGGGCCGAACAATAAATCACTACTATTGCCGCAAGTGTGGGTCCAATCTCTGGGCACAAACCGATCTTGGTCTTTTGAGTATTTCTCCGAGTACTTTTGATAATCCGGGTGTATTTCGCCACACGAAGAAAGTATTCGTGCACGAGGCCCCTGACTGGGCGATAGCTCCAAACGAACTGGCACAACGACAGGATCTATCGAGCAAAGAGATCCATGAAGACGAAGATGCAGTTGATTTCGATTTCGAATGCGTCGATCCGGCATCTGAACAGGTCGCTCGGTATCAGGATTATTGTGGCGACGAAGATGACACCAACCTCGAACTTGAAAATGTCGATCTGCCGCTAGAACCAGAGTCTCGGAATCAGGAAAGTCCTGCCAACGAAGATGACACTGATCTCGAATTTGAAAACGTCGATCTGGTGCTAGAACAAGTACCTCGGTACCAGGATAATCGTGCCAGCGAGGATGATACTAATCTTGAATTAGAGAACGTCGACGAGGATGACCGGCACAGCCCTGTCAATTTCAGTTGCAGATCAGAATACCCAGGTTGCGTGCATAAGCCTTGAGTGGCAAAGAAGCTGTACTTTTCGAACTTAAGACCACGCTCTCCCGATTACGCTCCGCAATTTAGCTAACTATTTCGCAGTCAGACGGTTCCCCAGGATACCAGGCGACAGATACTGAACCCAAAATGAAAGCCGGCTCCCGCTTAGCAAGCGTTCATTTCGCTGAACAAAACTTCGCTGTCCGGCACACGACAGCCCTCCGCGGCCAAAATATTCGGCCGCCATTCTATATTTCCAGCGGAGCCCGGCGGGGCTAAAGCTATAAACGTCGGTCCAATCCAGGATCGAGACTACCCAGGCTTTATCCTGCCTTCACGACCCAGGATTTACACCATCCATTGGCGCTGACCACTTTCCCGGGGAATATCACGCATGGACCCCATTCGGCGTCGGCTGCACCGGTGTAGAGCTGACATCCGACGCAAAGCTTTGTCGCATCCGGGGACTTGTGGACATATTCCAGCGCCTTTGCGGTGGGGTCCTCAGGGTCCAGTTTCGGGGCATCGGCCGCCAATGCACTTCCCTCGCGAGTCAGGGTGCTCAACGGTATGGCGATAACACCCGTGCCGAGGGCGTACAGGAATGATCGACGAGTCTTGTTCACTTCAGTTACCTCCTTGGTATTTACGCGATTAGTCGGACGAGCGTAACATAAAATGCTGAGGGATTTCGTGTGGATAACATTTCATTTTAGCGAAAAGAGCTAGAAGAGACTGGAATATTAGAGCAACATTCGTTTTGGAATTAAATGACAGCAACGGACACGATGCAGCCCTCGATACTTCGGTTCCGGGTGTCGACTTCGGATATATTCCGCTGAATAACCCGAAAAAATGGGCACTCATTTTCTGCAGCAAACCAGGGCTTTCTTTACTCCGCTCAGTACTTGACATGCAGGCTCACCGGTAGCCAGATCGGTTGGGATCGTTATTTTATAAATTGCCTCCGTAGGTTAATTTTTTAGAATTTGCGGTATCGAAAATGGATTCTCCGTCGAGAAATAATTGGGATTTTTCAACAGAATAGATCGGAATCTGCCGCTCGTCGCGGCATTCCGGGCATGCTTTCGAGCCTGCCGTTCGACGATAGCGGCCTCAGGCTTTTGCATCGATTCGGCTACGGCGCACGGTCACCAGTAAACCGATCGTCGCGAGGGTCGCGAAGGCGGCTCCGGCAACGAACGTGGCCGCGGCGCCGAAAGCGCTCCACAGTACGCCGGCAATGACGCTTGCCAACAACAGTGCGAAGCCGCTGACGAGGTTAAATATGCCGAAACCCGTCCCGAGAAGTTCGGCAGGAGCAGTATCGGCGACCAGTTTCGACAACAAGCCCTGAGTGAATGCCATATGCATGCCCCACAGCGCGGCACCGACGAACACGATTAACGGGGTTTCGGCCAGGGCCAGCACCAGATCGGCGGCGATTAGAAACGCCAGCCCGACTAGCAGCAGTCGACGGTGGCTGATGCGGTCGGCGGCTGCCCCCGCAGGATATGCGGCCCCGGCAAAAAAGACGTTCATGACAATCATCACGACCGGGATATAGGCAAAGTCGAGGCCGACATCCTGCGCGCGTAATACCAGGAAGGCATCGCTGAACCGCGCCAGCGTAAACACGGCACCGAGCAAAACGACTAGCCAGTAGCGCCCCGGCAGCCGTTTCGCATCGAAGGCCTTGAGCGGCGCCCTGACCTCCCTGTCCGGTTCGACCCGCTGCGGTTCGCGCACGTAGATGAACAGCACCGCTACCGCGATGAAAGCGGGCACCACCGCGATCCACATGACCGCCCTGATGTCGCTGGAGAACCAGATCATCAGCAGGATCGCGAGCAACGGGCCGAGCAACGCGCCCAGCGAGTCGAGCGCCTGGCGCAGCCCGTAGGCGGCGCCGCGCACCTTGGGCGACGCGATTTCGGCGACGAG
>JAOTTY010000132.1 GCA_029864185.1 Gammaproteobacteria bacterium
TCAATCCAGAGCTGCCAGCGGCGGCGCTGCGAGCCGGGATTTCGCCGTGCCCGCCGCCGGCGCGGACATGGCCGAACTGCAGCGATTGTTACAGGATGAAATCCGCGCGCGCCGGTCGCTCGAGCAAAAGCTCGATCGCCTGAGCCGTCGAGTGGCGGCGCTGGGCGCCGAAATGGAAGCTACGACCGGTACGACCGCGGCGGACGGTGCCGCCGCAAATTCCAGCGAGGTTTCCGGACAGGGCTGGTTCGATGAACAGGCGCTGATCAGAACCGGCATGGATAGCGCCCAGGCCGATCAGCTGAAGGTCTTCTTCGAGCAACTCGAAATGGAGCGCCTGTACCTGCGCGACCAGTCCGCCCGCGAGGGTTGGGACCGCGCCCGTCTGCGCGAGGAAATGCGGCGCCTCGACGACAAGGAGGAGTCGTTACGGGAACAACTGGGGGATTCGGCCTACGATGCATATCTGTACGCCTCGGGACAACCGAACCGCGTCGCCGTGACCAGCGTGCTGGCGAGCGCCCAGGCCGGGCAGGCCGGCATCGTGGCGGGCGACCATATCCTGCGCTACGACAACCAGCGCATCTATAACTGGAGGGATTTGCGCGCGGCCACCACCAGCGGCAACATCACCGACGTGGTCGAAGTCGAGGTCGAACGCGATGGCAAAACGCTGCAGTTCTACCTCGCACGCGGGCCTCTCGGGATCCGCATGGATTCGCTCAGCGTTGCGCCTTGATAGTCTGCCGGGCGGCCTTCAGAGCGATCCTCTGGACAGTTCCGCACTTCTGCTACGACATTTATCGATAGAGAAGAAAAGCTCGAAGCCCGAGGCGCGGTCGTAGCCGGGGTCACCCGTTTGCAGGCAGAGGCCGTTGCGATCCAGCTTGATGATCTGGTCACTGTGCCAGCCCGCTGGCCGCTGTATCATGTCGCCGGGATCGTCAAGCGTGGACCGGTCCCGGGGTTCGAGGCTGTTTTTCATCGATTCGCTGCGGAATAACGGATGATAGCGGTGGCAACGCATGACGCCGTTTGCCAGGCAGTGGCGTGGTAAATTGGTGGCGACCGCGGCGCCGTCATGTCCCGTGATCACCCTGATAGAACCCTCGTGGGCAGCAGTATCCAGGCTCCATGCAGGCGTTAACAGCAACGCAAGGATTATCGATTTCGCGTGCACCAGGTGCCTGCCAGGTTTGTCGGGCACTTGCGCGGCGCTGCTGAACCCGACGGTCGTCACGCTATTGACCCGGTCCCGTTACTAGTTAAGCGTTTCATCCTTCCAGTATTTGGTTCCCTTGATGGTCGCCTGCAGCGCCAGACCGGTTTCGGTTAGCTGGTAAATCGTGATGTTATCGGCGGTTATCTCGCCGCCGACGGCCGCACCCTTGTCGCTGGCCTTGGCGGCAGCGTCGGCCTGGGCGCCGACCGCCCAGCCATTTTCAATAAAATTATTCAGGCTCTTGTCGGTGTGAAAGACGAATACCACGCGGAAATCCTTGATGCCGAGACCGAGCCCGACACCGACTTCGCCCATCTTCATGTAGGTATCGGTTCCCGTTTTATTGTTCCTGGCGACGCCGAAACCACCGCCAAAACTTGCCAGTACGAGGTTGACGTTGGCGTTGCTAAACACCGCGTAACCGGGCGCGCTGGCGATTTGCGATTTGACATCCGGTTTGGCCTGGTAGAGTTCGGTTAGTACCTGGTTTTTCATCGATTGAATCGCCTGACGTCTTTCGCTCGGTGTGGTACCGCCGGTGGTCGCGCAGCCGCCAATGACAACTGCCAAGCCAATACAGATTGCGAGCGAAAACGGTTTCATTGCTGATTTCATGGTTTCGTTTTGGGGGCGAATACGCAGATATTGTACCGCGATCACGCCATCGAAGTAATTATGTTTTAGCGCGTACTGCGAGGACCGAGGGCGCCGTCGAGCTTATTCCTGCCGGTCAGTGATAGGCCCGCCACAGCATCGAGATGCCCGAGACCATCAGTATGCCGATGATCAGGTACTGGAACCGCGCGTCGCTGATAGAATAACGGATGCGTTGACCGACCAGCAGCCCGAGCGTGACCGGAATCGTTGCCAGCGTCGAGTAGAGCAGCAGCCGCTGATCGAGTATGCCGTAAAGGTAAAGCGTAATCGTCCAGGGCACCACCGCGCTGACGTAGAGAAAACTGATCGAGCTGACGAACTGGTTTTTGTCGAGGCCGCGGATCGAAATCAGATAGGTGATCAGCATCGGCCCGAAAAAGGAGGATACGCCGCCGATCAGGCCCGCCGCGCCGCCGAAGAATACGCCCGCGGGTTTGACCAGCGCGTCCGGTAAATGCAGGCGGAAACGCGATCCCTGCAGCAGCGCGAAGGCAATGACGGCAACCCCGACCAGGATCAGCAGGGTCTGCTCGTCGATTATCGACAGGATCTTGACCCCGACCCAGGTGCCGACCAGTATCGCCAGAAAAGTCGGCCAGAAGCGCGCCACCACCGCGGTACTGCGCTCGGCCTGCGCGAATTGCCACAGGTTGGCGACCACCACCGGGATCGCCATAATCGCGATTGCCATCTGCGGCGGCAGCACCTGCGCCATCATCGGCACCGTCAGCAGCGGCGTACCGACGCCGAGCGCGCCCTTGATGAAGCCGCCGCAGCACAGCGCGAAAAAACACCAGGCGATGATCCATGGCCCGTATTCTGCCAGCAAGTATTTCTCCCCCCGAAAAACCGCCGCATCTTATCAGTTTGCCGATGCGCGGACACAATACTTAATTCCACGGAATCAAGTATTGTGTCCGCGGAATTGCGGTTTGAATTCGGCGGTGCAGCGGGTAAACTTGCCGGTTTCCAGTTTCCCGGGATCAGACCTATGGCCAAAGCGGCGGTTTCTGCGGTGGTAAACGCAAGCGATGCAGAATTGGCGAGCGTTGCGCAGCTGATCGAGCAGGCACGGGGTGCGATGCTGCAGTTCGCCGGCGCCGACCAGGCGCGCGTCGACGAGGTGGTCACCGCGGTCGCGTGGTCGCTGTACAAGCCTGAAAATGCAAAACAGCTGGCGGAGCTTTCGGTAAAGGATACCGGTATCGGCAACGTCGCCGACAAGATCGTCAAGAATCAACGCAAGACCTTCGGCACGCTGCGCGACCTGATGCGGGTGCGCACCGTCGGTGTTATCGAAAACGATAACGGCAACGGAATCATCAAGTACGGCAAGCCGGTCGGCATCGTCGCCGCGATTACGCCGTCTACCAATCCCGCCGCGACCCCGGTGAACAAGACCATGATGGCGCTCAAGGGCGCCAACGCGATTGTCATCGCGCCGTCGCCGGCGGGCTGGAGCAGCACCAACGCAACCGTCGAGCTAATGCGTGGCGCGCTGCGCAAGGTCGGTGCACCCGAAGACCTGGTGCAGATACTGCCGCATCCGGTATCGCGCAACCTCACGCGGCTGCTGATGGAGCAGGCCGACCTGATCGTCGCCACCGGTTCGCAGAACAACGTGCGCGCGGCCTATAGCAGCGGCACGCCGGCAATCGGCGTCGGCGCCGGCAATGTGCCGGTCATCATCGACAGCAATGCCGATCTGAACGACGCGGCACAGAAAATCTGCGCGTCGAAAACCTTCGACAACTCGACTTCCTGCTCGTCGGAAAATTCCCTGATCATTCTCGACGACAGGTACGAGGAAGCCATGACTGCGCTCACCAACGCCGGCGGTTATCGTTGCAGCGAAACCGAGAGAGAGTTGATCAGGGACAGGCTCTGGGTCGATGGCAATCTCAACCGGGACCTGATTGCGAAGGATGCCGATGTCTTCGCCGCGGGCGTGGGGCTCGACGAGTCTGCCGCGAAGGCGCGCTTTTTCATGGTCGAGGAAGAATTCGATGCGAAGTCCCCGTTTGCCGACGAAAAGCTGTCGCTGGTCCTGACCGTGTATCGCGCGTGCGATTTCGACCACGCTGTCGAGCTGGTCACCAGCATCCTCAACGTGCAGGGCCGCGGGCATTCCTGCGGTATTCATACGCGCAACATGGATCACCCGGTGCGGCTCGCCGAGGAAATCGACGTGGTGCGCGTGCTCGTCAACCAGGCGCACACCTTCGGCAACGGCGGTAGTTTCAACAATGGGCTCAACTTCACGCTGAGCATGGGTTGCGGCACCTGGGGCGGCAACAGCATCAGCGAGAACCTGAATTATCGTCATTTCATCAACACCACGCACCTGGTAACGACGGTTGCCGAAGACAGGCCTTCCGAGGATGACCTGTTCGGCGCCTACTTCTCCCGCTATGGCAAAGACTGACGATGGAGACGGTGCGTGAATGCATCGAGCAACACGCCGATGCAAGCCCCGACCGCGACTTCCTGATCGCGCCCGAAAGCGGGCTAAAGCTGAGCTTCCGCGAGCTGAAAACGGCGGTTGACGAGGTTGGCGCGCAGCTCGACCGGCTCGGTCTCGGACAGGGCGCCCGTGTCGCCTTCCTGCTGAACAACGGTTACTGGACGACGCGCCTGTTTCTCGGGGTGATGGCGAACAACCGGGTTATCGTCCCGCTCAACGCCGTCGCCGGCACCGTGCAGCTGGTACACGTGCTCGACCATTCGGACTCCGAGATTGTGTTCGTCGCGCCCGAATATCGTGACAAGCTCGCCGAAATCATGGCGCGGGTCGGGCGCCCGATCCGGGTCATCGAAACGAGCGATGAAGACGGGCCGGACTGGCCCTCCGGCGACGCCGTGCCGGTGATTCCGTCACCGCTGCCGGTACCCGCAGATACCGCGTTATTGCTGTATACCTCGGGTTCCACCGGACTGCCCAAAGGCGCGGTGCTAAGCCACCGCGCGGTGACCAGCGGCGGGCGCAACGTAGTCGAGGGTCACCGGCTCGGGGCCGGGGACCGCGCGCTGTGCGTGCTGCCGGTGTACCACATCAACGGCGCGATGGTGACGGTTTCGGCGCCACTCTACAGCGGCAGCAGCGTGGTGATGCCAAGGCGTTTCAGCGCGACCGATTATTGGCGGCTGGTGGTCGAGCATCGCTGCACCTGGAGCAGCATCGTACCGACGATCATCAAGTACCTGCTCGATCGTGCCGCCCGGGAACCCTACGATTTCGGCAACGACGAGCGCCTGGCGAAATTCCGCTTTGCGCGCTCGGCGTCGGCACCGCTGGCGGCGGCGACGCTGGAGCAGTGGGAACAAACCTTCAAGGTGCCGATGATCGAAACCCTGGGCCTGACCGAGACCGCGGGCACCGTGGCCAGCAATCCGCTGCCGCCGGCGCCGCGCAAACCCGGATCGGTAGGCCTGCCCTTTGGCAACGAAATCGTCATCCTGGACAAGCATGGCCGGCAATGCGCGCCGCATGTCGTCGGCGAGCTGGTCATCCGTGGCAGCAATCTGCTCGATTACTATTACAAGAATCCCGCGGCGACCGCCGACTCGATCAGGGACGGCTGGTTTTACAGTGGCGACCTCGGCATGAAGGACGAGGACGGTTATATCTTTCTGACGGGGCGTTCCAAGGAGTTGATTATCCGCGGCGGCGAAAATATAGCGCCGCGAGAAATCGATGACGTCCTGTATCGACACGAAGCCATCCTCGAGGCGGCTGCGGTCGGCGTCGACGACGAAAACTACGGCCAGGAAGTGGTCGCCTGCGTGGTCTTGCGCGATGGCTACGAATGCAGCGAGGAAGAACTCAAGGCTTTCTGCGAGGCCGGCGTCGGCAGTTACAAGATGCCGAAGGTCATCTATTTCTTCGACGATCTGCCGAAAGGGCCCTCGGGGAAGATTCTGCGCCTCAGGCTGCCCGAACTGATCGCGAAATCCACGCCGAAAAAGTGACGCCGCCAGGCGTGATCCCGGATTGTGCGCAGCACATAGTCCGGGATCTTTCGCTGCAGCGATGCCGGGGATCCCGTCGGACCGCCCAGTGCCGTCTGGGAATCGCATCCGCTGTCGCCAGCCCCTGGCCCTGGTGTAAACTCCGCTCGAACCGAACACAAGATGCTATGACGACAATGAGCGAACAGGACCGAACCAAGTGGAACCAGCGCTACGCCGAGGATTGCTATCGCAAGAACAACCCCGTGACCCTGCTGCAGGAATGGCTGCCGAAGATACCTGCCGGCCGGGCGCTGGACGTCGCCTGTGGTGCCGGCCGTAACGCCATCCTGCTCGCGCAAAACGGCTTTCGAGTCGACGCGATCGATATCTCGGCGGAGGGATTGAGCAAGGCACGGCAGGCGGCGCAGCAGCTCGGACTCGACGTGAACTGGATCGAGCACGATCTGGACCTGCCTTTCCGGTTCGACCGCGATTACGCCCTGATCGTCGTGATGTGGTTCGTCGATGTCGACCTCGTAACCCGGCTATGCGACTGCCTGGCGCCGGGCGGCTACCTGGTCTGCGAGGAGCACCTGGTTACCGACGAGGAGGTGATCGGCCCGACCAGCAGGGACTATCGGGTCGCGCCCGGACAGCTGCGCGCGGCGGTACCGGGGCTTGAAATCCTGCTATACGAGGAATCGGTCGCAAGCAACGCCGACGGCGAAGCGGTCGCGAGCGCGAGGCTGGTTGCCAGGCGCCCCTGATGCCGCCATTCGATTTCGGACAGGGAGTGGCGACGCCGCGCGAGCAGCCCTTTTTCGACTTGTCATCCTCGATAACTTCTTTAACATGCAGACTACAAGCGGCCTGCACCAGATCCTGAAAAAAATAACCGTCCGCGACCTGCTGCGATAACCAACCTGATATTTGGTCTTTTGCGAAAAACCCGTATGAGAGTATTGGCAGTTTTTCCGATTCTGGTATGTCTTCTGGCGGGGGGCCCGACATATGCAGCGGAGTTTTCCAATGGCGTCAGGGCTTATAACAGCGGCGACTATCCGGGCGCTTTTGCGCAATGGGAGCTGCTAGCCGAACTGGGCAACGCGGTCGCGCAGAATAATCTCGGCTGGTTGTATCAGCACGGAAAAGGCGTGATGCAAGATAACGAAGCCGCGGTCAAGTGGTACTGGCAGGCGGCCAGGCAGGGGAATGCGGTCGCCCAGACCAACCTCGCGTGGATGTATGAGCAGGGCAAGGGGGTAACGAGAAACGACCGGGTCGCGGTTCGCTGGTACACGATCGCCGCACGGCAGGGGGATCCCGCCGCACAAAACAACCTCGGTACGATGTATCAGAACGGCACCGGGGTCGAACAGGATTATGCTACCGCACTGGACTGGTACCGCAAGGCCGCGGAACAGGGCAATGCGCATGCCCGCTTCAACCTCGGGACCAGCTATCAGAAGGGCTTCGGGGTAGTGCGCAGTAACAAGAAGGCGCTCGAGTGGTACCGGCTCGCGGCCGCGCAGGGACATGCCGAGGCGCAGTTCAACCTGGGCTGGATGTATGAAAACGGGGTTGGCCTGCAGCGCGACGACGACAAGGCGCTCGAGTGGTACCGGCTCGCGGCGGACAACGGCAGCGCCAGCGCGCAGGCCAATCTCGGTAGCCGCTATCGGGAGGGCCTCGGCGTGGCGCGCGATTACGATATCGCGCTGAAATGGTTTCGCGCGGCGGCCGCGCAGGGCGATCTGCTGGCGCAATACAGCCTCGGCAAAATGTACCAGGCCGGGCAGGGAGTCACGCGTGACTTCGAGATCGCCGCCGACTGGCTGCGCCGGGCTGCCGAGAAAGGATTTGCCCTGGCGCAGAATCTGCTTGGTGCGATGTATTCGAGAGGACTGGGCGTCGAGCAGAATCATCGCCAGGCGGTGAGCCTGTACCGGTTGGCGGCCGAGCAGGGGCTCGCATCGGCCCGCTTCAACCTCGGCGCCAAGTATGCCAACGGGGAGGGCGTCGACCGGGACTACGTGCGCGCCCATATGTGGTGGAACATCGCGGCTGCGCAGGGCAACGTCAACGCTGCCAACAGTCTCGCCAATATGGAAAACGAAATGACGCCCGCGCAGCTGCAGCGCGCCCGAGACCTGGTAATCCTGTGCCGGGCGCAGAATTACCGGGATTGTTGAAAAACGAGCTGCCCTGCGAACATAAGCTACCCCTGCGCAAGCTCTCCCGCCGCCCCGGGCCCCGATAATGCGAGCGCCGCAGGCGACGAGATTCCCGCCGGGCCCTAAGGTGCCTGTACCCGCGCAGGCTAGCGCCGGAATGACTACTTCAAGCTACGGTTCTAGTGCTCGTCGGGATAGCGGCCGTCGTAGCTGTTCGACCCCGCCGCGCGATGCCACAGGCGATACAGGTGGCGTTTGCGCTCAGGCTCGTCGTAGTCCACGAAGGCGCTGCGGTAGTGGCCGACCTCGTGGTTGTTGAGGTACTGGATCTGGCCGCGCTGCAGCGGCGCCTCGAACCACAGGTCCTGCGCCGCGCAAACCTCGTCGATGGCATCGAGTGCATCGGCCAGCGCCGCGTCCATGGTCTCGCCCGCGACCTGGTAGCCCTTGCGCACCAGCGATGAATTGGCGCGCGCGAACATGCGCTGGTTGCGCCAGCTGAAGTAGGGCGCGAGACAAACCGGCTCGGCGCCTTCGCGGTGTTCTTTCTGGCGGTCGAACAGCATCGGCTGGTAGAGCCGTTCTAGCTGACCGGGATATTGCTCCAGCATGCGCTGATGCACCGAGTAAAGGCTGCAGAAACGGCTGACGCCGCCGCTTTTGGCCGGGCTGCGGCAAAGCAGGCCGACATAGTCGGGGACCATCCGCGCGAACGCGTTATCGGTATGGAATACGAGTTCCACCGAGGTATGCGAGCCGCGCGTGCCGTAGGCGTAATCGGCGCCGGTATCGGAAACGTCGTAAATCATCTGACCGTTCCATTTCTGCGCCACCGGTCGGCCGATGCACTGGCCGAGCACCCAGTAAATCTCGAGCAGTGTATCGATCGGGTAGTCGTCCATCGGCAGCCGGTCGAGCACCGCGAAACCGACACCGTCGTCGAGTATGCGCTTCATCGCCGCCATCGTCTCGCGACAAGCGGGTAGTTCGAAATCGTCGAGCTGTCGGTACAGGATCGGTAGGGGATTTTCGTTAAAGTGACGCGCCAGGGCATCGATCTCATCGCGCGCGGCATTCGTCAGGGAAAGCAGGAAGTCATCTTCGGAAATGTCCGGCGCGAGCCAGCACAGGCGGTCACCCTGTGGCTGCCTGATCGGGGATACCTCGTTGCTGCAATCAATATAGCTGGTTTGCATCGGTTCGATTCCGCTTGAAACAGGACGGATTATAAACCGCGATTCGGCGAGGGTCACGAGGCCATCGAGCCCGTTCAGAGCGCCTCGGAATTCGGTTTCGTGCCGGACGTCGACTTCGAATCCGTACCCTGCCAGGGCTTCAGCGCGAGCGACTACGAGGTCAGGGCCTGCCCGCAGGCTCGAGCGATACGGCACGGCGACGTGATCGACCTGGGCGCCGGGGCGTTCGAAGTGATGCATTTACCCGGTCATTCGTCAGGCTCGATCGGTTTTTACATCCCGCGTAACCAGCAATTTTTCTCCGCTGACGTGGTTTATGACGGCGCATTGCTGGACGAACTGGAGGACTCGGTGATCGACGATTACATCGGCTTCATGGAGCAGCCTGCAATTGAAAACCGACGAGGTAATGCCGGGCCATTATCGCAGTTTCGACCGGCGCCGTTTGCAGCAACTGGTATCCGGCTATATCGACAAACCAAAAATCCCCGCTTTGCCCCGGCGACCGGTAGCAGCCTCGAGAGAGGCGCCCCGAAATCGCGGGCCTTTAAATGCGCCAGGAGTTTAAAGTATCAGGATTAAAATAATAACGATCAGCAACAGGTTGGTCGTGCTCACTCCCGCCCCGGCAGGCAGTTCGGTAATGTCCCCCTGAATCGTGGAGACTTGTTGATCGGTCATCTGGCTGACGCGCTTGCTCGCCTCGAGCGGATCGACGCCGAACTCGATGAGTTGCTGCCTGACATGTTCGCGCTGATCGAGGTTTCCGGCCAACTGGGCGCGTTCCGGCTCGGCGGCAAACTGGGCGGTAGGCGCTATCGCCGCATACGCGCCGGACGCCAGTAACGACAGCAGCGCAATCCCGAAAAATTTTCTGAAGTAGATCATCTTGGTAGTCTCTCGATTTGTTGATTCGATTTCAGGTCCTGGTTCACCCCGGATCACAAATGAGCATAGCCCATTTACTGGAGTCTGCTCCCCGAAATGCGCGGCGTCGATGTGCAGGATCGCTCCCCAGGGCGACGTGGCATTCCCGGTTTAAGAGCTTGTACGATCGGTGCAGCAAGGATAAGATTTGAATATTCGTCGATGTTAAAGGGAAGCCGCCGTAATGACTGGAAAGTTGAGGAATTTCGACCTGACCGTCGAAGAAATAAAGATCGTGAAAATGATCAATCAACTGATCGCAAATCTCGAAAAACTGGAGTTCCATGACCCGCTGTCCCCGCGGGCCGAATTTTTTCGCGCGGAGATCGACAAGCTGGAAGAAAAGCTGGAGCAGGTCAGGGACAATACCCTGATCCGGTAACAAGGCAGCAATACACGGCGCCGCTTATCCCGTGACGGACTCCGAAAATCGGGGAGAGGTCTTTGCCTGGCGGCCCGGCGTAAAAGTACAGGAAAAACCACCAGTTCCGCTGTAACAGCGATCTATCCCAGAAATGCTTTGGTCGTTTTCTATTTACCCTCGCGCAGGATCGAGCCGCACTTGCGGCAATGCCCTGGGATGCCGAGTCGCGCTTGCCAGCCGAGATTAGCGCGGCAATACGGACAGCGCTTGCTGAACTGCAGCAGCGACAACACGATAGCGGCACCGAAGATGGTGCCGATCAAGGCGTCCCGGGTGCGCTGCGATACGTCGAAGAATTCGATTACCACGATTGCAGTCGGCGTAAATATCCAGAAGGCCACGAACAACCCGATCGTTGCGTTATGATGTTGCCTTAATTTCCTCAATTCGTTTGTCGGCATGAAAACAGTCCAGTCAAATAAAAGCGCGAACCTGTATCGGCTGTTTCCGGTTCAGTCCCGCGTAATCGTAACCAGGCCCTGCTCGGGTTTTACCGTCACCTGGTCGCCGCTGCGGATCAATCCCGTGACATCGCCGTCGGCGAAACGGTCGCACATCGCCATGTCGGCGAGCGCCGCACCCTGCGCCAGGATCGGGTTGACGCTGTTGAAAAGGATAGCCTTCGGCGCGATGCCGCGCGATTTCATTTGGTGCAGCATCCAGGCCGAAGCGACGCCGCCCTTGGCGGTGTTGAACACCATGATCTTGCCGACGTAACTCTGTCCCGCGAGCTTGTGCTGGGGACGCGAGAAAATTCCTCTGTCGCGGTCGAGGTCGTAGCGCGCGGAGAAGTTGTCGTCGGTGACGAGCGCCTCTCCCGATACTTCCGGGCCGACACCAACGTGGCACTTGAGCTTGATTGTTGCCATCAGACGATCTCCCCGGCGATGGCCGACGCGACACAATTTTCCATGTTCGACAGCGTTGGCTCGTAGCCCTAG
>JAOTTY010000133.1 GCA_029864185.1 Gammaproteobacteria bacterium
GACCAGGGTCGGCGTCTGACGCAAACCGGAATGACGAGAACAGCAAGCGCTCAGATCGGTGAAAGCGGGTACCTTTTCGCTTCCAGCAGACAAAACCGTTAAAGATCCTCGCCTGCGCGGGGATGACTCATAATAAGTCGAGTCGGAGCCATTATCGAAAGATTCGCGCTTGCGCGGGTATGACGGCAGGCGGGAACCATCCCGCCGTCCAGTATCCTCCCTGCGCAGGCAGGGATCTTGCACTAGCGCCCCATGACCCCGTCGATGCGGGCCCGACACTCAATCCGGATTGGAATTATGGCGAGGATGGCCGCCGGCGGTCAGTTGAGCTGGATTTCCGAAAGCCTGCGCTCCTGCGCCGTGCTGCCGAACTCATCCAGCGGCAACAGGTCGCCGAGATAGTATCCCTGCGCATAGTCGATGCCGATCGATTTCAGTTTTTCGATCGCCGCTTCGCCGTCGACGCTCTCGGCAATGGTGCGGATGCCGAGCAGATGAGCCATCGCGTTAATCGATTCGACCATCGCGCAATCGACCGCATCACCACAAATGTCGCGCACCAGGTTACCGTCGATCTTGACGAAATCCAGCGGCAGGTCCTTGAGCGCCGCAAAACTGGTCAGCCCGCTGCCGAAATCATCGAGCGCAAAACTGCAGCCGGCGGCCTGCAGGCGCCGCACCAGGCGGCTCGCGTTGGCGAGGTCGTGGCTGAACGCGGTTTCGCTGATTTCGAAGCAGATTTGATGCGGCTTGACGACGGTCTTGTCGAATCTTTGCAGGATGTACTCGACCAGCGATTCATCGGCGATCGACGCTGCCGACAGGTTCAGGCTCAATACCAGGTCCGGATTCTGCATGAATACGTGGGGATAAGCCGTGAAAACACGCTCGATCACCCAGCGATCGATTTGCGACATCAGGCCGAAGCGCGCGGCGGCGGGCAGAAACGCGCCGGGATTGATCACGTTTCCTGCGTCGTCGAGCATGCGCAGCAGCACTTCGGCGCGCGTGTGCAGGCGCGTCTGTTCGGGGTCCAACGCAATTATCGGCTGGTAGAGCAACAGGAAATGCTCGCTCGCCAGCGCATCGCGTATATCCCTGCGCTGCAGCTTTTCGCCCGGCCGGTGCGTGGCGTCGCCATCGGTTTCGTTATGGATACAGGCGCGCCCGCGACCGAGGTCCTTGGCCGCGTAACAGGCCTGGTCGGCATCGTGCATGAGCTGCTTGCGTGAAGACGATTCCGCGGTAATCGGCACGATACCGATACTGACCCCGACCTGGTAGGTCTTGTGATCCCAGACGAACCGGTATTCTCGGATCACGTCGATCAGAATGTCGGCCACATTGCGCGCCTTGTCGAGCGGACAGTTTTCCAGCAGCACGCTGAATTCGTCACCGCCGAGCCGGCCGAGGGTATCGCGTCCGCGCAACTGACCGGCGAGCAGCGACGAAATCTGCTTCAGCAACTCGTCGCCGGCGACATGCCCCGCGCTATCGTTGACGATCTTGAACTGGTCGAGATCGAGAAACAGCAAGGCGTGCGTGTTTTCGAAGTCCCTGGCAGACTGCAGCGCCTTTTCCAGCCGCTGTTCGAACTCGCTGCGGTTTACCAGCCCGGTCAACGGATCGTGGGTCGCCTGATGCACCATCTTCTTCTGCATGCGGCGCGAATCGGTAACATCCTTGAATACCAGCACCACGCCGATGCTGTTGCCCTGGGAATCGATCATCGGCGCCGCGGTGCCCTGGATCGAGTAGCGCTCGCCGCCGCGCGAAATCAGCACGTTATCGGTCTTCGGCGCGACCACGCGCTGCTCCGACAGGCAGCGTTGCGCCGGGTCCGGTATCACCATGCCGCTTTGCTCGTCCTCGAGGTGCACCACCGCCTCCATCGACAGCCCCATGGCCTGGTGGTAGCGCCAGCCGGTCAGCGCCTCGGCTACCGGGTTCATGTAGTCGATGCGACCCCGGCTATCGGTGGTGATGACACCGTCGCCGATCGAATGCAGCGTGATCTGCGCGCGCTCCTTTTCCATCAACGTCTCGCCGAGCGCCAGTTTACGCTCGAGTTCGGCAGCGGCGCGCGCGGCGAACAGCTTGATCACGTGGACATCGCTTTTCTGCGGCTGCAGCCTGCCCCGGGTCATGCCGGCAAGCACGCCGATTGGCCGCCCGCCCGAATCCTGCAGCCGGATCGCAAAAAAACCGGACCCCGGGAAACGCTCGCGCAGCAAATCGGCCTGGGGGAACAGCTCGCTGGCAGAATTCTCGATATACCAGAAACTGCCGCTGTCACCGCAGGGGCTGTGCTGCAACGAAACCGGGTGATTCATGATATAGCCGCCGTCGCACCAGTAAGCCTGCGTCTGGTAGGACTGTTGCGCGTCGTCGACCAGCGCCGCGAGGAACACGGCGTCCACCGACAGGAACTCGGACAGCTCCCTGACCAGCGCGTAGAAATAGGTTTCGCCGGTCGTCCCCACCGTGGCTTCGATCAGGGTATGCAGCCGATCCTTGCTATCCTGCTGCCGCCTGCGGGCGCGTTTTGCCTCGACACCCTTTATCCAGTACCAGGTCAGGCCCGCGCCGACGAGCGCGGAAAAAGAGGCTGCTGCAATCGCTTCGATCATGGGCTACCGGGATATTGTCCGCATCGATTCAAGTATAGGCAAGATTTCGCATTATTTGGATCTAACCCCGGGATTTATTAGCTTGCAACGCTTAACGCCTTTGCCTAACCTAGCGCGATTCTTCCTGCAACGAATTCATCGATTCATGGCCAGTAAAAAAAGTTCTTCCGGCAAGCCCGGTATCCGACATTACTCCTCCATCGTCGTCGACGGCGTCGATCGCGCGCCGAGCCGCTCGATGCTGCGCGCGGTAGGCTTCGACGACGCCGACTTCAGGAAACCCCAGGTCGGCATCGCGTCGACCTGGAGCATGGTGACGCCGTGCAACATGCACATCGACCAGCTCGCCCTGAAAGCGGCCGAAGGCGCCAACATGGCCAACGGCAAGGCGGTGGTATTCAACACCATCACCATCTCCGACGGCATCTCGATGGGCACCGAGGGCATGAAGTACTCGCTGGTGTCGCGCGAGGTCATCGCCGATTCGATCGAGGCGGTAACCGGCTGCCAGGGTTTCGACGCGCTGGTCACCATCGGCGGCTGCGACAAGAACATGCCGGGTTGCCTGATCGGCATGGCGCGCCTCAATCGCCCGTCGGTGTTCGTCTACGGCGGCACCATCATGCCGGGTTGCCATAAGAACAAGCCCACCGACGTGGTCTCGGTGTTCGAGGCGGTCGGCGCCGAGGCGCAGCACAAGATCAGCAGGCGCGAACTCAAGCAAATAGAATGCACCGCGATTCCGGGCCCCGGTTCCTGCGGCGGTATGTACACGGCGAATACGATGGCCTCGGCGATCGAGGCGATGGGCATGAGCCTGCCCAACAGCTCGGCGCAGGCGGCGATTTCCGCCGACAAGGCGCAGGACTGCATCGAGGCCGGGCGCGCCGCGATGTACCTGCTCCGCAACAATATCCGCCCGAGCGACATCATGACCAGGAAGGCCTTCGAAAACGCCATCACCGTGGTCATCGCGCTCGGCGGCTCGACCAACGCGGTGCTGCACCTGCTGGCGATGGCCTCGGCGATCGGCGTCAGGCTCAAGCTCGACGACTTTACGCGCATCGGCAAACGCGTGCCGGTGCTCGCCGACCTGCGCCCCAGCGGCAGGGCGATGATGTCCGAACTGATCGAAATCGGCGGAATCCAGCCGCTGATGAAAATGCTGCTCGACGCCGGCCTGCTGCACGGCGACTGCCTGACTGTGACCGGCAAAACGCTGCAGCAAAACCTGGCAAAGGTGAAACCCTATCCCGCGAGCCAGGATATCGTGCACGCGCTCAACGACCCGATCAAGAAGGACAGCCACCTCGTCATCCTGCGCGGCAACCTGGCGCCCGAGGGTTCGGTCGCGAAAATATCGGGCAAGGAAGGCCTGCGCTTCACCGGCAAGGCGCGCATTTTTTCGTCCGAAGAGCAGGCGCTGAAAAAAATTCTCGACGGTACGGTCAAGAAGGGCGACGTTATCGTCGTGCGCTACGAGGGCCCGAAGGGCGGCCCCGGCATGCGTGAAATGCTGTCGCCGACCTCGGCCATCATGGGCAAGGGTCTCGGCAAGGACGTCGCCTTCCTGACCGACGGGCGCTTCTCCGGCGGCTCGCACGGCTTCGTAGTCGGGCACGTCACGCCTGAAGCGGCGGTCGGTGGGCCGATCGCGCTGCTCAGGAACGGCGACGTGATCACCATCGACGCCGAAAAGCGCGAGGTCAACGTCAAGGTCAGCGCGGCCGAAATGAAAAAACGCGCCGCCGCGTGGAAACCGCCGAAGCCGCGCTACCGGCGCGGTGTGCTGGCCAAGTACGCGCGGCTGGTCAGCTCCGCGTCAGAGGGTGCGGTCACCGACCTGCCGCAGGACTGAGGCAGGCAAGATGGCAAAGGGGTTACCGGCAGCGCGCGACATGATCGCGCAACTGATCGCGACCCCGTCGGTGAGCTGCATCCACGCCGATCTCGACATGGGCAACCGCGGCGTCATCGACCTGGTCGCGGACTGGGCCGAGCACATCGGTTTCAGCACCGAAATCCAGACCGTCGCCGAGGGCAAGTTCAACCTGATCGCGCGCGCCGGCAGCGGCAGCGAAGGCCTGGTGCTGTCGGGCCACAGCGACACCGTGCCCTGCGACCCGAACCTGTGGAGCAGCGATCCGTTCGAGGCACGCGAGGCCGACGACCGCATCTACGGCCTCGGCAGCTGCGACATGAAGAGTTTTCTCGCGCTCGCGCTGACGGCGAGCAGCCGCATCGATTTCGATAAACTCGAGCGCCCGCTGACGATCGTCGCCACCGCCGACGAGGAAACCACGATGAGCGGCGCCAAACTGATCGCCGATAACGGCAAAAAACTCGGGCGCTACTGCGTGATCGGCGAACCGACGGGCCTGAAACCGATCCGTCAGCACAAGGGCAACCTGACCATGTCGGTCGAATACCAGGGCCGGTCCGGGCACGCCAGCGACCCCGGGCTCGGCAACAACGCGCTCGACGGCATGCACCAGTTCATGACCGCGCTATATGCCTATCGCGACCGCATTCAGTCCCGCTACAACGATCCGGCGTTTACCATTCCGACACCGACGATGAATCTCGGTCACATCCACGGCGGCGACAATTCGAACCGGATTTGCGGTTCCTGCCTGCTGCTGATCGATATCCGTTTTTTACCCGCGATGTCGTTCGCGACCCTGCAGGCGGACCTCGAGCAGATTGCGGCCGAGGTGGCCGAGGCCAGGGGTCTCGGTGTTACCACGCAGACCTTCGGCGCCGGCATGCCGGCGATGGACACCGACGAGGCCAGCGAAATCGCGCAGTTCCTGACCCGCGTCACCGGTAAGAAAACCGGCAGTGTCGCGTTCGGCACCGAGGCGCCCTACTTCAATTCGATGCAGACCGAAACCATCGTCATCGGTCCGGGTTCGATCAACCAGGCGCACCAGCCCGATGAATTCCTGCCGCTGCAACATATCGACCCGACGATAACTATGATCGATAACCTGATCGAGCGTTTTTGCATGGCGTGAAGATTCTCGCCGATCACAATATTCCCTGCGTCGCGGACGCCTTCCACGATCTCGGCGAAGTCGGACTGATGCCGGGTCGAGACATCAGGCGCGAACACTTACTGGATTGCCAGTGCCTGATTACCCGCACCGTCACGCGAGTCGACGAGGCCTTGCTGGCCGGTACGCCGGTCGAGTTCGTCGGCACCGCGACCATCGGCACCGATCACATCGACCTGGAGTACCTGCGGCAAAACGGCATCGCCTGCAGCAACGCCGCCGGCTGCAACGCCGAAGCGGCGGCCGAATACGTGATCAGCGGCTTATTCGCGATGTCGCAGCACGGGGATTTCGATCCGTTTGCATTAAAAGCCGGCATCGTCGGTTACGGCAACGTCGGCTCGCGGTTATATCAAAAACTCGATGCGCTCGGTATCGACTGCCGCGTATGCGACCCGCCGCTGCAGGAAACCGGTGAGTCGGCCCGGGATTTCGTCGATCTCGACGAGGTCCTCGATGGATGCAACTTCATCAGCCTGCACGTGCCGTTGACGCGCGACGGCAGGTACCCGACCTTTCATCTGCTCGATCGCGAACGCCTGGCGCAACTCGTAACCGGCAGCGTACTGGTCAACGCGGCACGCGGCGAGGTGGTCGACAATGCCGCCCTGCTCGAACTGCTGTGGGAACGCGATGATCTGTCCGTATTTCTCGATACCTGGGAAAACGAGCCGCTGGTAAATCGCGCACTGCTGCGGCACGTCGATCTGGCGACCCCGCATATCGCCGGCTATAGCATCGAGGGACGGCTGCGCGGCACGCAAATGGTGCTCGAAGCGGCCTGCAGGCATTTCGGACTCGAGTCGGGCTGGCACATGACGCAGCTGTTGCCGGCCGCCAGGTCGATCGCTATCGAGGCGGCGGGCTCGGGGCTCGAATCCTGGCGCAGCCTGTTCCGTCAGCATTGCGATATCCGGCGCGATCACGATGCATTCGTCGCCGGCGCGGATTTCGACGACGATCGCTTTGCGCAACATTTCGACGGCCTGCGCCGGGTATACCCGGACCGGCTCGAATACGAGCGTTTCACCGTGGGTCGTCGAAAGGGAGGGCTGCCGGACAAGGTTTTACGGCGGCTGGGATTTAAGATAACAGGCTAGTTTTACGCCCGCCCGAATCAGGGACGCAGCTGTATCACCTTGGCGGGAGGATTGATCAGTTGCTCCGGGTTCTGAATCATGGCCTCGATCGCTTCGGGCGCGACCGGCCTGCTCAGCAGATATCCCTGGGCTTCGTCTATCGCGTAGGAACTCAGCAACCTGAGCTGATCGCGGTCCTCGACGCCCTCGGCGACGACTCGCATCTTCATCGAGTGCGCCATGCTGATCAGCGTCTGCACGATCTTCTGATCGTTTTCGTCGCTACAGATATCCTTGACGAAGCCGCGGTCGATCTTGAGGCAATCGATCGGCAGGGATTTGAGGTAGCCCAACGACGAGTAGCCGGTACCGAAATCGTCGATCGCGATAGTAATCCCGCGCGCGTGCAGCCGCTCCAGCGACTCGATCGCCTGGCGCACGTTTTCCATCAGGATGGTTTCGGTAATTTCGATCTCGAACAGCCGCGGCGGCACCCGGTATTCGTCGAGGCTGCCCAGGATTTTCTGCACGATATCGGACTGGATCAGCTGCATGCTGGACAGGTTGATTGCGACCTTGCAATCGAGGATACCCATGTCTATCCAGTCGCGAAGCTGCCGACAGGCTTCGCGGATGACCCAGTCGCCGATCTGCACGATCAGGCCCCTGCGTTCCGCGAATTCGATGAACTCGTAGGGTGACACGACGCCGCGCTCGGGATGATCCCAGCGAATCAGCGCCTCGACGCCGACGATCCTTTGCCGGGCAATATCGAGCTTGGGCTGATATTGCAGTACCCACTCCTCGTTATCGATCGCGCGGCGCAGGTCGACCTCGAGCTGCAGGTGCTTCAGGGAAAGCTCCTGTACGTGGTTGTCGAAGAACTGGTAGTTGAATTCCGACCTGTGCTTCTTGCTGTACTGCTTGGCGCTCATCGCGTTGTTGAGCAGGCCCTCCACCGATTCCGAATCGGTCGGGTACAGGCTGACGCCGACGTGGCTGGTCAGGTAAACCGTGTTACCGTCGATCTCGACCGGCTGGTTGATGATATCGAGAATGCGTTTCACCGCCCAGGTCACGTCTTCTTTTCTCGGCAGATCGGTCAACAGCACCGCGAACTCGTCCCCGGCGAAGCGCGAGATACTCAGACGCGACACGCCGTCGGACTTGCGTACGATCGAATTCAGACGGTAAGCAACCTGCTTGAGCAATTCATCGCCCCCCGAACGCCCGAGGCTCGCGTTGATCTGGCTGAACATTTCGATATCGATGATCAGCACCGCGGCGATCTGGTCGTGGCGGCAGCCGCGCTCGATCGCCTGGTGAATGCGATCGTAAAACAACACCTGGTTGGGCAGCCCGGTCAGGCTGTCGTAACTCTTGCTGTATTCGAGCTCGGACGAGAACTGCGACGCGATGTCCTCGAGTTCGGCAATGCGATGCTGAAGATTCGCGACATTCGGCCCGACACCGGTTTCGGCTGCTTCCTGTGCCTGCCGGATTTCGGTCAGATCCTCGTCCGACGCCATCGACGCCCAGCTCACCACGCGGTTGCGCCCGGTCTGCTTGGCGGCATAAAGCGCCTCGTCGGCGAGATGGTTCAGGTTGCCCTGGTCGGTCGGGTTATCGTGCATGCTGGCGACGCCGAGGCTCGCGGTCACGCGTGGTCCGTTTTCGTAGCGCCTGGTCGACTCGTCCTTGACCCGCAGCCGGATGCGCTCGGCGACCTTCACCGCCATGTCGATCGGCATGCCCGGCAGCACCAGGCAGAATTCCTCGCCGCCATAGCGGCCGACGAGATCGTCCTTGCGCGTGCTCATCTTGAGGATCTCGGCGAGCATCTTGA
This sequence comes from Gammaproteobacteria bacterium, assembly GCA_029864185.1. GTDB lineage: Bacteria > Pseudomonadota > Gammaproteobacteria. The sequence continues at coordinate 8,612 of JAOTTY010000133.1, forward strand.
TTACCTCGTCACCGGTGGCATGGCCGAAGTTATCGTTGACCGACTTGAAGTGATCGAGGTCGACCATGATGCAACACAATTCGGTGCCATCCTCGCGCGACGCGTTGAACAACATCTCGAACTGCTCGGAGAACGAGCGCCGGTTCAGGCACCCGGTCAGCGAATCGCGGGTCGCGAGGTAGGAAAGCTCCTTGTTCTGCTCCTGCACCACGGCTCGGGTTTTTTCGAGATGCTCGACCATGGTCTGCAGCTGCACGTTCTGCTCCTCGATCGCGGTGATGTCGTCGAGCGTGATCAGCACACCCTGGGGCTTGCCCTCGGGGCTCAGTATCGGCGACGCGTTGATCGCGAACTTGATCATGTCACCTTCATCCGGTTTAAGCCTGAACTGCGCGCCCACGGTATTCTTGCCGGTTTTGAGCACCTCCAGCCAGGGCAGCTCGGTACCCGATTTCTGCTTCGAGACGCGCTCCCAGTTCAGCTCGGAAGCCCTGGCTCCCAGCAACGTGATCGGCTCACGGCCGATTTTTTCGCTGAAAGCCTTGTTGACGAGCAGGATTTGCTCGTCTTCATCGACGATGATAACGCCTTCGGAGAGGGTATCGAACGCGGCGTTGACGCGTTCCGGGATGACCGCGCTGGGGTCGAGCTGGCGCAGGGTTCTGAGCATGAACACGAGGTAGACGAAAAATCCGATCAACAGCGTGAAAACCAGCAGCCTGAAGACTCCCTTCTGCGTAAATCCGATGAAAGAATCGCTTTTGAGCGCCTGGAAGCGCAGTTCCACGTTACCCCACAGCCTGTCGCGCTGCATCAATGGCACCAGCACGTGCGACGAGGTCGACTTGCTGCTGTCGTATCCCTGCCAGAGCTGCGCGTGGTTCGGTGTCTGGAAAACGGCTTCCCCGGTGGCACGCCGAATACCGGTCGACAGGATCGCCGGGTTGCGCCGCGCGACAATGCCGACCAGGCCCTCTATTTTCCTGATATCGCTGTTCGGGTCCATCACCGAAAACTGGATCGCGAGCGACTCGGCGATCTGCTTGCGGGTCTCCAGTTCCATCCTGTCTTCGTCCGGGGTGAACCCGAGCATATCCGCGGTCAGCAGGATACAGGCGGTCAACAGCGCGAGCGCAATGCTGATGCGCATCGCCGGAAACAAAAGCCCCAGGGACTTGCGCAACCTATTCATCTAGGTGTCCGCGGTTGTGCTGCCCGCTTTCTTTCGCGGCAAACATATTATCGACGCGCCGCGCGTGCTGCCTGGCCTGGGTATTGTTGGTTTCGTCATCGTCATCGTCATCGGGCTCGACATCTTCTTCATCTTCCCTGGTTTTTAGTATCGGCAGCGGATCGAAACGGTTTAGCAGCGGCACCGCACTCATCAGGCTCGCCAGCAGCGACCCGCCGCGCAGCACCCAGCTGACGATACCCGCGGTCAGGCTAACGGTCGAACCGACGATGATCTCAACGTCGACATTGTCGGCAGAGCGTCTATCCACCTCGCTATCCATGTCCTGGTGCATGAGCTCGATACGCTCCAGCAATTGCAGCTCGTACCGCTCGTTCAGCGCCTCGTCGTCGCTGACCTGCAGGCTTAGCCTGTCGACGTCAAGCGCATCGTTCGGTAGCGGCTGGGCAGGCCGAAGTTCGGCAACCGGTTCCACCGCTTGCTGTTGAAAACTGACCTTGTCGAGCTGCTCAGGTCGATCGTCCTCGACCAGATCGGCCGAGGAGACGGTTTCCCGAACGGGTGGCGGCGTGCTTTCCTGCACGATCGGAATAATTTCCTCGAGAATTCGATCGCTACCGCCGGTGCTGTCGTCCTCGATTACCGCTTCCTCTGGCGGCGGCTCGTTCGCGGGTGGCGGTTCGACGACTGGCAGCTCTACCACCGGCGCTGGCGCGGCTTCCTGGGCGCCGTTGATAAGAATTTCGATATCGTGGGTGCTGCCGTCCGCCGTGGTCACGGTCAGCGTATCTGTTATCGTTTCGCCGGCCTGCAGCGCCTGGATCTCGGCCTGGCTGTTATCCGCGCTATAGCTCCAGTTGCCGGCCGCGTCGATGGTCAGGCTGCCGAGCACACCGTTGATGGTGCCCGCAATAAAGCTGGACTCGCCAGCGTCAGGATCGGCGATGGTCAGGGCGCCCGATACGCTAATCTTGTCATCGACGACATTCTGGTCTTCCATGACCGCGCCCAGGTCGTCCCCGCCAATTACCGGAGCACTGTTTAAAGGATCAACCGTCAAGGTAAAGATATCGGTCACCGTGCTGCTGCCGTCGTCGGCGGTGATCTTGACATCGAGGGTGCCGACGTCTGCCGCCCCGGGAATGCCCGAGAAGGTCCGGGTGGCGCCGTCGAAACTCAGCCAGGCCGGCAGCGGGCTGTTATCGCTTAAGCTCGCGGCATAGGTCAGTGTATCCGAGGCGTCGAGATCGCCGAAACTGTTGGCCGCGAAAACATAATTGAAGATAAGGCTCTCGGTCGCGGTCTGATCCGCAAGCGGGTTATCCAGCGTCGGCGCATCCTCGGCGCCGTTGATGGTGATGCTGACGACCTGGGTGCTGCCGTCGCTGGCGGTGAAGTTAAAGCTGTCGGTCAGCGATTCGCCGGTGTCGAGCCCCTGCACCGTTGCATGACCATTGTTGAGCGTATAGGTCCAGGTATTGCCGCTGATTTCGAAGTTGCCATAGCCGTTGCTGCCGGGCGTCGGCGCCAGGTCGATGTAACTGACCGGATTGTCAGAACTATCGGCATCCGTAATCGTCAGGCTATTGCTCACCGTGAGCGCGCCGTCTTCGGCTACCGCACCGGTGGCAACCCCGCCAAGCACCGGCGCATCCTCGGCGCCATTGATCGTCACCG
>JAOTTY010000004.1 GCA_029864185.1 Gammaproteobacteria bacterium
GACGTAAGACTCTGGCGTACTTCGAAGCCGTCATCGACGATGCCGACACCGGCAATTCAGACGACGACGCAACCTCGCTTTACGCCGTGCTGAAATACGACATCGAGTAAGTTTCGATCTTGTACTGAAAGAATTAAAGGGCTCCTTCGGGAGCCCTTTTTTTATGGATGACAGCGTCATTCCCTGACGTTCTCGCCTTTCCCGCGCGACAGAAAATATTCCCCGGCAAACGGCCGGATGGGTTAGAATCTGCGCTGGTTCAAAATTCCTCCCCGGTCGCATGAAACAGCTTTTCGATTTTTTTCCGATCTTACTCTTCTTCATCCTGTACAAGTTTTATCTGGACTTGCCGGACGAATTAATCCTCGGTATCAATAGCTGGATTCCTTTGATGAAGTTAACGCCCGGAGAAGCCAGCGACGCGATTTACCTGGCGACGCTGGCGGCGATCCTGGTCACGCTGGCGCAGGTCGTGCTGGCGGCGATCATCGTCAAGAAAGTCGAAAAGATGCCGCTCATCACGTTGGCCCTGCTGGTGATATTCGGCGGCGCGACGCTGGCGCTGAAAGATCCACTATTCATCCAGTGGAAACCGACCGCGATCAACTGGATGTTCGCGCTGGTGTTCCTCGGTAGCCACCTGATCGGCGACAAGCCGTTGATCCAGCGCATGATGGGACACGCGATCGAGATTCGCGAACAGCGCATCTGGAATCAGTTGAACCTGGCCTGGATCGGCTTTTTCCTGGTCGCCGGCATCGCCAATATCGTGGTCGCGCCCGCAATCGATCCGCTCGGATTCGAGTTCAGCGAGGACACCTGGGTGGATTTCAAATTATTCGGCCTGATGGGCATGACCATCGCGTTCGTCGTCGCGCAGGCGTTTTTCCTGGCCAAATACATGCCGAGTACGGACGAGGAGACCAGTTGATGTTATACAGCATAGTCGGAGTCGATAATGAAAACAGCCTCGACGCGCGCCTGTCGGTACGTGCCGATCACGTCGCGCGCCTGAATGCGCTCAAGAACGAAGGCCGGCTGATCATCGCCGGGCCGAATCCCGCGATCGACAGCGACGACCCCGGCGAGGCCGGCTTCAGCGGCAGCATTATCATCGCGGAATTCGAATCGCTCGCGGCCGCGCAGGCCTGGGCCGACGATGACCCCTATATCGAGTCCGGCGCCTATGCGTCGGTCACGGTGAAGCCCTTCAAAAGGGTCCTTCCCTAGTCGCCAGGCGTCATTCCGCACCGCGTGTCATTCCCGCGAAAACGGGAATCTTGTTGATGTACCGCCATTAAGGTTCTCGCCGGACCGCGCAGGTTTGCGCGGGGACGACGTCGGGACCTATTGTCGCGGGCGTGATTAGAGGGCCTTGCTCGGGCTTTCGAGGTTATCGCTGATTTCACGCAGCAGCATATCCTCGGATTCGATACGCTCGGCCATCGCCTCGCCGATCGACGACAGGTCCTGATACAGGTCGGTGAGGCTGTCGGCCTCGTCGGCTCCATCGTACTTGTCGTTGAAATCGACAAATAGCTGCGTGGTTCCGGAAATCGACGGGTAAACCCGGTCGGCAATCATTTTGATGTTGCCGCGCCGCTCCTTGCCGTCGATGATCCGCTCGTAGATCTCGAAATGCCCGAGCGCCGTGTAATCCACCAGGCGCTGGTTGAAATGGCGCAGATTGTGGATTACGGTTTCCGCCGGCACCTCGGCAGCCTCGAGTTCGGCCAGTTCACACATCGACACCAGCACCTGCTGTCGTTCCTCGAGCAGGTTTTTGATGGTATGGGTTTGTCGGGTTCGTCGGTTATTTTCGGCCGAAATCTTCTCGGCAATCCTGGCTATTTTGTCAATCTGGGAATCGCTCACTGGTATCCTCGTTGCCGCTGCTGTCTGGTAATGCCTGAACAGGATGCATGACACATATTATGCGGATGAATTCATCATCGGTAAACTATCATTGTATGGTTTGCGCGAGATAAATTTTGTTAAACTGGTCAGATTTCGCAAGGATAGAACATCGTGATCGAATCGCTTCAGGCCAGGCTAGACCATCTCGAGTCGCTGTATACCGAGCAGGATCACACGATCCAGGCGCTTAACGATATGGTCGCGCAGCAAGACCGGGAAATTTCCCGGCTGAACCTCGGTATCGAATTCCTGAAAGATCAGCTAAAGGCAGTGAGGAGCGAGCTTGCGGGAGATATCGGCGCCGAAGTCGAAAAGCCGCCGCACTATTAGATGAGTGACAACCGACCAGGGACAGCAGAGGTCCTGCTCGGCCTGGCCAGCGCCGCTGGGATCGATATCGATATTAATGTCGAAGACGAGGGCATCAACATCGAATTGCCCGGGGCAGATCTCGGTTTTCGTCACAGCTTCGTCAACGGCCCCATGGCAAGGCGCGCCAGGCAATCCACCCAGGCGCTACTGCGCGCCTGCACCAACCGGCAGCGCAATATCCGTTCGGTACTGGACCTGACCGCCGGCTGGGGGGCGGATAGCCTGACGCTGGCTGCGCACGGTCAGCAGGTAACGATGCTGGAGCAAAACAGCCTGCTTTGCGCGATTCTCGCCTGTTCGCTGGAGCGGCTCGCGCTAGACGAACGCGGTCACGAGATCGCGCGGCGCCTGACGCTGACGAAAGCAAACGCTCGTGATTTCCTGCAAGATCTCGATGCCGGCCAGGATTTCGACTGCATATATCTGGATCCGATGTTTCCGGCACACAAATCGGGCGCCAAACCCGGCAGGGAAATGCAGATTCTACAGACGCTGACCGGCAATACCGACATCGAATCGTGTTTCGAACTGTCGCTGCAAAAGGCGCGCCGCCGCGTCGTGGTCAAACGTCCGTTGAAGGCGCCGGCCTTCGGAGAATCCAGGCCCGACATGGTCTACCGCGAGAAATCGATCAGGCTGGACGTGTACCTGACTCGCTGACGCCAGGCGCTGAATGGCCCGATTCGAATGGACCCCGCGATCGAATCGCGGGATGGCAGCTCAGTCGCGGCGTGGACGGTTGAGCCCCGGGGCTCAGTCGCGGAAATTGTTGAACTGCAGCGGGATCCCCAGTCCAGCTTCGCGCAGCATTTGCATGACCTGCTGCAGGTCATCCCGTTTCTTGCCGGTGATCCTCAGTTGCTCGCCCTGAATTGCGGCCTGGACCTTGAGCTTGCTGTCCTTGATCAACTTGACCATTTTGCGCGCCACGTCCTTGTCGAGACCCTCCCTGACGGTAACAGCCTGGCGTGCGCGCTTGTTCATTTCGACGATTTCGCCCAGGTCGAGACAGTCGACATCGATGCCCCGCTTCGACATTTTTTCCCTCAGTATCGGCAGCATCTGTTTTACCTGGAACTCCGATTCGGCCTCGAGAGTCAGCGCGTTACCGGAATGCGCGATGCTGGCATTCGAACCCTTGAAATCATAACGAGTGCCGATTTCACGATTGGCCTGATCGAGCGCATTGGTCAATTCATGGTGGTCAACTTCGGAAACAACATCGAATGAAGGCATGGCATACTCCCTGATCAGGGCCTGATCGTCAAAGTGTTGAAATCGTCGCTGAAATTATAATCGGGAATGCCGAGATTCTGAAATTCACCGTCACTCCGCAAGGCCCGGCCGGCAAAATCGTAGCGTGCCCTGCCGCAGATTTCCACGAGTTCGAAACCGTCGACGCGCAGTGGACAACCGAGATCGGTGCCGATGGCATAACTTACGAACAGCTCGGGATGCCTGGAGCGTAACGCATTTTCGGCAAACCCGGGCTGCCTGCTGCGGCGCGACTCCGGATCCTGCAGGTGTGCCGTCGCCCGCTCGAGCCCGGAAATCAACGCCGGAGAACGCCTGATGACGAGAATGGACAGGTTATCCTGGCGCAGGATCCTGGCCTGATCCACGACCAGGTCGCGCAGCCTGAACTGGTAGGAGCTGTGCACCTGCGGCGGGCGAACGTCGATCGCGAAATCGAGCAGCACGTAAAGGATAGCCGCGACAACAACCAGGCCGAAATATTTCACCAGCCTTTGCAGCGGGCCTCGTTCAGGAGCCCGCGACACGTGACTGCCCAAAGCACTGGGCCGCGGTTTCACCCACGGTATGGTCTTTGATGCCATGCGCGTTCGAAGAAATGTCGCAAACCATCCGATTTGCAGCTGCCTTCGAATAAACACGGATTTGCAGACCATGAAAATGCCGGATTTCGGGTGGCTTTGCCGTCATAGAGTCGTCTTCGATATCCTGGTGCAACCGCAAAGGCCCTCGAGACAGCGCTTTCAGGGCCCTACTCCGAAAATTTTGATACTTCCCCCGTGAACAAACCGCGAGTGGATCTCCTGGGGGTTATCGGTTTACCGGATGAACTATTCAAGTACCACTTCTTCTCCGGACTGCTCGCTGCAGTAACGGCCCAGGCAGCTGAACAGGTCTTCGCCCTGCCCCTGCAACCGCCAGCGCCCGCTGTCGTCGTCATAGTCGAAATGGAAGCCGCCCGAGCGGGCCGCCACCCAGATCTGCGTCAGCGGAGCCTGCTTGTTGACAATGATCTGGCTGCCGTTGGCGAACTCGAGCGTCAGAATCCCGCCCGCCGAATCGTAGTCGATATCGACGCCGCAGGCGTCGATCGCCTCTTCGATGGCGACCATCGTTTCTTCTGCCAGCCGGTCGAAGTCGGATTCATTCATCGACGCTTGCCTCGAAAGCGAGCGACAGCGAATTGATACAGTAACGCTTGCCGGTGCTTTCCCGGGGACCATCGTCGAAGACGTGACCGAGATGGCAGCCGCAGCGGTCGCAGCTGACCTCGACCCGGCGCATGCCAAGACTGCTATCCTCTTCTAGACGCACAGCCTGCTCCGCAACCGGCCTGTCGAAAGAGGGCCAGCCTGACCCCGAATCGTATTTATGGCTCGAATCGAACAGGGCTTCGCCGCAACACTTGCAGAGATACCTGCCGGAACGGTGGTTGTGATAATACTCGCCGGTGAAAGGGGGCTCGGTGCCCTTTTCCCGGCATACCCGGTACTCTTCGGCGCTAAGCTTGCTGCGCCACTTTTCGTCATTGCTCATCGTTGTCTCCCATGGATTCCAGGTACATTTCCTTGCCGTCGACAAGGTAGATCCAGCCCCGTGCGATGCGGTAAATAAGCCAGATCGTCACGACGGGCAAAACCAGGTAACCCACCAGGATCGGCGTGGTCAGCACGCCCAGGCTGATCCAAAGCAGGCCGTACCAGAAGGTTGCCTTTTGCCATCTGAAATGCGATTCCAGCCAGCTGCCGCGCGCGTCGTCGTCCTTGATGTAATTGATGATTACGCCGATGATCGCGGTTATCAGCAAGACGAACGAAATGGCCTGCAGAATATACACCGAGTAGGTGTATTTCTTCAGTTCCGCCTGCCGTTCTTCGTCAAAAATCACGACGCACCACCCACCAGTTCCTCGAATGCCGCCTGGTCGAGAATCTCGACGCCGAGCGCCTGCGCCTTGCCAAGCTTGGATCCCGGATTTTCGCCGGCGATGACGGCGCTGGTTTTTGCCGACACGCTGCTGCTGATCCTGGCACCGCGCGCCTTGAGCAGTTTCGCCGCCTGGTCGCGGCTGTAACCGTCCAGCGTGCCGGTGATCACGTAGGTTTTGCCGGCCAGGGTCTGTGCCGCTCGCGAGGCCTCGATCGCCGGCCAGTGGATCCCGGCGGCAATCAGCCTGGCGACTATTTCGCGGTTGCTTTGCTGGTCGAAAAAATGCCTGATGTTTTCGGCTACTACGGGGCCAACGTCTTCGACCTGCTGCAGCGTTTCCAGGTCGGCATTCATCACCTGGTCCAGGTTCCCGAAATGGCCGGCAAGGGCCTCGGCGGTCGATTCGCCGACCTCGCGCACACCCAGCGCATAAATAAACCTCGCCAGCGTGGTCCGCTTGCTCTTTTCCAGCGCATCCAGCAGGTTGCGCGCGGACTTTTCCGCCATGCGTTCCAGCCCGGATAACTGTTCCAGGGTCAAACCGTAGAGATCGGCCACCGAGCCGATTATTTCCTGCTCCACCATCTGTTCTACCAGCTTGTCGCCGAGACCCTCTATGTCCATTGCCTTACGCGAAGCGAAATGTTTAATCCCCTCCTTGCGTTGCGCCCTGCAGATCAGGCCCCCGGTGCAGCGGTAGGCCGCCTGCCCGGGTTGCTGAAAGACTTCCGAATCGCATACCGGACAGCGCGCCGGCATGCTCGGCAACGCAGGTTTACCCTTGCGTCGTTCGATCACGGGCGCGACGACTTCGGGAATCACGTCACCGGCACGGCGCACGATGACGACATCGCCGATGCGGATATCCTTGCGCAGGATCTCATCCATGTTATGCAGCGTCGCATTGCTGACCATGACCCCTCCGACCGCGACCGGGTCAAGCCTGGCCACCGGCGTCAGCGCGCCGGTTCTGCCCACCTGGAAATCGACATCGAGCAGTCGGGTCATGACTTCCTGCGCCGGAAACTTGTAGGCGATCGCCCAGCGCGGCGCGCGCGCAACGAAGCCGGCCTGGTGCTGCAGGCGGCTATCGTCGAGTTTGAACACGACGCCATCGATATCGAAACCGAGACCGTCACGCATTTGGAGCATTCGCCGGTAGTAATCGAGGCAGGCGTCGATCGAGTCGAGCAATTCTATCTGCCGGCTTATCGGCAGGCCGATATCCCTCAGGTAGCGCATCTGCCGGTACTGGCTTTGCGGCAGGTCGCTCCCCTGGTAGAGCCCGATACCATAGCTGCAAAAGGTTAACGGCCGGCTCGCGGTAATGCGGGAATCGAGCAGGCGCAGGCTGCCCGCCGCGGCATTGCGCGGATTCGCGAATACCTTGCCACCGCTTTGCTGCTGGCTGCGGTTGAGCTCCCTGAATCCTGCAAGCTCCATGTACACCTCGCCGCGCACCTCGATACGTCCCGGTGGGCTGTCGCCACGCAGCCGCAACGGGATCGAGGCCAGGGTGCGCGCATTCGCGGTGATATTTTCGCCGTTACGGCCGTCGCCCCGGGTTGCGGCGCGCACCAGTTCGCCTTTTTCGTAGAGCAGGCTGATGGCGAGACCGTCGAGCTTGGGCTCTGCGCAGTAGGCGAGGGGCGCCTCGTGATCGAGTCTTTCGCGCAAGCGGCGGTCGAAGGCGAGCATTTCTTCCTCTTCGAAGGCATTGTCCAGCGACAGCATTGCAACTTCGTGCGTGACGGTTTCGAAATGACTGGCCGGCGCGGAACCGACCCGCTGCGTGGGCGAATCCGCGCTCGCCAGCTCCGGGTACTCACGTTCGAGTTCCTGCAGGCGACGAAACAGGCGATCGTATGCCTGGTCAGTGACGGTCGGTGCATCGAGCACGTAGTATCGGTAATTGTGCTCGGCTATTTCCTGCCTCAGCTCTGCAGCCTCGGCGCGACACGATTTGGGTACCGGCACGTCTTCGTCAACCCCGATTTTCAGGCCAGCTTTTCACGCGTTTCGGTTACGTCGCTGATGGTCAGTAATTCCTGGTCGGGCTTGTAAACCTTGACGTCCAACATGCGCACCAGTTCGTCGACTTTTTTCAGCATCGCCTCGTATCCGAAGCGCGGGTCCTCACTCTGGTCGAGATCGATAAAGCAGTTGAGTCCGATGGTGCTGAAATCGAGATTTTTGATTTCCGCAAAGTCGCCGGGCGCGCTGAGGCTCGCAACCTGGAATGCAACCTCGCCCTCCTCGCGGTACTCGAGGTATCCTGCTGCGTTCAGCTCCAGCCCCGTTTGCTGCACGGCATCGCTGGCTTCCTCTCCGGTAATCAGGCGGAAATCGCCGTGGCGCAGATGGTAGCTGATGAGGCGCCCCGCGTCCTTGCCGGCGAGCGTCGCCGGCACGAATATCTCGGGATCTGGCAAGGCATAGGGAGTTTTCTGGGCCTCCTGCGCAGGATTGATCTGGATATCGTCGAGAGCTTCCTCGGTCTCGTTATCACGCAGAATATTGTTCAGGTTGTTGAGCTCGAAGCGCAGCTGCTCATCCTCGATAAAAGCCGAATCGACCTCTTCGCGGGTAAAGGTTTCCAACGCATTGCGCTTGCGCAGGCGTGCCTGGTATTGACCGAAAACATAAATTGCGACCGCGAGTATTATCGCGATGATGACGAGTACCCATCTGAAGGTGGTTGCATCCATTACTGTACCCCGGCCAGCACCACCGCTTCGCCGACGTCTACCGACACCAGGCGCGACACACCCGGTTCGTGCATCGTCACGCCATTGAGACTTTGTGCGGTTTCCATCGTGATCTTGTTGTGCGTGATCATGATGAATTGCACCTGTTGCGACATTTCCGAAACCATCGAGCAAAAGCGCCCGACGTTGGCGTCGTCGAGCGGCGCGTCGACTTCGTCGAGCATGCAGAACGGCGATGGGTTGAGTTCGAAGATTGCAAATATCAGCGCCACCGCGGTCAGCGCCTTTTCTCCCCCCGACAGCAGCTGCAAACTGGTGACGCGCTTGCCCGGTGGGCGCGCCATGATCTGTACCCCGGTGTTCAACAAGTCGTTTTCTGTCATTTCGAGGTGCGCTTCGCCGCCGCCGAACAGCTTGGGGAAGCGCTCGCCAAGCCTGCTGTCGACCTGTTCGAAGATATCCTTGAAGCGGCCCCTGGTCTCACGGTCGATCTTTCTTATCGCTTCCTCCAGCGTGTCCAGGGCGGCGACCAGATCCTGGTGCTGGGCGTCCAGGTACTGCTTGCGTTCGGCCTGCTCCTGGTATTCGTCGATCGCCGCCAGGTTGATGGGGCCGAGGCGTTCGATACGATTATTCAGTTTGTCCAGACGCCTGCTCCATTCCTCCAGTTCGGCTTCGGGATCGAGGTCCAGCTTTAAGGCATCTATGTCCTGGCCCGATTTCCGCAACTGCTCCTCGATCGTGTTGGCGCGTATCTTCGCTTCCTGCAGCAGCATGCGTTCGCGTTCCAGGTCGTTGCGCATTTCATCGACCCGCTGCTGCCGGTTGTTGCGTTCGTTTTCGAGTTCGCGCTGCCGGTTATCGAGTTCGCCGACGGCCATTTGCGATTGACCCAGCTCCTGTTCGTTCTGGCTGCGCAACTCCAGCAATTCCTGTAACGCCGCTTCCAGCGCTTCAATGGGATCGTCGGCGCCGTTTATCGCAGCGTCGAGCTCGCCGACACGATGACCGAACTGTTCGCTTTGCTGCTTGATGCGCTCGATATTCGATTGCGTGGCGCGTCGTTCTGACTCCAGCGCCTGTTGCCTGATTTGTTGCCGGTGAGCGTCCTCCTGCGCCTGCTGCAGGGACTCCCGGCTCTCGCTCAACTGCTGCTGCAGCAGCGTTTTCTGTTGTAACAATCCGGATTCGAGCTCGGACATTTGCGCGATCTGCTCGAGAAAATCGTTTCTCTTGGCGCTATTGGACTGCAATTCGGTGGAGTGTCCCGCCTTGAGATCATCCAGTTCAGCCAGTTCTGTCTGCAGTTGCCGGCGCCGGTTTTGCACCTGTTCCGCCTGGCTTTGCCGGGCGCCGAGCTGCTGACGCTGCTCCGCTAGCCGGTGCTGTAATTCCGCCAGCGCCTGCTGATCCCGGTCCCACTCCTGCTCCAGGCCCTGCAGCCGCTGACGATCGCCGTCGTAACGAGATTTCATCGCCATCGCCGACTGCGTAATTTCGCCGAGACGCGCCTGGATCTGCTCGATTTCCTGCGCTCGCGCGAGCATCCCGGCGTGTCGGTCTTCGTCACCCAGCTGCAGAATCCAGTTACCGCCTGCCCACAGTCCCTGCGGCGTCACCAGGCTCTCCCCCGCCTTGAGCTGCGGTCTCTTTGCCCGCAGGTCCTGCAGGTCGTGGCACAGGTAAATCCCGTCGAGAATCGCCGAAAGGTCGATTTCGCAATCGATATAATCGCTTAACCTGGGCCAGTTGCGTTGCGGAGCCTCCGATGGGACCGGATCGCAGTCAAAAACGGCAACATTGTGATTGGGCACGAACGCATCGGGGATCGATTCTCCGGGCCTGACGCAATAGGCGCCGAGAAACGACGCCAGCACGACCTCGATTGCCTTGTCGATCTTGCCCTTGACCCGGATCAAGCCGGTCAGGCGCCGCGCCGAATCGATCTGGTTGCGATCGAGCCAGCCCCTGACTTCGTCGCTGGTCTCGGCGAGCACATGTTGCTGCAGGGCCTGCAGCGAACTCAGGCGTCCGCGCAGGGTTTGCACCTGGCCGCGCAGCTCGTCGAGCTGACTCGACGCCTGTTCGCAACTGCCGCGCAACTGCTGGATCGCGTCGGCTCTACTCTGCGCATCGGCCATGGTAGCCGTGTATTCCTCGGCGCTGGCCTCGACCTGGCTCCCGAGCTGCTTTATTTCCTGAACCGCGACGGTCGCGTCGAGACCGTCCAGCTCCTGCTGCAGCCTGGCGCGCTGCTGATCGGTGCGCTGCACCTGGCGTTCGATGTGTTCGATGCCCCGATTCTCGATCTGGGCGGCCTCGTGCACGCGGTGGAACTCGCGCCGAAACTGATCCCACAGCTCCTGCCATTCCTGCATTTTTGTTTCGGCCGTGGCCAGCGCTTGCTGCTGCTGGCGCAGTCTTTCGCCGCTGGTTTCGAGCCCCGGGGCAATCTCGTCCTGCTGTTGTTGCAGCTCTGCGAGCTTCGCCTCGTCGGCCGCCAGCATCTGCTGTGCCTCCTCGAGCGACTGCTTCAGCCCGGCCAGCTCCTGGCGGTTCAGCTGGCGCAGGTTTTTCTGGTAATCTATCTCCTGCTCCTTGCTCGAGATTTCCGATCCGAGCTTGTAGAACCGCCCCTGAACCTGGTTGTGTAGTTCGCTTGCCGCGGCAAGTTCCTGCCTGCCCTGCTCGATTTCGCGTTCGGTCTGGCGCAACCCGGCGGTGCGCTCTTCCATCGCCGTTTCCGTGCTCGCCAGCTTACGCGTCTGGGTTTCGATTTCGTCATCGAACACCCGTTTCTGCAACAGCAGGCTTTCGGCCTCGAGGCGGCGCTGGTCCTGCTTCAATGATTTGTATTTTGCCGCTGTTTTCGACTGCCGGTCGAGCCGCGACAACTGCTTGTCGATTTCGTCGATCAGGTCGATCAGGCGATCCAGGTTTTCGCGGGTGTGACGAATCCGGGTTTCGGTTTCGCGACGGCGCTCCTTGTACTTCGAAATGCCCGCGGCCTCTTCGAGATAAACCCGCAGCTCCTCGGGCCTGGCATCGATAATCCGGCTTACCATCCCCTGTTCGATAATCGAGTAACTGCGTGGTCCGAGCCCGGTACCGAGAAAAATATCGGCGATATCGCGGCGCCGGCAGCGGGTATTGTTCAAATAATATTTCGATTTGCCGACGCGGGTCGCGATGCGCTTGACCGAGATTTCATTGTACTTCGCGTACTCTCCCTTGATGCGACCGTCCGAGTTGTCGAAAACCAGCTCTACCGATGCCTGGCCAACCGGCTGGCGGCTGGACGATCCGCTGAAGATGACGTCTTCCATCGATTCGCCGCGCAGATTGCGCGCCGATGATTCGCCCATGACCCAGCGCACCGCGTCTATGACGTTGGATTTGCCGCAGCCGTTGGGACCGACGATGCCGGTTATGTTCGCCGGAAAGGCGATTTTGCTTGGATCGACGAACGACTTGAAGCCGGATATTTTAATTTGACTGAGACGCATCGGCGCGCGAACTTCCAGGGTGCAAAATGGCGGCCAGAGTATACCATTTGCGTTACCCATCATCAGTAAATCGCGGCAAATAATTGCCTAATCCGCATGCAGCTATATAATGTCGCGCCGCGGGCCCCGAGTTGCGCTGGCCGTCCGCGATAACCTGAGAGAGCAATTATGACCACGCAGCCATCCACGTCGCTGGATACGTTCGACAACCCGAACCCCGAGCGGGACTATACGATTCGTATCGAAACGCCCGAGTTTACCTGTTTGTGCCCGGTTACCGGACAACCCGACTTTGCCGAAATCGAAATCGAGTATGTGCCGGACAGGCTGTGTCTGGAACTGAAGGCGCTGAAGCTGTATTTCTGGTCGTATCGCGACCGCGGCGCTTTTCACGAAGCCGTTACCAATCAAATCCTGTCGGACCTGGTTGCCGCGGTATCGCCACGGTTTATGCGCCTCAACGCCGATTTCAACGTGCGTGGCGGCGTCTACACGCGGGTCGTCGCCGAGCATCGTGCCGAGGGCTGGGTCGCGGCTGAAGCGGTGGTGCTGCCGTGACGCCGGCCAGCCGATGATTGCCGACGTTACCATCGGAACCCAGGCGCTGGCGCGCGCGCTGCGTTTGCTCAACACGCCCGGCATTAGGGCATACGTCATCATGCCGCTGCTGATCAATTTACTGATATTCGGCGTGCTGATCTGGTATGGCTACAGCCAGTTTTACCCTTTCGTCGAGTGGCTGATGTCCTACGTTCCGGGATTTCTCGATTTCATCAGATGGCTGATCTGGCTGTTCTTCGGCGTGCTGGCCGCGATCACCGTGTTTTTTGCCTTCACCCCGGTGGCCAATATCATCGCGGCGCCTTTCAATGCCCTGATGTCGGAGAAAATCGAAGCGCTGCTAACCGGCCGGGCGGTCTCGTCCGACGTCGGATTTATGCGCATGGCGATCGACGCAATCGCTTCCCAGTTAGGCAAGCTGGTTTACATACTACTGTGGGCATCTGGATTATTCCTGGTCAGCCTGATCCCCGTCGTCAACCTGGTCGCCCCGCTGCTGTGGGTGATTTTCGGTTCCTGGCTGCTCTCGCTGGAATACTTCGATTACCCGATGGGCAATCACGACATCGTGTTTGCGGAACAAAAGCGACGCCTGGCGCAACGCCGCGGTATCTCGCTCGGATTCGGTGGCGCGGTCATGATCATGACCAGCATCCCCATCGTCAACTTCCTCGCGATGCCGGTCGCGGTGGCAGGCGCCACCCTGCTCTGGGTCGAGCAATTTCAGTCCTCTTCCGCTTCTGCAACGGGCTAATCCTGCACACCAGCCCCTCCGATAATTCCGGGGAGCGTGTCGCGGCTGGCTGTTACAAGCTTAACGGGGGGAGGTGCAGCGGCTGGCCGCGCTGGCGGCGCTCGGTATCGGGGAGTATATCGATACTGGGCCACAGGCCGCTCGCTAGCGCCTGGCCGTATTCGATCATGCCAGCCGCGATGGTCGCGTCCCGGCTGATCTCGTAATCGTATTCGAGTCGATGCCAGCTGACCATGGGCCGTTCCCCGGTCGGATCGATCAGCATGTACCAGCCGTGGCTGCCGCCGTCGTTGGCCGGCATGCCGATGACGCCCGCGTTCAGCCAGAAACAATGGTCGATACGCTGGCCGAAAGGTATGCCCGAATGCCCGCCGATCACGACATCGGCGCTGGCTTCCCTGATTTGCGCAATCTTGGCCTCGGCATCGCTGGAGGCAAACACGAACGCGTTGATGCTCGACAGGCTGCCGTGCACCGCCCTGAAGCGCATCCCGGACATCTCGAAGGCAATGCTACGCGACAGGCCCCGCATCCAGCGGCGCAACCCGCTGGCGACACGCAGATCGGCGTATCGATACCAGGTGCTCGCCAGCGTGGAGCAACTGCTGCCTTCTTCGAAGCCGCAGCCGCAATCGGGCTCGTTGAATGCGAGCGCCTCCTCGCAATTGCCCATCACCACGTGGATGCCCCAGTCACGGATCAGCTCGAGAGTTTCGGCGGGTTCGGCGCAGTAGGCAACCAGGTCGCCGGTGCATATGACGCGATCGGCAGCGATACCGGCGTCGCGCGCGCGTTGCCGCATCGCGGTGGTAGCCGCAAGGTTGCTGTAGGGGCCGCCGAAAACCAGCATTTCCTGGTCGATATCGCCGAGTTCGAGCATTTTCGTCCGCTGTTGTTTGAATTGCAAAATTGGCGCGGTTGCGTCTCTGAGGTACCGCGGATAATACCTCCTCGGACCTTGACCGGGGGGTAAAAGTTCGCATACTGCTCGGCTATTATCATGGCAAAGGATTTAAGTTTGCGATTTTTGTTACCCGGCCTGATCCTGTTCGGCCTGCTGGCTGCCCAGGCGCAGGCGCAACCGCGTCAGTCGCTGGTACCCGGCGGCATCGCCATCATCTCGCTCGAGCAGGAAAATACGACAAACTACCGGTTTCGGGACAAACCCGTGCTGATAGCCAAAATCGACGGTGTGCCGAGCGCACTGGTCGGATTGCCGCTCAACCTGAGGCCGGGCGAATATTTTATCGAGGCCCGCGACAGCAGTCAGGTGCGCAAGAAATTCTTCTCGATCAGGGACAAGAAATACAGCACGCAACACATCACCATTACCGACGAGCGCAAGGTCAATCCCTACGCCAGCGACATGGAGCGCATTCTCGCCGAAAAAGCGCGTCAGCAGGTGGCACGCAACCACTACTCGCCGGCCGCGGTCGACGTCGATTTTATAACCCCGGTGAGCGGCGTCAGCACCGGCAGCTTCGGGCGTCGCCGGGTGTTCAATGGTCAACAGCGCCGTCCGCACAGCGGCATGGACATCGCCGCAGACACCGGCACGCCGGTGTTAAGCCCCAGCGCGGGCAGGGTTGTCGAACTGGGTGACTTCTTTTTCAGCGGCAACCTGGTCTATATCGATCACGGGCAGGGGCTGATCTCGATGTTTGCGCATCTAAGCGAAATCGACGTCAAGCTCGGCGACCGGGTCGAGAAAGGTCAGATCGTCGGCAAGGTCGGTGCCACCGGCCGGGTGACCGGTCCGCACCTGCACTGGAGCCTGGGCCTGAACGGAACCTGGATCGATCCCGCCCTGTTTCTACCAGACTAGAAAGTCAGCCGCACGCCAAAATGAACATTATCGTCGTCGGCCTCGTAGTCGGCACGATCCAGTTCGATTTCGAAATGCCGGACCCCGATGAAAGCGACGGTCTGCGGCAAAGCCTCGATCTGAAATCCGAAGGTATAATCGATGATGGCGTCCGAGTCTGAAAAACTGGTGATCTCGGGGGCGAAGAACCCTTCCAGGAACACCGCCATTGGCATGGTGCCTGCAATGGTATACCTGACCTGTCCGCCGACGGCGAATGCGAACACGTCCTTGTCGGGCTTATCCAGCTGCCCGAGGTATCCTTTTACGCCGACGCCGAAGGTCAATGGATTTTGCTCCGATGGCTGGCGCATCTGCAATAATCCGCCCTGAATAACATAGTCGCTCTCTTCGTTATAGAACAGGCCGAGCGAGAGATCGGCGCCGCCCCAGCCGATTACGCTGGAATCCGAGCGAAACGTGAACTGTGCGGTTTCCTTGCTCAGGGCGGCCTCGAAGTCGCTGGCTTTGACCGTGGAAAATGTCGCGAAGCAGATCATGCAAAAAATGGTGATGCGTAACAGATTCATCGTACTACCGTGGTAAAAAAGTCGCGCAATAATAGCACAGGGTTCGGTGCCGTTGCCCGCCGAAAACGCGATAATTGAAAAAGTTACACTATCGCCGACAGCGGCGAAGGGATTACCGCTCGAAGCTGTTGAACAACGGTGTAATCGGCGCAGTTTCGCTGACTACCGGGGTATCGAGCCAGCGAAACACGGGAGCCCATTGTTCCCTGTCGATGCGGTTGCGCGAGGTCGAAATCTCCTGCACCCCGATTCCCATTTCGATAGCCTGGGCATAAAGCTGCGTATCTCGCAGGCTTGAAATAAATGGAATATTGAGGCTGAACAGGAACCTCTCCAGCGAGTGATACATCAGCGTATTCTTGCGCACCCGGTTCGCGACGACGGCGAGCCGAATCATTTTCCTGCGTGCACCGCCGGTCGTCAGCAGGGCCTTGATGAAGTGCGCGGTCGCATGAATATCGATAGGCGAAGGTAAAACCGGTATCAACACCGAGTCATTTTGTTGAAACAGCAATGCGAGTTCGGAGATATCGGTCCCCGCCGGCGAGTCGACGATCGCAACATCGGTTTCTGGTGGTACTCGCAGCTGCCACGAACGCGTCAGGCGGTGATCCGAGTTCTTCGACGCGTCGACGCCAGTCACCGGCGCGACATCCCCGGGACGTCGTCTGATCCAGGCCAGCGAAGAACCCTGGGTATCGTGATCGAACAGGCGCACATTCTTCCCGACACGCGCGTAATGCGAGGCGAGATTGGTCGCGATGGTAGTCTTACCACAGCCGCCTTTGGCGTTGGTTACCAGAATTCGTTGCAGGCTCATGCTGTAAATTCTATGTGTAAATGCACTAATTTTCAGATTTTTTGCCGATTTTGGGCTGTTTTTTTAATATTGGATCTTATTTTTTTCGCTTTTTGGTGCGTTTTTTGCCTGCAAAAGGATTTTTACCGGTCTTGAGCTCGATGCGCAGCGGGGTGCCCTTGAGTTTGAGCCTGGTGATAAAAAAGTTTGTCAGGTAGCGCAGGTATGCGTCCGGTAAATGCTGGGTTTGATTACCGTGGATGACGATTATCGGCGGATTGCGCCCCCCCTGGTGGGCATAGCGCAGTTTGATGCGTCTGCCATGATGCAGCGGCGGGTTATGCTTGAACACCGCCTCCTCGAGCAGGTCGGTCAAATAACGCGTATTGAAATCGCTACAGGCCGAGCGATAGGCCTGATCGACGGAGGCCATCAGCTCGCCGACACCGGTACCGTGCAGCGCCGAAATGAAATGCTGGGCCGCAAAAGACACGAACGACAGCCTGCGCTGCAGGGTACTGCGATTTTGCTCGCGCTGCTCGCTATCGAGCCCATCCCATTTGTTTACCGCAATAACCAGCGCGCGGCCGCTGTCGAGCACGTATCCCAGCAGGGTCATATCCTGATCGGTCAGGCCCTCGCGCGCATCGATGACGAGGATGACCACCTGCGATCTCTCGATGGCTTCTAGGGCCTTGATGACGCTGAATTTTTCGATCGCCTGCTGTACCTTGCCGCGCCGGCGCACGCCGGCGGTATCGATCAGCGTGTAAGCCTTGCCGTGCCGCTCGAAGGGGACGGATATGGTATCTCTGGTGGTGCCGGGCTGATCGAAGGCGACCACTCGCTCCGCTCCTACCAGCCGATTGATCAGCGTCGATTTACCGACATTGGGCCGCCCTACGACCGCAATCAGGGGTCCGCCATCAGCGGTCTCGGGCTCCTGCTGCGGTGGATAGGCCTGCAGCAACCGGTCGAGCAGCATCCCGGTTCCCTTGCGATGCGCGGCCGATATGACGTGCACCTGTTCGAAGCCGAGCGCATAGAACTCGGATCGCGCCTGGTCCGCATCCATGCCGTCGGTCTTGTTGATCACGACATGGCAGGTTTTCCCCGCCTTGCGGGCCAGGTCGGCGATCATATGATCCCCATTGGTAAGGCCGTCCCGCGCGTCGACGATGAAAAGTATTTCGTCCGCCTCGTCCATCGCGAGCCTGGTCTGGCGCGCCATCAGGTCATCGAGATCCTGTTTTTCGCCGCTGAGGCCGCCGGTGTCGACGACGATAAACGACTTACCGTCCCGTACTCCGACGCCATACTGCCGATCCCGGGTCAAACCGGGCTCGTTGGCGACGATGGCGTCGCGGCTGCGGGTAAAAACATTGAACAGCGTGGATTTGCCGACATTGGGACGGCCGATCAACGCGAAGACCGGAATCATCGCTGCAGCGAAACGGAGGCGAGTAATCCGGATTTATCCAGCGTCAACACCGAAGCCTCCCAGGTCAGCGGCTGCACGTAATTTCTGGAGTCCGTAACCTTTAGCCTGCCCAGCAATCTGCCATCAGCCTTGTTGAACCAGTGCAGGTAACCATCGAGATCGGCAACCACCAGCTTGTCGTCGATTAGCGACGGCGCCGTTATCTTGCGCGCGTGCAGCACGTCCTGCTTCCAGAACGCCGAGCCGGTGCGTCGGTCGATCGACCATATATCGCTGTTGTCGGCGCTCAGGTACAAGGCGTCGTCATCGATCGCAATCGACTGAAAACTCGAAAACTGACGCGACCATAGTAAATCCCCGCTTACCGCCTGTACCGCCGCGAGGCGACCCTGAAACGAAACCACGTAAATAACGCCGTCGCGCAAAACGAAGCGACCGTCGAGGTCGACCAGTCGCTCTACCTCGGTGCGCCCGGTGGGCAAGCTAATGGTTGATTCCCACCTTACCTGGCCGCTGCTGCGCTCGTAGGCAACGAGCTTGCCGTCGTCGAAGCCTCCGAAAACCAGTTCGCCCCTGACCAGCGGCTCGCTGTTGCCGGTCAAGGATAGCGATGGCACCCGCCGCGAAACCACCCACTGCTGGCTGCCGTCGACCGCCGACAGGCTGCGCAACTTGCCGTCGACGCTGCGCAAGAAAACCTGCTCCCCGTCAATCACGGGCGTCGCGCGAATTTCACTGTCTATCTGGATCTGCCAGAGGATTTCCATGCCCAGGTCGGCATTCCGGTAGGCGGCTACATCGCCATCCTGGGAAGTCGCTATCAGAATTCGCTCGTTGCCACCCAGACCGGTGATTGCGGCCAGTTCGGTGTCGTATCGCCACAGGCGTCTTCCGCTGGTCACGTCGACGCAGACGACCGAGCCCCTGGTGTCGATACTGTAGACGCGATTACCGAGCAGCAGCGGACGCAATCGGTAGGAGGCCCTGTTCGCGGCCGCGCGCGTATCGAGCTTCCAGTTGAGCTTAAGCGCGACTTCGTCTTCGATATCGGTCAGTGGCGCCGGCGGTTCGCTATTGTCCTTTTCGCCCGAACAGGCGGCCAGCAATGCCACTAAAATCGGCGCAATCAGTCTGACAGCCTGATTCAACTGCGCGCCCCGAGATCATCGAGTTTCTGCTGCAGGAATTCACCATTGGCCGGACCGGGAACCGACGACTGCGCCTTGCGGTAGGCCGCAATGGCCTCGGCAACCTTCCCCTGTAGCGCATAGGCATCGCCACGCAACTCGTCGGCGCGCGCGGAGAACTCCTGTGGAAATTCGAACGCGAGCGTCGCCAGGGCCTGGTCGTATCGTTCTTGCTGGATCTGCACGGCCGCCAGCCGGGTGCGCGCGATATAGGCCAGCGGCTTGTCCGCCGCAATGCCGACAGCCTGCTGCAGGGCAAGCTCGGCCTTGTCGAATTCGCCGTTACCGACATGGTTGGTGGCAAGGGCGAGTTGCGCCATCAGCGCATAGTCGGTCGATGCATAGTCATCGATCAGGAGTTCGGCCTGTCGCTGGACGGTATCGTCGTCCTTGGCCTCGAGCGCTTCGATCATTTGCGAAAAATGTCTGGATGCCTCGGCCGCGGTGGTTTCCTGCCAGTGGTTCCAGTAGTTGTAACCACCGATGCCACCGACTCCGATAATGATTCCAAATACTATCGAAAGCCCGTTCTCTTTGAGCCAGGCTTTTAGCTTTTCGACCTGTTCTTCGTCGGTATCCATTTAACCCCTCTAATGATTTAGTCGAGAAAAGACGACAGCCTCGTCGCAATTTCGTTCTGTCTCACTTCTTCCTGTGGGCGCTCCTCGCGCAGGAATTTTACCGCCACCGTGCCCGCTTCCATTTCCGACTCAGCAAGAATCAGCGCAATACGGGCGCCCGACCTGTCGGCCTTGCGCATCTGGCTTTTGAAACTGCCCCCGCCCGCGTGCACGATCAGCTCGAGCCTCGGTAACCGGTCGCGCAGGCTCTCGGCCAGCTGCTGCGCACGGGCGACGCTGTTAGCGCCGCGCATCACGAAATATACGTCGCTGCCGGTTTCGCCGCGCGCCCGGCCCTGATCGGCCAGCATCGATACTAGCCGCTCGCAACCCATCGAGAATCCAGCCGCGAAATTCGGCCTGCCGCCGAGCTGCTCGACCAGCCCGTCGTAGCGGCCGCCGCCGCAGACGGTACCCTGCGCGCCGAGGGTTTCGGTCACCCACTCGAAGACGGTGTGGCAGTAGTAATCCAGCCCGCGCACCAGCCGCCGGTTGACGCGATACGGGACCGCGGTCTTGTCGAGAATATCCAGCAACTCGTCGAAATGGTCGCGCGATTCGGCGTCGAGACTGTCCTGCAGGGTCGGCGCCGCCTCGATCAGGAGCTGCATTTCCGGGTTTTTGCTGTCCAGTATCCTGAGCGGGTTGGATTCGAGCCGCCGCCGGCTGTCATCGTCCAGCGACTGGTAGTGATCGCGAAAATACGCGACCAGCACGGCACGGAAGGCCTGCCTGCAAGCGCTGCTGCCGAGACTGTTTACCTGCAACTCGATGTCCTCGAGACCGAGCCGTTTCCAGAAACGCGCCGCCATCAAAATCAATTCGGCCTCGATGTCGGCACCTGGCATGCCGAAAGTTTCGGCACCGAGTTGATGGAACTGGCGGTATCGGCCCTTCTGCGGACGCTCATGGCGGAACATCGGCCCGCTATACCACAGCCTGTGCTGCTGATCCTGAAGCAACCCGGCCTGCAGGCCGGCACGGACCACGCTTGCGGTGTTTTCGGGCCGCAGGCTCAGGGAATCGCCGTTGCGGTCGGCGAAGCTGTACATCTCCTTTTCGACGATATCGGTTACCTCACCGATAGAGCGCGCAAACAACGCGGTTTTCTCGACGATCGGGGTCCTGATCTGCCGATAACCATAAGATTCCGCGAGCGCGCGGTACTCGTCTTCCAGCTGGTTCCAGACAGGCATGTCCGACGGCAGAATATCGTGCATTCCGCGAATGACCTGTAATTGATCCGCCACAACCTACTCCGTTTTATCCACCGATCTTGAGACGGGCAGTGTTGTCATTGCGGATTCTCGAGGAAAACTCGATCTCCTCGTCGTTAAACCTGATTTCGACGCCATGGCCATTGCCAAGGAAAACCGAGAACGGGGCCGTGCCCGTGAGTTCCAGCGCCTGGTCCGCACGCAGCAAATCGTAAACCAGTTGAAAATCGTTGGCGTCCTTGATGTCAGCCCAGGTGTCGGCGATTACGGTAATCATCAGCTTGTCGGAGCCGCTGGGGGCCACCGGGCTGGCTTCGCTGCGGGGATCCCGCTCAACCAGCGGCGGCGCACTCGTCGTTGCGGTGACGGCGCTTCCCGCTTCGTCGATCTGCTGCATCCCGGGCGCTTCTACCTGTTGTATCGC
This sequence comes from Gammaproteobacteria bacterium, assembly GCA_029864185.1. Classification (GTDB taxonomy): domain Bacteria; phylum Pseudomonadota; class Gammaproteobacteria. The sequence goes on from JAOTTY010000004.1 coordinate 21,084, forward strand.
GGGTGTTTCTACCGGTTGCATCGGCGTTTCCACCTGTTGCGCCGGTACCTGTTCGGTACCCGTGTCGGCCGCGACGTCGCTCGCGGGAACTTCAATTTCGACGGGTTCATCCGGCTCCTGCTGCTGCGTCACGGGCGCGTCGGATTCCGCGCTGTCGACGGCGCCCTGTGAAACCGCCTCGATCTGACTGTCGCTCCGTTGCGCGCCAGGCTGGCCGTCCTGTCCGACACCCCGGCCCTGCGTATCCAGCGAAATCGGTGTTTCGCCATTCTGTTCCCTGTTCCACCACCACGCGGCCAGCAATGCCGCCAGAACAAAGATGACCAGGTAAGTCGTCCACTTGATACGCGCATCGTTGGCCGAGAGTTCGGGCGCCATGTTGCTAGTCGACGAAATCGGAGGATCTTCTTCCGAGTAGTATTCGATGTACTGCTGGATCATATCGTCTTCATCGAGCGCAACGATGCGCGCATAGGCGCGCAGGTATCCCTTTACAAATATCGGCGCGGTTATTTCTTCGAAATTGTTTTCCTCGATGGCCTCGAGAATGGCGGGGCTCAAATGCATGCGATCGGCGACATCGTCGATCGACATCCCCTGCTGGATACGCGCCGCCTGCAGCCGGTCGCCGGGACCGATACCGGTGGGACGAGGATCGCTTTTTGTGTTATTTTCGCCGCTGCTCATATTACTGGATCTTCAGCCAGGCCTGGTATTCGGGTGAGTCGAAAAAATCCTTTTCCAGCCGCAGCGCAAATTCCTCGACGTTCGCACTGCTGTCGAGTTGCAACTCATTTCTGATCGAGAGCCACAGGCTTTTCGCGGTCGCCCGCGCGACCAGGTGGAAGCGGTCCAGGTAAATCTTGGTCTGCGCGTGTTCGCCTTCCTCGAACAACAGTTCGGCCATCGACAGCAATGCCGGCGAAAAATCGCTTTTCGCGGTAAGCGCCTTGCGCAGGTACTCTTTGCCCGCATCCGTTTTTCCAGCCTTGATCAGGCAAATCGCCGCGTTGGTGTAGGCATATTCGGGCGTGTTGTAGAGCGGGTTGTCGAGCGCCAGTAAAAAATACTTTTCTGATTCGAGTTCTCGACCGTTGCGGCACAGGAAGGCGCCGTAGTTATTGGCGGCCTGCGAGTCCTTCGGGTCGAGCGAGGTTGCCTTCCTGTAATGGAATTCCGCCAGCTCGTTTTGTTTGAGCCTGTCCTGCAGGATCGCGTAGGCGTTATGCGCCGCGGCGGAGTCCGGATTTTGCGCTATCGCCTTGCTCAGCTTTTCGCTGGCAAGTTCCAGCTTGTTTTGCTGCAGGTAGCCGATGCCGAGCTGCACGTTGATCGCGCTGGCTTTTGCGTTCTTGCTTTGCTGCGGGTTTACCGCCACACAGGCCTGTAACAGCCCGGCCATCAGCAATACCGCGATGAATCGGTCAATGCGCAACTGTCACCCCTCCCACCTGTGCGAGGCTCAGCTGATACTTCTCGCTGCGCCGACTGCGGTCCTGAAAAGACCCGACCAGCTGCCCGCAGGCGGCGTCGATGTCGTCACCGCGCGCCCGCCGGGTCACGGTCACGATTCCCTTGCTCGAGGTATAGTCACGAAAGCGATCGATGGTTTCGGCATCCGAGCAGCGATATATCGCGTGCGGGTAGGGATTAAAGGGTATCAGGTTCAGTTTGCACGGGATTTTGCCGATGACTCCGACCAGCTCACGCGCGTGCTCGAGACTGTCGTTGACGCCTTCGAGCATGACGTATTCGAATGTGATCTTGCGGCTCCTGTAGCCATCGACATAGCCGCGGCATGCTCGCATCAGTTCGCGAATCGGGTATTTCCGGTTCAGCGGCACCAGCTGGTTGCGCAGCCGATCGTTCGGCGCATGCAGCGACACCGCGAGCGCAACGTCTGTCACCTGCTCCAGTTTTTCCATGGCTGGCACCACCCCGGCGGTGCTGATCGTGACACGGCGTTTGCTTAATGCATAGCCGAAATCATCGCACATCATATCGACCGCCGCGATCACCGCGTCGAAATTGAGCAATGGTTCGCCCATACCCATCATCACGACGTTGGTGACACCCTGATCGTAGCCTTCCTCGCGCAGGCCGTGATGCGCAAAATGCAGCTGGGCGATTATTTCCGCGGTCGTCAGGTTGCGGTTGAAACCCTGTTTTGCGGTTGAGCAAAAGCTACAGTTCAGGGTACAGCCCAATTGGGATGAAACGCACAAGGTCATGCGCGTCTTCTCCGGGATCAGTACGCACTCGATCGCGTTGTCGCTATCGTCGACGCCGAGTAGCCACTTGCGCGTGCCGTCGGTCGAGCGCTGTTGCGTGAGGATTCGGGGACGCTCGATACGGCAGTTCTCCTGTAAAAACTCGCGCAGTTTTTTCGACATGTCGGTCATTTGCGCAAAATCGGTGACCCCGCGCTGATGCACCCACTGCATCAACTGCCTGGCGCGAAACGGCTTTTCTCCATTGGCGACGAAAAAGGTTTCAAGCGCGGCTCGATTGAAATCGAGCAAGTTTATTTTATCGTTCACAGACATCGGATTGTTTACGGATACTCTGGCTCGGCCATACGTGACAGCCCGGCATGGACAGACTGCCGGGTCAATCGCGGGATTTTACGCATAAATCGGTTCCAGTAGAAGTGAAATGCTTCGTCGGACCGTGTATTTCCGAACTTTTGCCGTAATTTTACGGGAAAACCGCTTGTTAGGTCGGGTTTGGCCGATATAATTCGCAAATTCAAAGGTTTACCCAGGCGCCAGCCGCAGATGATCTTCACCGAAACCCGAGGTAATGACGGCAGTCGCGATGCCCGTGTCGGCTTCGCGTCGGCATTGCTGTCCCCGGTGGCGTCGTTCGGGGGCATCTATAGCCCCGAGCCCCTGGCGCCGCTGCCGCCGGATTTTTTGCGCCAGCACCTGGGCAGCTCCTACCAGCAAATGGCGCTGGCCCTGCTGCAATACCTGGGTATCGACATCGACCTGTCGATACTGCGCGAGGCGCTGGCTTTGTACGATTGTTTCGACGACCCCGACGACCCGGTACCGGTCGTCAAGATCGGTGAAAAGTTGTTCGTCGCCGAGCTCTACCACGGACCCACTCGCGCGTTCAAGGACATGGCACTGCAGCCCTTCGGGCTGATTCTGTCGCGACTGGCGCAGCAGCACAACCGGCAATACCTGATCCTGACGGCAACCAGCGGCGACACGGGTCCGGCGGCACTCGAGACCTTTCGTGACCGTGCCAATATCCGCGTGGCCTGCCTTTATCCGGACGGCGGCACCTCCGACGTGCAGCGTCTGCAGATGGTTACCGAGGCGGCCGGCAACCTGAAGGTCATCGGCATCCGCGGTAACTTCGACGACGCCCAGGCGGCCCTCAAATCCCTGTTGTCGTCGCAGAGATTCAACCAGCGGCTGCGCGAACTCGGGGTTTCGCTATCCGCCGCGAACTCGGTTAATTTCGGCCGCATCATTTTCCAGCTGCTATATCATTTCCATGCCTACCTGGCGCTGGCGCGTCAGCGCGAAATCGCACTGGGTGATGAAGTCGTGCTGCACATTCCCAGCGGCAACTTCGGTAACGCACTAGGCGCCTACTATGCACATCGGCTCGGTTTGCCGATAGCAAGAATCGTGATCGCGTCGAATGCCAACAACGTGCTCACCGAGTGGATCGAAAGTGGGCGTTACGATCTCAGCAAACGCGATTTGATTGCGACAACGTCGCCGGCGATGGACATTCTCAAATCCTCCAACGTCGAACGCGTCCTGTTCGACCTGTACGGCGCCGTACGCACGCGCGAACTGATGGGCCGGCTCGATGAGCAGGGCTGGTATCAGCTGGATCCCGCGGAGCACGCCCGTATCGGCTCGATATTCGCCGCCGACTTTTGTTCCGACACGGAAAGCATGCAGTTCATCAGGCAGGCATTTGCCGGGGGTTACCTGCTTGATCCGCATACCGCCACCTGTTTCAAAAGCTGCCGCAGGCCCGAATTTACGGACCGCGTTAACCTTATTTACTCGACCGCCGAGTGGACCAAGTTCGCGCCGACCGTCGATCAGGCAATCAACGGCGGCCAGCGGCAGCCCGATCGTGCGGCGCTGGCAGCGGTCGCGACGACGGCCGGAATCGAAGTACCAGCGGTGATTGCGGGCCTGTTCGACAAACCGATTGCCCACCCGGACATAGTCGACAGGCAGGCGATCGAATCCCGGATTCTCGAATTTCTGGAGTCGAAAACTTAGTTTTCCGGCGCCGCCCCGGTCTCGGTCCAGCGCATCGTCAGAACGCCCGCAAGCCCCAGCACCGCGAACCCTAGCACCAGCGGCAACACCGTGTTGTCGTAGGCGCCGGCCACGACGACGCCGAAAACGACCGAGATAAGCGTGGATATTGACCCGATTACCGCGGATCCCAGTCCCGCCATATGCCCAAGCGGCTCCATTGCCATCGCATTGAGATTCCCGAAAAGAATTCCGAAGCAGAAAAACACCACCAGCAGGTAAAGCATTAGCAGGTTCAGATGTGGATGCCCTTCGAACAACAGCACGACGACCAGAAACAGGAACGATAACGCGCTGATCGTAAGCAGCGCGAGTCGCGATAGACGGCGCATGCCGAATCGCATCACCAGGCGTGCATTAACCAGCGAGGCAAAACCGATCGCGCAGGCCAGAATCCCGAAATACAGCGGAAAAAGTTCAAACAGTCGGTACTGCACCTGGAATATCTGCTGGGAACTGCTGAGATAACCGAGAAAGGCGCCGAAGGTAAAGCCCATCGTCAGGGTATAACCCAGGGCGGCACGAATACGCAGGATAACCCCGATGTCGATTACCAGTTTCGCGAACGAAAAGGCGTTGCGATTTTCGTGGGTTAGCGTCTCCGGCTGGCGTTTCCAGAACCATAGCCCCGTCAGCAGCGCCATTACGAGAAACGTCGCGAAAATGAATCGCCAGTCTGCGGCCAGCAGAATACCCTGGCCCAGCGCCGGTGCAAACACCGGCACCAGAATAAATACCGTCATTACGAAGGACATGACCCGGGCCATCTCGCGGCCCCTGTAACGATCTCGCACCAGCGCGATAGACACGATCCGCGGGCCCGAGGCGCCCAGACCTTGCAGGAAACGCCCTAGCAGCATTTGCGTGAAATCCGTGGCGAGCAGCGATAAAACGCAACCCGCGCAAAATACGACAAGGCCCGATATGATCGCGGGGCGGCGGCCGATGGAATCCGACAAGGGCCCGAAAAACAGCTGCCCCAGGGCCATGCCTGCAAAAAACACCGAGATAACGTACTGGCTGTCGTTGATCCGGGTAACGCCAAGATCGGCGGCTATGACGGGCAAGGCCGGCAGCATCGCGTCGATCGACAACGCAACCATCGAAATAATCAACGCGATCAGGATCACGAATTCGACAAAGTCCGGACCGCGGCTTGCGCCGGGATTCATGTAGAGGGAGCTCGCGGGCGATTCAATTCGGCGGCAGCCGCATCAGCAGGCAGCTTGCGCTTTCGGGACACAGCGATGCAAATTGTCGGGTCCGCTTAATCGCGGCGGGCACCCGGTCACGCGACACCCGGTAAAATCCGAGATGCTCGAAGTAATCCGCCGCCGTCTCGGTGAGCAGGTAAATCGCCTGGCTGCCCCGAGCCCGTGCCTGCGCGATCAGGAATTCGGTTATCAGACGCGCTAGTCCGCGCCCGCGATACCGTGGATGCACGACCAGCGAGCGCAGCAGCGAGAATTCCGCGGCCGGTTCGAGCCCGCCGGCCGCGATCAGCCGGCCCCGCTTAATAATGCCGTAGAATATATCGGACTGTTCGGCACAATCCTGCGAGGGCAGGCCGTTGCTGTCCAGCAGATCAGCGAGCTGGGGCAGCTGTTCGGGTTGCAGCCTGGCAATCGAGTATTCTGGCAAGGCTCCGGAAACCCCTGTCTCAGTCGCTATCCAGCGTTTCGACGCGGATACGATGGACATCCCCATGCACGACATCGAGTCCCGTAATCGCATCTATGGCATCGACCATTCGCTGCTCGCGAATTTTCTGCGTCAGCATGATGATGGTTGCGCGGGTAACGCCCGACTCGGGCTCCTTCTGCAGGATCGCCTCGATGGAAATTTCGTTGTCGCCCATGATGCGGGTAATTTCCGCCATGACGCCGGGGCGATCGTCGACGCGCATGCGCAGGTAATAAGAAGTCTCGATCTCGGTGATCGGCAGAATCGGAATATCGACTATCTGATCCGGCTGGAATGCCAGGTGCGGCACCCGGTTCTGCGCGTCGGTGGTAATGGTTCTGGCCACGTCTATGATATCGGCGACGACCGCCGAGGCGGTCGGGTCTGCGCCCGCGCCGGCGCCGTAATAAAGCGACGGCCCGAGCTTGTCGGCCTGCACCAGTACCGCGTTCATGACGCCGTCGACGTTGGCGATCAGGCGTTTTTCAGGGATTAAGGTCGGGTGTACGCGCATCTCGATGCCAGCCTCGGTGCGGCGCGCGACACCGAGATGCTTGATGCGGTAACCCAGCTGACCGGCATAGACGACATCCTCGGTCGAGATGCCGCTGATCCCCTCGGTGTATACCGCATCGAACTGCAGCGGAATACCGAACGCGATCGACGACAGGATACAGAGCTTGTGCGCAGCGTCGATTCCCTCGACGTCGAAGGTCGGGTCCGCCTCGGCGTATCCCAGCGCCTGCGCTTCGGCGAGAACGTCGTCGAAGTCCCTGCCCTTATCGCGCATTTCCGTCAGTATGAAATTACCGGTACCGTTGATAATGCCGGCAACCGATTCTATGTGGTTGGCGCTCAGGCCCTCGCGGATCGCCTTGATGATGGGAATCCCGCCGGCAACCGCCGCTTCGAAAACAACATTCACCCCCCGGCGCTGGGCGGCGCTGAATATTTCGTTTCCGTGCAGCGCGATCAAGGCCTTGTTGGCGGTCACGACGTGCTTGCCGTTTTCGATCGCGCGCATCACCAGCTCAAGCGCAGGGTCGTATCCACCTATCAATTCGATGACGATATCGATCTGCGCATTATTGACGACCTCGAAGGGATCGGCAGTCAGGCTGATGTCACCGCTGCCGCCGGGCATCCCGGCAGCGACGTTACGCCGCGAAGCCTGTACGATCTCGATACTGCGCCCCGCGCGGCGTGCGATTTCGGCCGCGTTATTCTTCAACGTCAATGCGGTACTGGCACCCACGGTGCCGATACCAAGCAAACCCAGTTTTACCGGTTTCAATCCAAGTCTCCAGAAGTCATCGCAGGGGGATTTGCGACCGCGCAACCTTAAGAAATGTGTACTCGGCTGTCAACCGCGGCGCGCGCGGACGGGGCGTTGATCGACGGCCGAATTTACATTATTCTGAAACCCATGCCTCTCGCCGAAGATATCGTCACCAGCCGCCACCGCATCACCGCCTACAGCGCGCAAACGGTGACCGTCAACGAAGTCGTTCATCGCCACAGCCTGGTGCTGACCGCGCAGCATGTCGTGAGCCCGTGGCCGGTTACTTCGCTGGCCGACCTCAGCGACGACAATCTGGCGCCGGTGCTGGAAACGAAACCGGCGGTGGTCTTACTCGGCACCGGTGCGCGCCAGCGGTTTCCGAACGCGCGGATTTTCGCGCTGTTCGGGCAACAGGGCATCGGCCTCGAAGTCATGGATAATGGCGCGCTGTGCCGCACCTTCAATATTCTCGTCGCCGAGGACCGCGCTGTCACCGCGGCCATCATCCTCGCACCCTGATCCCGCGCCTCGTCCCAGGCGTACAATTACGGCGCACGGCCGAAGACGGCCGACGACTGGTACCAGCCACGAACGGGATCAAAACCAGCGCGGGATTATTCTTCGATAATGTTTTCGCGGGAATAGCCGCTGTGCTCGAGAATGCGGCGCAGCTTGCGCAGCGCATCCATCTGGATCTGGCGTACGCGCTCGCGGGTCACGCCCAGTTCGAGTCCGACTTCTTCGAGCGTGCCGCGCGGATGGTTGCGCAAACCGAAGCGTCGCACCACGACGTCACGCTGCTTTTCGTCGAGTTCGTCGAGCCAGCTGTCCAGGTGCTTGATGACGGTTTCATCCTGCAGGATGCTGGACGGGTCCGCATTGCTGTCGTCGGGGATAACATCGAGCAGCGGGCGCTCGCCCTCCCCGCCCATGGGTATATCGAACGACGAAACGCGGTCGGCCAGTTTGAACATCTTCTCGACATCCTTGACCGGTTTTTTCAACAGCCTGGCAACGTCTTCCGGCGTCGCCTCGCGGTTGAGCTCCTGGGTAAGCTTGCGCGCCGCCCTGAGGTAGGTGTTCAATTCCTTGATGACATGAATCGGCAGCCTGATGGTTCGCGTCTGGTTCATCAGTCCGCGTTCGATAGTCTGGCGAATCCACCAGGTAGCGTAGGTCGAAAAACGGAAACCACGCTCGGGATCGAATTTCTCCACCGCACGAATCAGGCCGAGGTTGCCTTCCTCGATCAGATCGAGCAGCGCCAGGCCGCGATTCATGTAGCGCCGCGCAATCTTTACCACCAGGCGCAGGTTGCACTCGATCATTTTGTCGCGCGCGGCGGTGTCGCCTTTCAACGCGAGTCGCGAATAATAGACTTCCTCTTCGGCGGTCAGCAGCGGTGAAACCTCGATCTCCTTCAGGTACAGCCGGGTGGGATCGGCATCGGAGGCGCGGCGGGTGCTTACCTTGCGGCGATCTTCAGGCTTGCGACGCTCGACGAACTTTTCGGTATCGATCGTCTCGTCTTCGTCATCATCATCATCATCGTCATCGTCATCGTCATCGACTTCGATTATGGTCGCGTTTTCCGCGTCGTCATCGTCATCGTCGGCAATATCCGAGATCTCTTCATCCTCAATAAGGTCCTCTCCCAAATCCTCAGGCGGTATTTCGGTATCTTCGATAAGCGACTTATCGGTAGGTTTGGTCATTCAGAGATTCCTTTATTGATCCGGCAAATACTTCATGGGGTCCACCGGTTTGCCATTTCGTCTAATTTCAAAATGCAGTTTTGCCATATTATCCCAGCGCCCCATTTCGGCGACGATATTCCCGGCCTTCACCGCCGCACCTTCCTGCACCAGACGTTTCCGACAATATGCATAAGCGCTTAAATACTTTTCGCTGTGCTTGATGATTATCAGATTACCATAACCGGCCAAACCATTACCACTATATACCACCTTGCCATCGGCAACCGCCCGCACCGGCTGGCCGAGCTTCCCGGCGATATCTATGCCGCGGCGATCGAGCCTGGAGGCGAGAAAAGTATTGATCGGTTTGCCCGCTGTCGGCCAGATCCAACGATTCGGGTCCCGAACCTCGGGCTCGCTAGATAGATTGCTCGCGCCGGCGCTGCTGCTCTCGGTTCCGCCCTCTCTTTCCTCGGGAGCCACCACTACAGCCTGATTTGCTGGCCGTACCAGGCGCAGGCGCTGTCCGGGATGGATCGGCGTGCTAATGTCGATCTGGTTCCACTGCGCCAGCTGATGGTAGTCAAGACCGTAGCGCCAGGCGATCGAGTAAAGGGTGTCGCTTTGCTTTACCGTATACCATCCGGCGCCGCGCGCTACCCGGGTCGGCGGATTAACCACGACACAGGACGCGAGCAACATCAACGCAACGACGACGGTAACAATTGCTTTCATGACTCGGATTCCGCTATCAAAAATAATAGATAACGATTGCCAGCAACAGGGCGACGACCACGGCCCAGCCTATTACTTCGATATACTTAATCAGTTTCGGCTCTATCGACGGCCCGAACCTGGCGAGACACCACGCCAGCAGAAAAAAACGCAGGCCGCGTCCAATGATCGAGGCCAGCAGGAACGGGATTATGGCAAGGTTCAAAACGCCCGCGGCGATCGTGAAAATCTTGTACGGGACCGGTGAAAAACCGGCCACCAGCACCGCCCAGAAACCCCATTGCCCGAACCAGTTTATCACCGTTTCGAATCCGGATTGATAACCCCATTCGATGATCAACGGCTCGGCCAGGTCGAACAGAAAGGCTCCGATCAGGTAGCCGATCAATCCGCCGAAAACCGAGAATAACAGCGTCAGGGTTGCGAATCTCATCGCCATCGAAGGGCGCGCGATCGCCATCGGGGCCAGCATCACGTCAGGCGGCGGAAACGGCAGGATAAAAGACTCGACGAAGCTTAGTAAGGAAAGGTAATAAGGCGCCTGTGGGCGCCGCGAAAATCGCATTACTCCCTGATAAATATTCTCGAAAACCTGCACTAACTCAGTCCCGGCAACAGCGGAACGAATACCACCTTCTCGAGCGCCTCGCTGATCAGCCCCTCGCTGCTGCGGGTTATCCTGGTCATCGTCTGATCGACCCCGTTATCGAACGGGAGTACCATGATGCCGCCCGGAGTCAGTTGCGCCGCTAGCGCTTCCGGTATTTCGCCGCAGGCAGCCGTCATCATGATCCGTTCGAAGCGGTAGGTCAGATTCGGCCAGCCCTCGATGCCGTCGGTATGGCGCAGCTGGACGTTGTAGATCTCGAACTCGGCGAGACGTTTTTTCGCCTGCTGATGCAATGCTTCGATGCGCTCGACGCTGTAGACCTGCGGAAAAATACTCGCCAGCACCGCGGTTTGGTATCCGCAGCCGGTGCCGATCTCGAGCACCGAGCTGGCGTTGCCCTCCTCGAGCAGCAGCTGGGTCATATAGGCGACGATAAAGGGTTGTGAAATCGTCTGTCCATACCCTATCGGCAGTGCGGTATCCTCATAAGCGCGGTGCGCCAGCGCCTCGTCGACGAACAGGTGACGCGGCACGCGACGCATCACATCGAGCACCTGCTCGTTATTTATGCCCTGCTGCTGCAGGCGCTGTATCAATCGGTCGCGGGTACGCTGTGAGGTCATGCCGATACCCTGGTGATTGCGGTCCGCCAAGGTCACATTTGCTCCAGCCAGACTTGCAGTGGCTCGATACCACCGTGGCGGGTCAAATCGATTTGCATCGGCGTAACCGATGCGGTGGCGTGTTCGACCGCGTGAAAATCGGTACCCGGTCCCGCGTCCTGCGCCGCGCCGGGAGGGCCCACCCAGTAAATCGGACGCCCGTAGGGGTCGCTTTGCCTGACCATGGATTCGGCCCTGTGCCTGAAACCCAGCCGCGTTGCCCTGGTCGCAATAACCGCATCGATCGGCAGGTCCGGGACATTTACGTTGAGCAAGGTATCGTCCGGCAGCGGATCGCGCGTGAGTCGCTCGACCAGGCGGCGGGTGACCAGCGCCGCGCTCTGGTAATGGGTGGCCGGTTTCCCGACCAGCGACACCGCGATCGCGGGCAGGCCCAGGTAGCGGCCCTCCATCGCGGCAGCAACGGTGCCGGAGTAAAGCACGTCGTCGCCGAGATTGGGGCCGGCGTTAATACCGGAAACGACCATATCCGGCGTACTGTCGAGCAATCCCGATAGCGCCAGGTGTACACAATCCGTTGGCGTACCGTCGACATAGTAAAATCCGTCCTCGGACTGGTGCACCCGCAGCGGCCTCATCAGGGTCAGCGAGTTGCTGGCACCGCTTTTGTTTCGATCAGGTGCGACCACGGTAATTTCGGCCACCTGTGACAATTCCTGCGCGAGTATTTTGATACCGGGGGCCAGATAGCCGTCATCGTTGGTAATGAGAATATGCATCGGGGAAGAATTCTATATGATTTGAATGTAGGTCAGAGAACATTTTCGGATAATAATAGCGAAATTAGGCATTTACCCCGTGAATACTCCATGAACGACGAAGACGATTCCGAATTTGCCAGGCTGATACCGGGCGTCAAGCGACTGCAAACCGACCGCATCAACCTGTTCCGGCAACGCAATCGTAAAAAGCCTGCACGGATGGCGCCGCAGCAGGATACCGCGATCGAGGACGACGCGACTTTCCGCGCCACGCCGCAGCGCGACGCCTATTTCAATTCCGGCCTGCAGAAAAAACTGCAGCGCAGAATTCGCCAGGGCCTGATTCGACCCGAAGCCAGCCTCGATCTGCACGGCTGCCGCCAGCAGGAAGCCCTGCAAATGCTGCAGCATTTCTTCGCCAACGCGCTGCAACAACGCCAGCGCATGATCGTGATAATCCACGGCCAGGGTTACCGATCGCAAAACGACGCGATACTGAAACCGCTGGTGCAGCGCTGGCTCACGGGCCGGCCCGAGGTCCTGGCCTGGTGTCCAGCGCAACCACGCGACGGTGCCGCCGGCGCCAGCTACGTCTATCTCCGCTCCAGCTAATTCGAACCCCTCGGGGTGCCCCGCGTCGCCGACGCCCCTGCGCGCAGGCAATGCCTGCTCGCCTCAACGCTAATCGACCGGCCAGTTAATCTCGCGCGCGGTGTAGGTACCGACCAGCACCTCGTCCAGCGACCGCGGCATTTCAAGCTGCAGCGGCGATAGCGGAATCCGGCCGCCCATGATTTCCGCCTTGCGCTGCGGCAACAGGGGCTGGCGGTAAGGTTCCGCGTAACCCTCGGGGTGTAGCGGCATGTTAGCGGCGTCGTACTTGTCCTTTGCACCCAAAGTGTGCATCAGTTCATGGGTGATCACGACCTGGTTGGAGCCGCGATAGGATTTATCGGCAAACGCGTTGATGAGGCCGATCAGCCCGCCCCGCAAACCAACCGAATGACCCAGCGAGTGCGTCGTCGCGGTATCGTAGTAGCTGACAAAAAGCTCGATATCGCCGTCGTCGCTGTCGCTGCTCCAGGCGCGGTGAGCGGACCAGGCCCTGAACTTCAGGCTCCACCAGATATTCTGCAGTATGTTGCGACCCGACGGCGGCTGCGGCGGATGTGACTGCAGGCGACCGTTATACTCGACGTCGATGGCGTCGATCCCGATACCGTAGCGACTCGCCTCGCGATTGACGAATTCCTCGATCGCCTCGAAGCTCGCGCTGGTCAGCGTATCGATATAATCGTCGGTGGCTTCCCTGCCATCGCCGTTGACCGCGTAAATCCTGACCCACAGAGGATGCTCCCAACTGGTCGAGCGCATTTTGTTCAGGGCTTCGTTGACCGCCACGAATAATAAAATCAGGAGCAGTATCAGATAACGCAGGTTCCTGTGCATCGCTAGACTTCAGCCGAGCAAAGTTTCCGCCTGCTGCAGCACTTCTATGCCGGCGGTTTTAGAATGGCTGTTTTCAGCGATGAAGCGTCTCCAGCGCCGCGCGTTCGGTTTACCGTTGAAAAGCCCCGTCAAATGCCGCGTCATGCGCGACAGTGGTACGCCAAGACCCAGCTGTCGCTCGATATAGGGATACATTCGGTGCAGGATTTCGCGCCGGCTGCCGCAGATGGCTACTTGCCGATCAAAAATCACGCGGTCGACATCGTGCAGCAGGTAAGGGTTGTGGTAGGGCTCGCGGCCCAGCATTACCCCGTCGACGTGGCGCAGGTGTTGCTGGCAGGCGTCGAGCGTTTTGATGCCGCCATTGATGACGATTTCGTGATCGGGGAAATCCCGTTTCAGGCGGTAAACCCAGTCATACTTCAACGGTGGAATTTCACGATTCTGCCTCGGATTGAGCCCCTTTAACCACGCGTTGCGCGCGTGCACGATCAGGGCCTCGGCGCCGGCCTCGAGCTGCGCCGCGGCGAACGCGGCGAAGCGATCGTAGTCCTCCTGCTGGTCGATGCCGGTACGATGCTTCACCGTTACCGGCAGCGAAGTCGCCGACCTCAGGGCTGCCACGCAGTCAGCCACCAGCATCGGTTCGTTCATCAGGCAGGCACCGAAGCTACCGGATTGCACGCGCTCGCTGGGGCAACCACAGTTGAGATTTATCTCGTCGTATCCGAAGTCGCCACAGATCCGGGCCGCGCGGTACAGCTGTTCGGGATCGGAGCCACCGAGCTGTACTGCAAGCGGATGCTCCTCGCCGCTGAATGCGAGCAGGCGCTCGCGGTCACCGTGCAGCACGGCCGCCGCCGCCACCATTTCGGTGTAGAGCAATATGTCGCTCGAAAAAAGGCGCAGAAAAAAACGGCTGTGGCGATCGGAGCAATCCATCATCGGCGCGATACAGAAGCGCCGATTCATCGGAAAACTGCGCACCCGCGCCTGTACGACTTCGCTGCCCGGTCGCATCAGGCTATTCTCCGTACATCCTGGACGTTGGGCAATTGCGATAACTTGTCGATGATGACGACCAGTTCGTCGACGCTGTGGATCTCCATCGTCAGCCGCGTGTATACAATCTGGTCGTCCCGGTTGGTATTCGAATTGACATGCAACAGGTTGACCTTGAGATTCGCCAGAATGGTGCTGATATCCTGCATCAGCCCGGTACGCTGGTAGGCGCTCATGCTGACTTCGACCGGGTATACCGACCCGTTGTGGCCACCCCACTCGACCTCGATCAGGCGCTGGCGCTTCTGTTCCGGTAGCGACAGGATATTCGAACAACTGCGCTTGTGAATGCTGATACCGCTGTTGATCGTGATAAAGCCGATTATTTCGTCCCCCGGCACCGGCTTGCAGCAACGCGCAAACTGGGTCATCAGATTGCCCACTCCCTGGATGCTGACCTCGTCCCTGGAAGACGGAGCCCTGGTCTCCTTCTTGATTTTCCTGAACGGATCCTGCTCGTTTTCAACCTGCAGAAAACCCAGGATCTGTGCCGAGGTAATCTGACCGCGCCCGATATCGGCAAAGAACTGGTCGGCGTCCCTGCGTTTGAAATGTGCGACCAGCTGCTTCAGATCGGCGTTGTGGATCGAGTATTTGCTCAGGGTTCGGTCGTAAATCGATTTGCCATCGAGCAGGTTTTGCTCGAAGTCCTGGTGGTTGAACCAGTTGCGCACCTTTGAGCGCGTACCGGCGGACTTGATGAAGCCGAGATTCTTGTTCATCCAGTCGCGGCTCGGCCGGCTCTCCTTGGTGGTCAGAATTTCGACCTCGTCCCCGGTTTTCAGTACCGTGGTCAGGTTAACGATACGCCCATTGACCTTGGCGCCGCGACAGCGGTGACCCACTTCCGAATGAATGCTGTAGGCAAAATCCAGCGGCGTGCCTCCCTGCGGAATATCGACGATTTGCCCGGTCGGGGTGAAAACGTAAACACGATCGTTGGACAGCTCGGTCGAGATCTCCGAGATCGCATCGGAAACTTCTTCCGCCGATCCTTGCAGCAGGTCGCGCATTTGCGAAATACTGGATTCCATGCGCCGATCGAGTTTGGCGCCTTCCTTGTAACGCCAGTGCGACGCGACGCCAAGTTCCGAGTTCTGATGCATTTCATGGCTGCGAATCTGCACCTCGACCACCTTGCCGTCATCGGTTACCACGGCGGTGTGCAGCGAGCGGTAACCGTTTTCCTTCGGGTTCGCGATATAGTCGTCAAACTCCTTGGGGATGTGCTGCCAGGTGGTATGCACGATGCCGAGCACCGCGTAACAGTCGGCAACCGAATCAACCAGGATGCGCACCGCGCGCACGTCGAATAGTTCGTGAAATTCCAGGTTCTTGCGCTGCATCTTACGCCAGATACTGACGATGTGCTTGACCCTGCCCTCCACGTTGGCGTGGATTTCCTGCTCCTCGAGCAGCGCTTCGAGTCGCGTCGTGAACTTCTCGATAAAGGCCTCGCGCTCGCTGCGCTTTTCCTCGAGCAGGCTGGCGATGCGCTTGTATACCTGGGGCTCGAGCGCACGAAACGCCAGGTCCTCGAGCTCCCATTTGAGCAGTCCCATGCCCAGCCGATTGGCCAGCGGCGCGTAAATATCGAGTGTTTCCCGCGCGATCCAGCGCCGCAGTTCGTAATCCCCGTGCTTGAGCAGGCGCAGGCGCTCTACGCGGTAGCAAAGTTTGATCAACATCACGCGCACGTCGCCGATAATCGCCAGCAGCAAACGGCGCAGTTTCTCGGCCTGCTCGGGACTGTCGATGTGCGCCGGCGTGCCGTCTTTGAGAGTGTTTAACTGGTTTACGCCATGGGTCAGCCTGGCGATTTTGCCGCCGAACTCGTCTTCGATCGATTTTACGTCGAGCCTGTCGCGCAGGCCCGGGTCGCTGAGCAGGGTTGCGATCACCGTATCACGGTCGCTGCCGAGCTCTAGTACGCGGCGGGCAACGTCTATGCTGCGCGGCCTGCCCTTGTCCGGATGGTTCGAAGTGGACGCGTAATCCAGCGCGCGGGCGAGGTCATCGTCCCAGCCAATCTGTCTGGTTACCGCGGCGATAAATGGTTCGTGATCAGCAGTGTTCACGGCCAGCAATTCAGGAACGCAATATTCTCATCGGAGAAACATTATAAACCCTGCGGCTGACTAATGTGCCGGCAATTGTCAATACCAGCGTGGCGGATAGCAGGCTGTAGGCCCATACCGCAGGCGAAAAATGAAAGTCGATATTGAAGAAATACACGCTGATCGCCCAGCCGGCGGCGGTCGCGAAAGCGGCGGAGAAGAAACCGATCAAGGCGCCCATCAGCGTGAATTCGAGTACATGTACCCGATACAGCTGGCTGGTATGCGCGCTGAGCGCACGCAGTAGCGACGACTCGATTTCGCGTTCCTGCCTGCCGGTCTGTATCGCAGCCAGCAGCACGATCAGGGCCGAGGCCAGCGCAAACACGAAAAAGAACTGCAGCGCCACGCTGGCCTTGTCGACGATGCCGCGAATTCGCGCCATCAGTTCGGTGATATCGAGCAGCGTTATCGACGGAAAACGTTTCAGCAACTGCTTCAGGTCTGCCTTGTTCCGGTCCCTGATCAGGGCGCTCAACAACCCGGTCTGCGGCAGATCCGCGAGCAGCTCGGGATTGGCTATCAGGTAAAAATTCGGTTTGAAGTTTTCCCATACGACCGAGCGGATACTGGTCACCGGCGCGTGCAGGGTTTTACTGCCTACCGTCATGGTGAGTTCGTCGCCGAGCTCGAGGCCGAGTTTCTCGGCCATGCCCTGCTCGACCGATAGCTGCGCGCGCGGATTGTCGGCATCGATCCAGCTGCCGGCGATGATTTTGTTCTGATCGGGCAGCTGCGTCGAGTGCGTCATGTTAAAGGTGTGCTTGACCAGAAAATCGGCACGCGGATGCGGAAAGTCGATCTGGTCGACATCGACCGAATTAATCTGCGACAGGCGCGCGCGCGCCAGCGCAAACGGCATCGAGGCTTCGATTCGATGCTCTCGCATAAACGCACCGACGGCCTCGATGTCATCGCTGCGTATGTTGATCATGAAGTAATTCGGGATGTCGGCGGGTAGTTGCTCCTGCCACGAGCCGAGCAGTTCGTCCTTGACGACCGCGATTAATAAAATCGCGATCAGCACGAGGCTGAAACCGGACATTATGTAAATCGCGCCGCGCGAACTGGCCCGCAGGCGGCTCAACAGGTACTGGCGCAACCAGAAACGCCGCCGCGAGGAATACAGCAGCAGCTTCACCATCAGGCCCAGAATCAGCGGCAGGATAAACGCGCAGGCCAGTACCAGCGCAAGGGTCGCCACCGCCAGTAGCGAACTTTGCATCAACAGCACCAGCACCGCGAATACGGCGACGATCGCGCTGCCCGATATCAGCAGGCCGCGCAGCCAGGATCGGCGGCTGACCACGGTGCGCAATACCTGCATCGGCGGCGTCGCGGTCGCGTTGACCAGGTACGGCAACGAAAAGCCGGTCAGCGCCAGCAGTCCGACCAGGCCCGCGGTGAGATAGGGGCGAAAGCTGTTCACCTGCGGCAATGCCTTGCCAAACCAGCCGTCCAGGGCCCATTGCAGCGGGAACTGGGTCATCCATCCGACCAGGATCCCGGTGACGGTCGCGGTAATCCAAAGCGTCCCCAGCTGTCGCAGGTAATACCTGAACAGGTTTCCCTGCGATATGCCGAAGGCACGCAGCATCGCGACCTTCGGCGCCTCCTGCTGCGCGGTATAGCGCGCCGTAATCGCGATCGCGGACATCGCGATCACGAGGGTCAACACTATCGCGAGCGCGAAGAACTTGCGCGTGCGTTCCAGCGCCTGGCGCATTTCCGGACGCGCGTTTTCGAGGTCCTGGATTTCTTCGCCGGGCTTGACGTTGATCGTGAGCCAGTTTTTGAAGCGCGTGATATCGGCCGGCTCGCCGGCGAACATCATACGGTAGCTTACCCGGCTGCCGGGAACCACCAGCGCGGTCGCGGCGAGGTCGTCGAGGTTCATCAGCACGCGTGGAGCGAGATTGAATATCGCGCCCCCGCGGTCGGGCTCGTAAGTCACGAGCCAGCTGGTGTCGAAGTCTTTTTCGCCGAGCGTGATGCGTTCGCCGACCAGCTGAGCGAGCTTGGTGTCGACCCAGACCTCCCCTCGCGCCGGGATCTCGGTGGTTGCCGCACGATCTCCGGTCACCTCGCGAGACCGCTCCAGGCGGCCGCGCAACGGGTAGGCCCCGTCGACGGCCTTCAGTTCGACCAGGACGGGATCGTCGTCGATAAAGATTGCACTGCGCAGGCTGGCGCTACGGCTGACCTGCAGGCCAAACTGCTCGGCCGTTGCGCGGTATTCGTCGGCAAATTCGGCACTCGACAGAACCACCATGTCCGCCGCCAGCAATTCACTTGCCTGGCGGTCGAGCAGCAGGCCGATACGGTCGGTAATCAACTGGCTCGAGGTGACGATGCCGACGGTGATCACCGTGGCGACGAACATCAGCCAGTAGGAATGGATGGTTGCGCGCTTGACGTTCATGATTGTCGATCCGTGAGCAACTCGCCCGATTCGATCAGGATCTGACGATCGCCGCGTTCCAGCAACTCGCTCTCGTGTGTCACCAGAACCAGGGTTGTCCCCGACTGGTCGCGCAGATGGAACATCAGGTCCGCGATCTGTCGACCGGTGCCGGCATCGAGATTACCGGTAGGTTCGTCGGCAAACAATACCTTTGGCCTGACCGTGAATGCACGTGCAATTGCTACCCGTTGCTGTTCTCCACCGGACAGGTGCTCCACCAGGGTCGTGGTTTTGCTCCCCAGCCCGACCTGCTGCAGGCTGCTCAGGGCGAGTTCCTGCGCATCGGCGACCCCGGCCAGTTCCAGCGGCAGCATGACATTTTGTATCGCAGTCGCTCCCTGCACCAGGTGGAACGACTGGAACACGAAACCGACGCGGCCGGCGCGTATCGACGAACGCTGTTCTTCGCTGCAGCCGCTCAGGTTTTCGCCGAACAGGAACACGTCTCCGGTGCTGGCCTGGTCCAGGCCGGCCATCAGTCCCAGCAGCGTGGTCTTGCCCGATCCCGAGGCGCCCTTGATCACGACCGCTTCGCGGTACTTAACATCGAGAGTTATATTCTTTACGATGTCGAGCTTTCCGTCCGGCGTAACAACGGATTTACCAACCCGGCTTAACGCGATGCATAAATTATCTTCAGCCATGTTCCTGCTTGTGATGCTCGGTATTCACACCTGTGGATTTGCGAAACACGCCGCGATCGATATCCTGATCCTGGGCGACAGTTTGAGCGCCGCCCACAATATCCCGGTCGATAAGGGCTGGCCCCGGTTGTTCAGCGATAATATAAGGTCAAGTTTTCCGCAAACAAGCGTCGTCAACGCAAGCATCAGCGGCGAGACCACCTATGGCGGGCTGCAGCGGCTGCCGCAGCTGCTGGACGAGCATCGACCGAGCCACCTGATCATCGAGCTCGGCGGTAACGACGGGCTCAGGGGCCTCAGCTTCGGCCAGAGCACCGAAAACATTAGGCAAATGGTGCGCCTCGCCCGGGACCGGGGCATTACGGTTCTGCTGATCGGGGTGCGCATGCCGCCAAACTTCGGCGCCGTCTATAATGCACGATTTCAGCGCATCTTCGAGGATATCGCCATAGAATTCTCGATCCCCTACCTGCCCCGGTTTCTCGAAGGCGTCGCCGGCAGCGACCCTGCCCTGATGCAATCCGATGGAATTCATCCCACCGCCATCGCGCAGCCGATCCTGGCGCAAAAGGTCGAGAAGAAGATGATCGAGATTCTCAACCACTGAGCAGCGCCTCGAGTTCGTGCAAATCGGCGACCTGGTGCGGGGGTTCGGGCAAGTGCTCAGGCCACGGCATCCGTTCGCGGTTGATCCAGACTGCCTGGTAGCCTGCCTCGATCGAGCCGACAACATCGTAGGCGGGATGATCGCCGACATAAACTATCTCTGCCGGGGACGCATCGAAACGCTCGGCCAGGTGCTCGTAAATCAGCGGATCGGGTTTGGCTACCTTTAGCTCCGCGGCGCTGACCGAATGTTCGATCAGGTGACCCAGCCCGACGTGCTCGACGCTGGCATTGCCGTTGCTGATGGCGCCGAGTCGATATTTTTGACCGAGTCGCTGCAGGCAGGGCATCACGTCGTCGTAGAACTCGACCTGTTGCCGCGCTTCGAAAAACACGTCGAAACCGTGGCGCGCGACCTGCCGGCCGTCGTAATCGTGCAACTCTCCAATATGGCGAAGGAAATCGCGCCGCATCAAGGTCATGTCGACCGCGTAACTCTGATCGCGGGCACTGAATTCACGGCGCAGCTCGATCATTTGCAGCGGATCGTAATTCTCGGTGATGCGCGGATAATGTCGCTGCAGCCACTGGTACAGCGTTTCTTCGGCACGATGAATCGTCGGCATGCAGGGCCAAAGGGTATCATCGAGGTCAAAAGCGATTACGGTTATCTGGTCGAACACGGCACTTCCATTCAGCGCAGGGCGGAATTCTAAATGTTTTAATCCTGTAGCGAAACAGGGCGCGTGGCTGGCGCCGCTGATTACGCCGAATGGCGCGGGACCGAATAATCACTTTGCCGCGGCTTAATTCTTTAACTGCAGCCGAATGTTCTTTACTATTGGCGACCGCCAGGCTGCAGAACGCGTTAAATGAAATCTTTCAGCAACAGACACAGCGTCGACGTTTCCGGGGTCACCATCGGTGGCAATACTCCGGTCGTGGTGCAATCGATGACGAATACCGATACCGCGGATATCGCCGCGACGGTCGCGCAGGTCAGGCAACTGCACGAGGCCGGTTCGGAACTGGTCCGCATCACCGTCAACAACAACGCCGCCGCGCG
>JAOTTY010000134.1 GCA_029864185.1 Gammaproteobacteria bacterium
GCTGGACGGAGTCGTTCACAGCTTTGCCTACCGGCAGGTACAGGGCGATTACGGGCCGGTCATGATCCTGCGGCATCGCCTCGATGGGTTCACCTTTCACAGCCTCTACGGCCATCTCAGCGAAGGCTCGCTGGCGCATCTTCATGACGGCAGGCCCGTCGCCGCGGGCGAAAAAATCGCTGAAATCGGTTCGCGTACGATCAACGGCAACTGGGCGCCGCACCTGCATTTTCAGTTGATCCAGGATATGCAGGACTACCACGGCGATTATCCCGGGGTCGTGCGCCCCGACGACCTCGATTTTTTTCGCGCCAACTGTCCCGATCCGACGAGCCTGCTGCTGACCTAGCCGCCTGCAAAAAACCTGGCGACCAGCTGCAGCCACAGGGCGCCGACAAACAACATGACGATCGCATAGGGCCAGTTCCAGAACGCGATTTTCCAGCCCGGAATCCCGTACCGGCCCTGAAACACCAGGCTGGTGCCGGACAGCGGGTTGGAGCAGGTACCGAGATGCCACGCGAACAGGAAGGTGGCCGCGAGCAGGTTCGGGTCCGGGTTCAGCGTCAGGATCATCGGCGCGAAACTCGAAATCATGATGATGGGGTGGATACCGCAAAAGGCGCAGAAAACCATGATTGCCAGTACCCCGGCCGCGCTGATGCTGTCGAACTGATCGAAGGGATTTGCAAACACGCCGTGCAGGATGAGCGCCGAGATACCCGCGGCAAGCACTCCGGCCGACAGGAACAGGCACAGCTCGTTGACGATTCTGGGCAAGCCTTCGAATACGTACGACCGCAACTGGCTGGCTGAATTCGCGATCCCGCTGCGCAAGGCCAGCAGCAGCGACGTGACCAGCAGCGCGCTGATTGCGATCAGCACCAGGATCGACGTATCGGACAGCAACCACGACATCGCGATCACCGTCACGATCAGGATCGCCGGTACCCTGAGCGCGGCCAGGTGAGTCGGGTAGCCGACAAAATTTTCGACCTCGTCCGCGTAACGCAGCCGGGCCTCGACGTAAACCCCGATTATCCCGATCAACGTGAACGGAAACCCGGCGACGATGATCCTCAGCAGGCTCGCGTCGCTGACATAAGTCAGCACCACCGCCATCGCGCCGAAGAACGGCGACCAGCTCGAAACGCCGCAAAACACCCGCGTGAAAGTCTGTGCGGTGAAACGCTGTAACGGGCGCCTGCGATGGATGCGGTCCGATATCAGGATCGGCGCAGAAATATTGATCACCGAACTCGAGATATTGAGGCCGACGATGGTTTGCAGGAACGCCTTGCGGCCGACGGGCAGGGTCTCGGCCTGCAGCGTATCGGGTATTACCACGAGGCGCAGAAATCCGACCGATGCAATCATCGTCATCAGTCCGGTGCTCGAGCTGATGACGAAATCCGGATCGATGCGCGCGCCGCTGTGCGCGGCGAAAATCATCAATGCGATACCGGCCAGCAGGATCAGCGAAACCTGGATCTTCAGAATCCGGGTCGTGTCGGCGAACAGCAGCAGTGCCGCGCCCCAGGCGCCAATACCGGCGATCCACAGCGGGTTGAAACCGGGCCGTAACAATCCCAGTCCGCTCATAACCGTAATGACGATCATCAGCAGGATCAGAATCCCGGCAATTTTGTGACGCGGCGAGTAATGCGGATCTTCGATTTCGGCTACCCGGTGCTAAGGCTTGCAACAGCCACTCATGATACGTCAAACCCGGCGAAACGCTTAGCCCTCGAAACTGGACTTTGCGTGACCGCTCCCTGATACTGATTTGCGTCAAGAATTACGGATAAAAAGGTAACCGATGTCGTCCGATTTACTGCAGCGCAAACTAACCGCGGTCATGTATACCGATGTCGCGGGTTACTCGCGCCTGACCGGCAGCGACGAGGAAGGCACGCATCGCCGCGTCATGGAACTGCTGGATTATGCCAGTCATCAAATCTCGAATTCCGGTGGCAAGGTTTTACGCTATGCCGGTGACGCCATCCTGGCCGAGTATTCGAGCACGGTCGCGGCGGTAAAGTCCGCGATAACGATCCAGAGCGAATTATTCAACCGCAATCTTGCGCTGAACCTTGATGGGAGCACCAGGCGGGCATAGGTTCTGCATAGTCGGCGCGCGTTGTGAGGGCTTCGACGCAAAGGCAAGGGCCAAGGTCCGGGGCCGATTACGAAATCTGTACTGCCTGAGCCCGTGCGGTCCGGTTACTCGGCCTCGTCGACACCGCGATGCATTTCGATCTGGTGGTTGATGTCTTCCTCCTGCAGTAGCTTTTGCATCGCGTTGATAAAGCTTGCCGACTGCTGGTAGGAGGTATCGCGAAAGCGAATGATAACCGCCAGCTCGTCGGGGTCGAGCTTCAGGTGGAAGTCGCTCGAGGGTTTCAGAATCTTGCGAATCTTGTTCCAGTCCGAGATGCGGTCGTCGGGTTCCTTCGACAGCGCGCTCTCGATAAATTCGGCAAAATCCTCGTCGATATCGGGACAGGCGTTGCGAATATCCGGCGGTTTCTGGCTGACCTGCATCTTCAGCAGTTTGCCCAGCGTCGACGCGCTGAAGGGCAGGCTGGTGGTCAGCATGTGAAAAGCCATGACGCCGAGCGCGTAAATATCGGCGCGCCCGTCGAGCAGGTCGCCGTTGATGATTTCGGGCGCCAGGTAGGAGGGCGTGCCCTCGATATTGACATCCCCGTCCTGCGGCGGGCTGGCGATGCCGAAATCGGTCAGCTTGATATTGCCGTAGGCGTCGATGACGATATTCGAAGGCTTGATGTCGCGGTGCACGATGCCCTTCTCGCCGTGGTTGTGTGCGTACTGTAACGCGCCCGCGACCTGTGCCAGGATCTCACGCGTCTCGACGAGCGTGAATGCCCCCTTGTCACTCAGGATCGCGGCAAGATCCTGTCCATGCAGTTTTTCCATGACGATGAAGCGGGTAGAAAACTCGTTGATAATCTCGAATACGTTGACGATATTCGGATGGTTCAGGCTGGCGATGGTTTTGGCTTCCTGCTCGAAGCGGCGCAGGAACTTTTCGTTATAGGCGAGCTTGTACTTGAGCATCTTGATCGCGACCTCGCGCTCCAGCTCCGGGTCCCATGCGTTGAACACGGTCGACATGCTGCCCTCGCCCAGCTTGCTGCGCAACTCGTACTTGCCGACCTGGTTGATACCGCCGTTTTGGGCCATACGACTGGTCATCAGCTGCGACATGACCTCGGCAAACTCGGGATGTTTTTCGATCAATTCCCTGAAGTGCTGCCTGTCGAGATAAAATGCGGTGGTGTCGGAAAGCGCGACGATATCGGCCGAGTAGGTAGAGTTGATCAGCAGGGATATTTCGCCGACGACCTCGCCTTTCTTGAGCTGGATGCGATTCTTGACTTCGCCGTCGGCGTCGGGAATTTGCACTTCGACCCTGCCTTCGAAGATAAAATAGATACGCTCGCCCATCTGCCCGGCCTCGACCACCATGTCGCCTTTCCTGAACTCCGCGCTCTGGGTGAGTTGCGCGATATCGTGAATGATTTCGACATCGAGATCCTGCAGGATCTCGACACCCGAAAGAATGAGCGTGATTTCGTCGGTACCGATCGACATCGGGTTTCCTCGGTAAGATTCAGCCGATATGGAAATTAGCTTAGGATTAGAGCGCGTAATCTTGCACGCAACAGGTCACATATAGGTAAAGATTCTAGAATAATCCAGGATTAAGTGGCGATGCCGCCGTCAGACCGCCGTCCAGCGTATAACACTGGCCGGTGGCAAAGGCAGCTTCGTCCGAAGCGAGCCACAGCGCGAGGTTTGCGATATCGGCCGGTTGGCCGAAACGTCCTGCGGGGTGCCGCGCCAGCGCGTCCCGTTTCGCCTGTTCGGTATCGCCGGCGGCGGCGAAGGCCGCGTCAGCCATACCGGTCAGGATCCAGCCGGGGCTGATCGCATTGCAGCGAATAGCGGGGCCATGATCGACCGCGATCGAACGGGTCAATCCCTGTACGAAGGCTTTCGAGGCATTGTAAAGCGCGAGGCCGGGATCTGCGCTGGACGCCGATATCGAGCCGATATTAATAATCGACCCTCCTTTTCCCATGATTGGAATGCAATCGCGGCATAGCATGAAAACCGCTTTCGCATTTACGCCCATCAGCAGGTCCCAGTCCCGGTCGGTAGTTTCGACGATGGTTTTCTCGATCTGCAGTCCGGCATTATTGACCAGGACCGACAGTTCGCCGAAGGCCGCGACGACGCGATCGGTGAGGGCATCGACGTCGAATTTTTGCGCGACGTCGGCGGTTTCCCACAGCACTGCCTGCGGCAGGTCTCGGGGCCGGGGTCCGCGGCCGCAGGTCATGACCTGCGCGCCCTCGATGACGAAGCGGTCGACGATGGCGCGGCCGATGCCCTGACGTCCGCCGGTCACCAGCGCGGTCTTACCGTTTAGCCGGTTCATAAATTCATCTGCTGGACCTGGGCGCTGAGGCCACCATCGATGATCCAGAGCTGGCCCGACGCGTAGCGCGCCTCGTCCGAGGCGAGCCAGTTGACCAGGTTGGCGATGTCTTGCGGAGTGCCATAGCTGCGCGTCGGGTGCAGGTCACGCACGGCCTGCTGCAGCGATTCGATGTCTCCCGATTCACCGAAAAAGCTCCGCAGCATCGGGGTATCGACGTAGCCCGGGCAAATCGCGTTGACGCGAATGCCCTCGGGTCCGTGATCGCAGGCCATCGCGCGGGTCAGCGCATGCACCGCACCCTTGGTGGCGCAGTAGGCGGCCAGCCCCGGGTCGGCGATGTAACCATCGTAGGAACCGAAGTTGATGATGCTGCCACCGCCCGATTTGCGCATCAGGGGCAGGGCGTACTTGGAGGTCAGGAACATGCCGGTGACGTTGATCGCAAAGATCCGGTTCCATTCCTCGAGCGTGGTCTCCTCGATCGTCTTTTCGATTTCGATGGCGGCCGCGTTGACCAGTATATCGAGTCTGTCCCAGCGCGCTGATAGCGCGGCAAAAGTCTGCTGGCAGACCGCTGCGTCGGTGACGTCGTAGGTGATAAACTCGATCCCTTCGGGCTGCTCGTCAGGCTGCGCCAGATCGGCCGCGATGACACGCGCGCCCTCGCGCGCGAAGCGCGCGCAGATCGCGCTGCCGATGCCGCCGCTACCACCGGTAACAAACGCGGTCTTGCCGTGGAGCATCTTGCTCATGCCTTCGCCTCGCTGGCACGCCGGTAGGCGTCGAGGATGAGCCCATGGAAATGATGCACAGCGTGTTCGCTGGCGCCGCTGCCCTCGATATCGACCATGTAGCGTCCCGAATTGAAGGCCGGCGTATTCATGCCGCGTTGCACGCTCTCGACGAGGCCGATGTCCTCGGGCTGCAGCACTTCATCGATAAATTCCAATGCCTCTTTTTCGGATTCGTTGGGTTCCGCGGTTTCGAAAAAGAAATCGAACTCTTCCCAGGTCTCCTGTTCGTCGAGTGGATAGAAGCGCCAGACCATGAAATTGCCGCGCCCCGGATAACGCATCAGGGTCAGGTTCGGCCACAGGAACCAGACCGCGTGATCTGTAACGGTGGCATCGGCGATGTTGTAAGCGTCATTAACGCCGACGCGCGCCTTGGCCATGTGGCTGGAATAAATGCCATGCGTCCTGACCTTATACGTGTCCATATCAATCATCGAGCTGAAGCCCTTGTGCGCGACCGGGCAGTGGTAGCATTCGAGAAAATTATCCACCACGGCTTTCCAGTTTGCCCTGATGCGATAGGTAAGCCGCGTCGAAAATGTCAGTCGCTCCAGGTCCGGCGCGTATTCCATGACTTCATGGGCCAGGTTTCCTGACTGCTCGGCGAGCGATACGGCGTCAGCATCGAGATTGACGAATACCAGGTGACAAAACACTTCGACCTGCACCCGCTCGAGGCAGATTGTTTTCCGGTCGAAGTTTTCGAGATACTCGGAGCGCGGTGCGTTCACCAGCGCGCCATCGAGATCGTAAGTCCAGGCATGGTAAGGGCAGGTAATCCGTCTGATCTGCCCCTGTTCCTTTAACAGTTCGTGCCCACGGTGCTTGCAAACGTTGTAAAAAGCCCTGAGTTCGCCATCGCGGCCGCGCAGTGCGACGATCGGCTGCCCTGCGACCGCCATCGTGACATAGCTGCCGGTTTCACGCAGCTTTTCCTCGTGACAGAGAAACTGCCAGCTGCGACAAAAGACCTGCTCCCTTTCGATCTGCAAAAACTTCGGATCGACGTAACAGCGGGTATTGATCGAATGCGAACGAACCGCTACCGGGTCGTATTGACCGAGAATCTCGAAAAATTCGGAGCCGCTCAGGCTTGTGGTGGGCAATGGTAACCTCCCTCGTTTCGTCACATTTTAACGGATTGTCTATTCGCGCGGCTCGGAATTGTCTGGCAGAATATCGGGACTGACCTTACCCGGACCCTTACTTTGCGATATTTAACCATGAAAGACTATCGGTTTGGAGACAGGGACAGGCAAGATTCGAAGGCCAGGGTACAGTTTATTGACCGATTCTAGCGCCAGTGAGACGGCGAAGATGACCGGGTCCGGTAGCGCAAAGAAGCAATGGCATTACTGTCCGCAATTACCGGTGCAGTTTTCGCCGTTATTCAGGCGACCTTTGCATGCACGCGCGGTATTGAGCTGGTTTGGGCGCGGCTGGTTTCCGCTCTCGGAACGCCTGGTTATTCTTTTCCTCGCAGTCGTATCCTGGTTCTTTTTCCATCCTGCGCTGATACGCTGCCAGGTATTCCAGTTCGACTGGATCGCGCAGATTTTTTTAAGAAATACGGTCCTGATGTTCATCGTTGCCGGTGGCCTGCATCTGTACTTCTACGTGTTGCGGGGTCAGGGTGACGAATGCCGTTACGATGCGCGGCCGCTCGCCGAAAATAGCCGGGTCTTCACCTTCGACAACCAGGTGCTGGACAACATGTTCTGGAGTTGTGCCAGCGGCGTTACCGTGTGGAGCGCATACGAGGTGCTGATGATGTGGGCGCTGGCAAACGGTTATGCCCCAGTGCTCGACTGGCCGGGTGATGCGTTGTGGCTATTGCTGCTGATTTTCCTGGTGCCGATCTGGGAGACCTTTTACTTTTTCCTGATTCACCGGTTATTGCACTGGCCGCCACTGTATCGGAGGGTGCACTACCTGCATCATCGCAATGTCAACGTCGGACCCTGGTCGGGGCTGTCGATGCATCCGCTCGAACATGTGATCTATCTCGGGTCGGTACTGATTCACTGGTTGGTACCGGCTAATCCTTTGCTGATCATTTTTCACCTGCAGTATTTCGCGTTGTCCGCCGCGACCACGCATACGGGCTACGAGGGCCTTGTCATCGACGGCAAGAATCGACTCAGGCTGGGTACCTTCCATCACCAGATGCATCATCGATTTTTCGACTGTAACTACGGCGGGCTTGAAATCCCGTGGGATAAATGGTTTGGTTCTTTCCACGACGGCACCCCTGAATCTCACCAGGGGTTCCTCTCCCGGCGCAGATTAAAAGCCGACCAGTCAGGCGGTTGATAAGGCCGCCTGTTCAGCGAACGTGAAATCACATGCACGGGTGGTGGTGATTGGCGGCGGTATCGGGGGTTGCTCCGCGCTGTATCATCTCACGCGGGAGGGCTGGACCGACGTCGTTCTGGTCGAGCGCGACGAGCTGACTTCCGGCACCACCTGGCATTCCGCGGCGCAATGCCCGAACCTGGCGTTCAACCAGCTGCTGATCGGGCTGCGTAGCTACACCATCGATCTGTACCGGGAGCTTGCCGAAGACCCGGACTACCCGATAAATTATCATCGGGATGTCGGCGGGCTGCGACTGATCACGGATCGCCAACAGCTGGACGCTTGCCATCACATTATCTCCGTCGCGGACGGCATGGGGGTGAAACTGGAACTGCTTACCCCCGATCAGGCGCGGCAAAAGAATCCACTGCTCGAAACGCATGACCTGCTGGCGGCGCTTTACGATCCGCGTGACGGCGATATCGATCCGGCGCAACTGTGCCAGGCGTTGGCGCGACGCGCACGCGGGGCCGGCGCCGAAATCTATCGGCACAACCCGGTTATCGGCCTGACCCAGCAGCGCGACCATGAATGGATCGTGCATACGCAAAGCGGCGATATTTGTTGCGAGCATATCGTCAATGCCGCCGGCTACCGCGCCAACGAGGTCGGCGCTCTGATCGGGGTCGAGTATCCGATCGTGTCGATGGAGCACATGTACTTCGTCACCGAGTCTATCGCCGACCTGGTCGAGCGTGGCCGACGCGTGGCCATGGTGCGTTGCCCGCGTGACCGCTTCTACCTGCGCCAGGAAAAGCAGGGGCTGCTGGTCGGGATTTACGAGTACGACTGCAAAACCTTCGGCATTGACGGGATCGATCCCGACTTCAGCAACGCGCTGTGCCCGAACGATCTAGATCGCTGTCTACCGGATCTCGAACCGATTTTCGAACGCTTGCCGTGCCTGCGTGAGGCCGGCATCCAGTCGATGGTCACCGGCCCCATTACCTATACCTCGGATGCCGGGCCGCTGGTCGGTAAAACGCCGGGCAGGCGAAACTGCTGGTCGATCACCGGATTGCGGGTCGGAATCGGCGAGGGTGGCGGCTATGGCAAAATGCTGGCGCAGATGATGGTGCACGGCGAGGCCGAATGGGATTGCTGGCAGCTCGATCCGCGCCGTATCAATCCCGCTGTGACGCTCGAATACACCGCCCTGAAAGCGATCGAAGATTACCGGCACGAATTCCAGTGGCACCGGCCACACGAACATCGTCCGGCCGGCAGGCCGTTGCGCACCACCCCGCTGTACTCGATGCTGAAAAGGCAGCGTGCGGAATTCGGCGTCGTCGATGGCTGGGAAAGGGTTTCCTATTTCAAGCCTTCGGCCGATTTCATCGAGGAACACGGTTACCGGTTTTGCAACTGGCACGAAGTCGTCGAGGCCGAGGTCGAATCATTGTGCCGCGGCGTCGGAATCCTGGAGCTGTCCGGATTCAATCGATACTCGGTTTCCGGTCCCGGTGCGCTGGACTGGATCGATAGCCTGACCTGCTCGAAACTGCCCGCCGCGAACGGCAGGGTTAGCCTGAATTACTTTCTGAACCGCAATGGCACGATAGCGAGCGAGGCCACGCTTGCCCGGTTCGAGCAGGATAGCCTGTGGTACGGGTCGGCGGCGGTTGCCGAACGCCACGACTGGGACTGGCTGCACGAGCGGCTACCGACCGGGTACTCGATTCGAATCGACAATCTGACCGGTGCATATACCACCCTGGTAATCGCCGGCCCGAAGTCTCGTGAACTCGCCTCGGCGGTCAGTCCACGCGAAGACTGGAGCCGCGATGCGTTTCCGCCGATGAGCCTGCGACGTTGCCTTGTGGGCCATTTCGACACGGTCGTCATGTCGGTCAGTTTTTGCGGGGAACAGGGTTACGAGCTTCACGTTCCGAACCAACATCTCGTCGGTATATATGAATTACTGCAGCAATACGGCGGACCGCTCGGCCTGAGAGGTTTTGGCATGTACGCGCTGGATTCGATGCGGCTCGAGAAAGGCCATGGACACTGGAAGGTTGATTTTATCGACGAATACAATCCGATCGAGGCCGGGCTGGAACGATTCGTCGAGTTCGAAAAATCGTTTCACGGAAAAGCAGGGTTGCTGTTGCAAATGAAAAGGAGCGCGAGACGAAAGCGGGTATTGCTGCAGATCGATTGTGATACCGCTTCCTGCCAGGCGGGCGAATCGATTTACCAGGGAGATGCGGTGGTCGGCTCGATCACGTCGGGCGCCTGGGGTTTCCGGGTGCGGAAAAATCTGGCAATGGCTTATCTGCGCCCCGATTTAGCGATCCGCGGAAACGAGCTCGAGGTCGCGTTGCTGGGTCGGCGTTATCGTGCCAGCGTTATTGAAACCCCCGGTTCCGCCAGGCAATATGGCTGACCCTGCAGCAGGTTACGCTAATCGGATTCGAGTCCGTATACCGGCTGCGGTTCGGCGATACCTTTCATCGCAAAATCGCCGAAAAAATGGACCGGTTGGTCGATGAGTTTGGCGAATTCCTTTGAAAACAGGATGCTCCGGCCCAGCTCCTTGGTTAAGGACTCGAGACGCGCGGTGCGATTGACGGCCGGCCCCATAACGGTGAAATCGAGCCGGTCCGGCGCGCCGACGTTGCCGTAAATCACCTCGCCGACATTGAGCCCGACACCGAACTCGATTTCGGGAAGTTGGTTTCGACGCCGCTGGTGATTCAATACCTCGAGCGTATTGTGTGCATCGATCGCCGCGTCGATAGCCGACTGGCAGGCGTTCTGAATACACATGTTTTCGCCGATTGGAAATACGATTAGCATCGCGTCGCCGATAAAGCGCAAAATCTCGCCGCCCTGCGCGCCGACTGCCGCGGCGACGAACTCGAAATACTCGTTCAGCATTTCGAGCACCTGCTTTGCCGGCAGGGTTTCGGTGATGTGGGTAAAATCCCGCAGGTCGCTAAACCAGAGCGCGGCGTTGATGATATCGGCGTCGCCGCGCTTGACCATCCCCGCCAGCACTTTTTCGCTGGTGCGCTTGCCGACATAGGTATTCATCAACGAACGTGACAGATACCGCAGCGCATGGACCTCCAGTACAGGCGCGACATAGTCGCGGACCTGGCGAAAGCTGGCGACATCCTGCACGGTGAAACCGCCCTCGCGCTTGGTGCAGATAATGATCGCGGCCCCGGGTTCGTCGGTCTCGCCGAACAGGACCGGCAGCGCCAGGTAATCGGTGAAGCCATCCTCGGCGAGCTCGGTATAGGCGCGATGGGCGTCCTCGGGCAGGTTGTCGAGGCGTTGGCGCACGCGTTTATGGGTTTTGTAGATCGCCTCCAGTGGGCTACCGATGTAGCGCTCCGAAGTTCGCACGTCGTGGGAGGCGTTGATGGTCGTCGTGGTATCGGTCGATTTGAGCCAGGTCTCCGAAGTCGCCACCAGTTGCGGATTCAGCGTCAGTAACGACACCATCAGGCGGTCGATCGAAGCGCCATGAGCGTTCATCTGGTGGGCAAGCGCATGCACGAATCGACGGGTGCCCTCGATGCGGCGCCCCTCGCCGAAAAGCCATTCGATGATCGCCTTTGACGAGCAGCCGGTTGCCGCTTCAGATCTGTTTGTTGACATTATTCCTGCTGGATCACGGTTGCCAGGTTAGCGCGCCGGTTGCGCCGCTTCTCGGTAGATAACAGTATGATACCCGAAACGACGATGACGGTGGCACCTGCGAGCATGGTCAGGTTCGGTCGATCCTCCCAGATCAGGTAACCGCAGTAGAGCACCCCGGCCAGCGCCAGAAACCAGAAATACCAGCCCGGGTCCGCATCTCCCCAACCCTGGTAAA
>JAOTTY010000392.1 GCA_029864185.1 Gammaproteobacteria bacterium
CCTGGCCTGCTGGTTGGTCGACGTCGACAGGCTGGTCGGTCCATCGATGGAAATGCCGTTATCATCGAACAGCAGGATCAGCCGGGACAGTTTCAGGTGCCCGGCAAAATCGATGGCCTCGTGGCTGATGCCTTCCATCAGGCAGCCGTCACCGGCCAGCACGTAGGTGTAGTGATCGACGATTTCATGCCCGAATTCGGCGCGCAGTTTTTGCTCCGCCAGCGCCATACCGACCGCGGTCGCGATACCCTGCCCCAACGGTCCTGTCGTCATCTCGATACCCCGGGCATATCCGTATTCCGGATGCCCCGCGGTCCTGGCGCCAAGCTGGCGGAAATTCCTGATCTCATCGATGGTCACGTCTTCGTATCCGCACAGGTACAGCAGGCTGTAAAGCAGCATCGAACCGTGTCCTGCCGACAGCACGAAGCGGTCGCGGTCGGCCCATTCCGGCGCCGCCGCGTCAAACTTCAGAAAATCGGCAAACAATACGCTGGCAACATCGGCCATGCC
Organism: Gammaproteobacteria bacterium; assembly: GCA_029864185.1. Lineage (GTDB taxonomy): Bacteria > Pseudomonadota > Gammaproteobacteria. Next base: position 514 of record JAOTTY010000392.1, read on the forward strand.
CATCGGCAACCCCGGATGGCCGGAGTTCGCCTTTTCTACCGCGTCCATCGACAATGCGCGAATCGCGTTAGCCATTTGGCGGCGTATCCGGGTCTTGCTCGTATCTTTTGCAAACTTGGTATCCATTTAGATTCCTCGGGTTTATGCCGCGCGGCGTTTACGTTCGACCATCTGCAGCACCAGTGGCGTAAAAATAAGCTGCATCGCCAGATCCATTTTGCCACCGGGCACGACAATGACGTTGGGCCGGGACATAAAGCTGTTATGAATCATGTTCAGCAGATAGGGGAAATCGATGCCGCGCGGGTTGGCGAAACGAATCACCAGCATCGATTCGTCCGCGGTAGGGATCCAGCGTGCGATAAACGGATTCGACGTATCTACGACCGGCACGCGCTGAAAGTTGATATCTGTATTGGTGAATTGCGGGCAGATATATTCGATGTAATCCGGCATGCGGCGCAGGATGGTATCGGTAATCGCCTCGGCCGAGTAACCGCGTGCGGCCTTATCGCGGTGAATTTTCTGTATCCACTCGAGGTTGGTGACCGGCACCACGCCCACCTTGAGGTCGGCGTACTGCGCAACATTGGCCTGCTCGGTCTTGACCGCGCCGTGCAGGCCTTCGTAAAACAGCAAATCGGTATCCTCGGGGAAAGATTCCCACTCGGTAAATTCGCCGGGTGCAACGCCGTAGCAATTGCTCTCGGCCTCGTCATGCACGTAATGGCGGGTGCGGCCCGTGCCGGATTCGCTGTACTGGCGGAATACGTCCTCGAGCTCCGACAGCAGGTTTGCCTCGGGGCCGAAATGACTAAAGTGCTTGTTGCCGGCTTCTTCGGCATGCGCCATCGCCGCCTTCATATCCTGCCGATTGTAACGATGAAACGCGTCGCCCTCGATGAAGCAGGCCCTGATATTTTCGCGAAAGAAAATGTGTTCGAAGGTCTGCTTGACGGTTGAAGTACCCGCGCCCGACGAGCCGGTAATCGATAAAATGGGATATTTTTTCGACATGGATCAAACCTAGCTTCTGAATAAACTGCGATTTTCGAAAAGCGGGAAGCGCGTGTTGGTGATGGCTTCTCCAGATACGTATTCGATAACTTCCTGCACACGGTCCCGGGAGCCAAAAATCAACGGCACCTGCTGCGACAGCGAGGTCAGCTGCATGTCCAGTATCCTGTCGACACCATTGCTTGCCATTCCGCCCGCCTGCTCGATGACGAACGCAAGCGGCGACGCCTCATGGAGCAAACGCAGTCGACCGCTGTGGCAGCCCGGGCGCGAGTCTCCGGGATAAAGAAAAACCCCGCCGCGCACCAGGATGCGAAACGCCTCGGCAACCAGCGAGGCATTCCAGCGCATATTGAAATCTTCGCCAAGAGGGCCGCTCTCGCCGGCAATACAGTCATCGATGAAATAACGCAGATTTTCGTCCCAGAAGCGGTAGTTCGATGTATTGATGGCGAATTCACTGCGTCCGGGACGGATACTGATTGCGTCCCCGGTCTGGTAGAAATGCCCATCGTCCGGGTTTAACAAGAAGCCATAACTACCTTCACCGCAGGTCAGGACCAACCGGGTCTGCGGGCCATAGAACAGAAATCCAGCCGCACGCTGAACGTCACCGAGTTTTTTCCCGGAAATGTTTTCGGCGTTTGCCGACAGCACCGAAAAAATGGTACCGATCGAGGTATTGGTTTCTATGTTGGACAATCCGTCGAGTGGATCGATGGTGACGCCGTATGCCGCAGCGGGATCGATTCGAACCAGTTCGTCATTCTTTTTCGATGCCAGGAAACAGAGCGGCAGTTTACCCAGCGCTTCCGTGAAAACCCGGTGAGACAGGATATCCAGCGATACCGGTCGAGTGCCTTCAGGATCGTCAAGGTCGATGCCCGAAGCCTGCCCCTGCATTACCTGTCGCGAAATCAGATTAGCAAGCCCGACACCGGCACTCGCGATGACGAGAATAATCGAGACGAGCTCCTCATGCCCACCGCCAAGCTGCGCCCAGGACGCGAGATGCTGCTCAAGTCTCATTCCAGGTGTCATTCGTAGCCCGCATCGAGGTTGTTAATATGACGGCATTCTGTTGGGGCTTGATTATTTAGTAAAGTTTAATAAACTTTCAGATAATGAAAGAAAAACTTCATCCATGGCTGCGTCAGCTGACGCTCAAGCAGATGCGCGGATTCGAGGCCGTCGTCAATGCCGGTAGCATCTCCGCCGCCGCCAGGGAGCTACATCTGACGCCGCCCGCGGTTTCGCTGCAGCTGCGCGATCTCGAGCAGGCGATCGCCATCCCGTTGCTGGAACGCGGCG
>JAOTTY010000135.1 GCA_029864185.1 Gammaproteobacteria bacterium
GAGATCGTCGACGCCTCAGCGGGCCTGTGCGTGCTGTTCGGCAACGTCGGCATCGACTGGAGCAGAAAGGGAGCCGATGGACGGGTGCGCAAGTACAATGCATTGTTCGTCGCGCAGGACGGCGAGCTATGCGGGCAGGACAATTTTCCTTATCCATTTCGCGTCAAGACCCTGCATCCGAATTACCGCGAGTTTGACGACACCCGATATTTCTTCAGCCTGCCCGGCCTCGCGCTGGAACTCGACACCCACCTGAGCTCGCTGTTGCAACCGGTCAAGCTGACCATCGACCGTCGCGCGCTGAGTCTGGGCTGCATTCTCTGCGAAGATGGCTGGTACGAGGACTACAGCGTCAACCCCGTCGCGCTGCTGCATCGCAACGGTCCGCTCGATCTCCTGTTCAACCTGTCCAGCTCGCCATTTACGCTCGGCAAGAACAATAAGCGCAATCGCGTTTTTTCGAAACAGGCCGCGGAAATTTCGACGCCGCTGATGTACGTCAACAACGTCGGCCTGCAAAACAACGGCAAGACGGTTTTCAGCTTCGACGGGGTCAGCACGGTATACGACGCCACCGGCCGCATCGTCGCGAGCTGCCCGGCCTTCGAATCCTGCCTGAAGATACTCGATGTCGACCTGGATAACGGTGCCACAAACCTGCCGCTGGCCGAAGTGCCCGCGGACAGCGGCATCGACAGCGTCTACCGGGCATTGCGCTACGGCGGCGCACGCTTCCTCTCGCAGATCGGCATGGAACGCGTGGTCATCGGCGCATCGGGCGGCATCGACTCCGCGGTATCGGCCGCTCTCTACTGCGATATCCTCGGTCCCGACCGGGTGTTGCTGGCCAATATGCCGAGCGTCTACAACTCGCAAACCACGATCGACCTGGCGCGCGATCTGGCGACCAAGCTGGGCTGCCTCTATACCGTCGTACCGATCCAGCCATCGGTCGATCTGACTACGGAACAAATTACCCAGACCCCCCTCGTCAACCTCCAGAGCGGTGCGCAAAGCAGGCTGGATATCTCCGAGGCGGTAGCGGAGAATATCCAGGCACGCGACCGCTCGTCGCGCGTCCTGGCCGCGCTGGCCGCCGCTTTCGGGGGCGGTTTCACCTGCAACGCGAACAAGAGCGAACTGACGGTCGGTTACTCCACGCTGTACGGCGATCAGTCCGGCTTTCTCGCGCTGCTGGCAGATCTCTGGAAGCACCAGGTCTACGAACTCGGCGAATACCTCAATCGACAGGTATTCGCGTCACCGGTGATTCCCGATGCCGTGTTCAGCATCGTACCCAGCGCCGAACTGTCGGCGGCGCAAGCGATCGACGAGGGCAAGGGCGACCCGCTCATCTATCCCTATCACGATTACCTGTTTCGCGCCTTCATGGAGCGCTGGCAAAAGGCGTCGCCCGAAGACATTCTCGAATGGTACGCACGCGGGGAACTCGAAACCCGGATAGGCTGTGAGTCCGGACTGGCGAGCCGTCTGTTTCCGGACGCGCAGGCCTTCATCGACGACCTGGAACGCTGGTGGCGGCTCTACAGTGGACTCGGGATTGCCAAGCGCATCCAGGCGCCGCCGGTGATGGCTGTCAGCCGCCGCGCGTACGGATTCGATCATCGTGAGGCGCAAAACCAGCCTTACTTTACCTCCGCATACCGGCGGCTCAGGGCAAAGCTGCTCGGTATCGACAAAAATTGAGCCCTTGCCCCGGTCATCCCTGATAAAACCAGGATTCCCGGTATGGGAAAAACCGTCCCTGAACTGGTAAACTGGCGACTTCGAAAAGAGACAGGAGATGAAAATGTCGGTCTACAAATGCGAAGTATGCGGGATGAGCATCGGTACCATGACCTGCGGCACCTGCGACAAGGAGCTCGACCATGGCACCATCACCACCGATGCCGGCGAAGCTGTGCAGGTATCCAAGTGCCCGGACGGGCACGGCATGATCAAGTCGCCGATGTGCTGCGGCCAGGACATGACCCGCAGCGACTAGAGCTCCCTGTCGTGGCTGCCTTCCGCTAACGGAGCCCCAGGCTGGAATCGACACTGACCCTTGTCAGCATCGTGGCGCTGCTCGGATCGATGATCGTGCTGGCCGTGATTCCGAGCGTCAGCGTGCTCGCGGTGTCGGCCCGTGCCGCCGCGTTCGGCTTTACCCACGGCGTATTTACCGCGCTCGGCATCGTTGCCGGCGACGTTGTTTTCATCCTGGTCGCGGTTTACGGTCTCGTCTTCGTCGCCGAGGCGATGGGCGAACACTTCACGCTGATCCAGTATATTGGCGGCCTCTACCTGATCTGGCTCGGCATATCGCTGTGGCGCACGGACTCGAGGGCGCGCAATTGCGACGAGGTTCGCCAATCGTCCTGGGGCTCCAGTTTTCTGTCCGGGCTGCTGATCACGCTCGGCGACCAGAAAGCGATACTGTTTTATCTCGGCTTCTTCCCGGCTTTTGTCGACCTGACGAAAATGACGCCGATCGACACCCTGCTGATCATCGTGATTGCGACCATCGGCGTCGGCGGCGCCAAGCTGGTGTACGCCTGGCTCGCCGACCGCGCCAGCCTGATCTTTAAAAATACCCGCGCGATATGGCTGCTCAATACGCTTGCCGCCTGCACCATGATCGCGGTCGGCGCCGTGTTGTTACTGAAAACCCGGGAGTGGATATGAACGTAAGACTCGAAGATCTCGAACTGCTCGAAGCGGTGCGAGATTTCGCGCTCGACCACGAACACCCGGCGGTCGAAAATTTCAAGGCCGCGGTGCGGGACTGGGGTAACGACTGGATCGACGTCGCACCGACACGTTTGCCCGCTGCTGAGCTGCTCGATAGCGCGATCGAGCAGGCCATTCCAGAGACCCGCGGACTGCTGGAAACCTTTGCTCGGCATCGGCAGCGACTGCGCTGGGAGCAAAGCTATAAGCAGAAGGATGGCCTGGTGCCGGACGCGATGCTCGCCTGCTATGGCTTCGCCGAGATTCTCGGCAAGCAGGGTCCCTTCGTCAGCGAGCGTATTCGCGCCGGCATCGGCATCTACGGGCCGGATATCGTATACCCCGCCCATCGGCACCATCCCGAGGAAATTTATATCGCGCTCGCCGGGTCGGCCATTTTTTCGGTAGGCCAGGAGAACGACGTCGAAAAGTCCGCCGGCGACGTCGTTTACATGAAATCGAATACGCCGCATGGTTTTCGCACCGGCGACGAGGCCTTCGTAATTTACTACCTGTGGCAGGGTGGCGACCTGCGCGAGATTTCGAGTTTCGACTGAAGCCTATGCCGCGCCCCGGAATTGAGATAATGTCGGACCAACCCGGCGACGGAGCGCCGGTGGAACGCCAGCATGTATACCAGGTGCGCCTCAAAATGTGGCTGCACCGGGGTGAACCGATCCGCTGGGAACGGCCCTGGGGGTTGATCGATCGCGCCCGCCTCGAGGACGAGGGCGAAACCGTGATAACCGATTTACGCATCGACCGGGAAAACCTGTTCGCCGGTCTGTTCCAGGGCATCGAAGGCATGCGCATCGGCGGCAAGCGCAAGCTGAAAATATCGCCGCACCTCGCCTATGGCGACCGGGGTATTCCCGGCAGGATACCACCGCAGGCGCTGGTCGTTGCCGAGATCGAATTTATCGAGGAGCGAATCTGGAAGGATAGTCATGAGTGAAATTGCAGACAGGATAAAGGTCATAGCCTTCGACGTTTTCGGTACCGTGGTCGACTGGCACGGATCGGTGGCACGCGAGGTCGCGGAAATGAAGCTCGACGCAGACCCGGACGAGTTTGCGCTCGCCTGGCGCGCAGGCTACCAGCCGGCGATGGCGGAGGTCATGCGCAAGGGCGAATGGGTGATCCTGGACGACCTGCACCGGCGCATACTCGACAGGATTTTGCAGGATTTCAAACTGGACGATATGCGCGAAACGCAGCGCCGGCATCTGAACCGGGTCTGGCATCGCCTCGATCCGTGGCCGGATTCGGTCGAGGGGCTGACGCGACTGAAATCGCGCTACATCGTCTGCTCGCTGTCGAACGGCAATATTGGTCTGTTAACCGATATGGCCAAGCACGCCGGCCTGCCCTGGGATTGCATCTTGAGCGCCGAGAATTTCAACAAGTACAAACCACATCCCGACACTTACCGTGGCGTCGCGCGCACCTTCGCGGCCGAACCTGCCGAGGTCATGCTCGCGGCCGCGCACCATGGCGATCTCGAGGCCGCGCGCAACTGTGGGCTCGAAACCGCGTACATCGAACGCCCGTGGGAGTACGGGCGCGGACAGGCTAAAAAGGTCGCGCCCTGGGATGCCAATTCGCTGCATGCCACCAGCATCGTCGACCTCGCCGAGCAGTTGGGTTGTTAGTATCGAGAAGCCGTTATGAGCCTTATCGCCGAGACGCCCGAGCCACCCTATTACGCGGTAATCTTTTCCTCGCTGAAGGGCGACGATAGCGCCGGCTATGCCGAAATGGCGCAACGCATGATGGAACTCGCCGCCAGACAACCCGGGTTTCTCGGCGCCGAATCGGCACGCGAGGAAATCGGCATCACGGTTTCCTACTGGCGCGATCTCGAATCGATCCGCCGCTGGAAGGCGCATGCAGAACACCGCGAAGCGCAGCGAATGGGCCGGGACAAATGGTACTCCAGCTACAGGACGCGCATCGCGCTGGTCGAAAAAGACTATGGTAAATGATGCCCGCGTTGACCGTGTTGCCACAATATACTTGTTGACATTGACCGAATTCCCTATAAAGTTTCTTACAGCTTGAATCTAAGTCTAAAGTTTATGCTCTCACCTCGAAGTGTTTCTGTAGTCTCTCGTTCTGTAGTAAATAAGTTCTAGCCTTGCTTCTGGCGTCATCACCGTTACAGGTTTTTGTTTTTTTTTAGAAAGGTACACATTATGTCTGACAAGACTACCGGTAAAGTAAAGTGGTTCAACGAAGCCAAAGGATTTGGTTTTATCGAGCAGGAATCCGGTCCCGACGTTTTCGCGCATTTCAGCGCGATCCAGGGCACCGGTTTCAAAACCCTGACTGAAGGACAGCAGGTCGAATTCAAAATCACCCAGGGCCAGAAAGGTCCGCAGGCTGAAGAAATCGTTCCCATTTGATTGTGCGCCGGCCCGTCCGGCGATACTGTTTTTCGAAGGCCAGGCTTTCAAGCCTGGCTTTTTTTTATTCCCGCAGCCGATTCCCGAGCAATTACGCGCTTGATCTGTCGACGATGCGGCGATATCCGTCATCGATATAAATCCCTTTAGATCGAAAATAATTTCTCCGATGAGAAAAAACTGAAGTTTTTCAACGGTATCAACCCGACCTGGACTCTGGCGCTGTCAAATTAATTGTCACCCCCGCGCAACCGGGAATCTTGTCAACTAACCATCATTTCAAGATTCCCCACTTGCGTGGAGATGACTTCATCGAGCGTCGAATTATGGCTGAAGATCGCTCATGGCAAAGGGTTTGCCAGCGTCTGCTTTATCGAAATCACTCGGGCTTAACGACACCAGGTCCGTTTGATTTGTTATCGTTTGTCACCCGATGTCTCCGAATCCTCCAGCTGTCGAAAGGCCGAACAAAGATCCCAACAAAGGTCGTTGTCTGGATTGACATTTACCCAAACCTTCATAAAATACTTTACAAATACAATATAACTTACTAAATTTAAATAACTTCTAGTTTCGATCTTATTGAATGACCGGGGGGTTCTCGGAATTGTCTTATGTCAACGACAGGGTTGATCAGCGTGCCTCCACGCGCGATCGGCGTCTTCTCGGGGAGTGGCGCTCCATCGTTTTACACGACCTGTTCTATGTAACGGGCTAACTGGGAGCGAAGATGAATAAACGACAAGTACCCCTGGGGCGTGGCTGGTTACGGCGATATCTTCGAGACCATCTGGAGCTGACCGTACCATTGAATACCGACGACGATGAGTGGCAGCGCATCTGCGATGAAATCCCAACGAAGGACTGGGTACGGGTAAGGAAAGCATGGCGTCAGCATCAACATAACCACACCCCCCGCTACATGCGATATGTCCATGCCGCCAACGAAGAAAGCAAACGGCTGGGGTTCTTCTGGCAGCGACTGATTGCTCAAGGCTTCATCACCGAAGAAGACGCCTTATTGCTGGCCGAGAATTTTTTCCAGGGGTTAGGCGGGTATAGCGACGAGATGGCGAAAGACATGGTCCGAACAATCCTGAGCGGCGTCGCTGATCGGTACCGGACTAAAGCAACTGTATGTAGACAAACCAGGTTCAACCGCAGGCGTACTGATTTAAGAGACGGTTCAGCCCATCAGGTTTAGACACAAGGGCCCGCCTCTGGCCTTTTCGAGAAGTGCAGCAGGCGCACCCGGGCGTCAGCTTCTGAGACAGCAAACCCCTAAACCAGGTATTTAAGCGGCGATAAGCAACGCAGGTCGGTCACTAGCACTGCAGCTGTAGCGAGTGATTTGGTTACACGGAACTCGAGCCCGGTGCCTACGAAGTCTTTGTCTGTGCCCGATCCGCGTGAGATGCCGGCGCGGGTTGGGCGCTCGCCGCCATCAACATCCGCAGCACCATATAGGTTGCCACTGCCGCCGCCAGGTGTTTCAGGCTGTGGCCGCTGACCAGGTTGCCGGTCAGCTCGAAGATGCCCCGATCGAAGTACTCCAGCACCTTGGAGAGCCCGTACCAGGCGATCACCCGGCCGAGATACCGGCCGATGGTGTAGTGGTGATCGTGAAATGTCCAGATGATGACAGGCAATGCGAGCATCGGGTAAAACTGCACCAGTCCGTAGAAACGCAGGTCGCCGCGGCCCGACGACTCCGTCCAGTCCCAGTAGAACAGGCTCGCGAGGCCGAGCACGAGCAGTACCGCAAGGACCCAGCCATTGCCAGCCGGGGCGCTGATCCGGTCGGCCACCACCGCGGCGCTGATCGCCATAAACGCGATGGACATGGGCAGACGATCCCACAGCAGGCTGGCGTTGGAAGGTGCCCAGTGGTAGTAGCCCGAGCCGAAACCGACCAGGGTGACACCGACGAAGAAGAGCAGGTACGGCCGCATTTCCGCAGGGGTGCGAAATAGCTCCTCGCGCCGATGCATCAAGGTAACCAGCGCAATTACCCCGACCACGAGGAAGCCCGCGTTGGACGCGACGTCGCCGAAATTGGGGATGCCGAGCCAGCCGCGCGTGTCGGCAAAATTGTGATAGGCGAGATCCTGGGGCACCGGATCGACGAAGAAGATGATTCCGATACCCGCTGCCAGCAGAGCGATCAGCGACTGGATGCGTTGTACCTGGGACATCATGGATTCGGATGATACCACCAACCGCGCAGTAAGCGATGATAAGAGCGCTCCGGGCGGAAAGGTCACGGCGAGCTTTTCCAAAAGTCCTCGTCACCCATTTTTATGATTAGCCCAGCTTCATTCCTTTTCATTTCTCATGAAAATTTATCTGAGATCTTCTTCTTTTTCACAGCAATCGCTGACCTATTTGATGTAAATCAAGTCATCGATATGCCAATGGACGTACCAAGTAGTTATTTCTTCTACTATGGAAAATCTGGTGAGGGATCGTTATCCGACTGGTAATAAATTAACGTATTGCGTATTGCGATGAGCCTAGAAACTGAAAGTTTATTTGTGCGGATAACCGCCAATGATGTCGGCGACGGCAAGCCTGTTAGCAGGAGCCGGATCTTCATTGATTAATCTCTGCGATCACGGGAACCTGAATGCGGCTGAATTCACACAACGGAAGGGGCAGCATGTCGACTAACTTTTATCTCGATAACGAGGACCTGCGCTTTCACGTCGAGCGGGCCTATGACTGGTCCGAGTTGGTGGCATTGTACGAGTGCGATTTTAGCGACCCCGACGGTTTTAAGACAGTCGAGGAGGCGGTTGAGTTTTATCGTGATGTGCTGGAAATCGTGGGTAAGTTCGTTGCCATCGAAGTAGCGCCTGTCGCACGTAAAGTCGATGAGCAGCATCCCATGTTGGTCGACGGCGAAGTGGTAGTTCCGGACGAGGTTACCAAAATCTTCGACGGCTTTCGTGAAATGGGATTGTACAGCCTCAACCTGCCCCGCTCGCTGGGCGGCCTCAACGCGCCTTTTACCACCTACTTCATAATCAGCGAGTTGATCGCTCGCGCCGACCCTGCACTGGTCGGTCACTACGGTTTTCACGTTGGTATTGCCAGGAGCCTGCTAACCTATTCGCTAAAGGAGGGTTCGATCGAACACGAAGGCAGGTCTCTACTCAAAACTCGCTTCGATAAGATAATTGCCGAGATTGCCAACGGCGAGCAGTTCGGGTGCATGGTGATGACAGAGCCTGGCGCAGGCAGCGACCTCGGCGCCATCCGCACCAGAGGCGTGCTGGGCGAAGATGGCATCTGGCGACTGACCGGGCAGAAAATTTTCATTACCTCGGGTCACGGCCAGCACCAGCTGGTTTTAGCCAGGACTGAAGACAGTGACAACGGCCTGAAGAACCTGTCATTGTTTCTGGTACCACGAAAGATCCAGCGCAACGGTAAGACGATCGATAATGTGAAGATCGACAGGCTGGAGAAAAAACTCGGTATCCACGCTTCGGTCACCGCCTCTCTGAGCTACGAGAATAGCGAGGGCGAACTGCTCGGCAAACGAGGCCAGGGCTTAGAGCTGATGCTCATGCTGATGAACAATGCCCGACTAAGTGTGGGCTTCGAATGCATTGGTCTTATCGAGGGTGCTTATCGGCTGGCGCGCGAATTTGCCGCAGAGCGAGTAACGATGGGCCAGCGCATTGACCAGCATGAGATGATAGCCGACTACCTCGAGAAAATGGAGGTCGAGCTCCAGGGTTTGCGTGCCATGGGCTTCAGAGCGACCTATCTGGTCGATCTTTGCTACCAGCTGGAGATCAAATTACAGCTGGCACCACCCACCGATTCCGACGAGCTGCGGGCATTGCGGCGCAGGATAAAAAAGATAAAGTGGCAGGCCCGCGAGCTGACTCCGCTGCTCAAGTTTCAGGCCAGCGAGAAGGCAATCGAGCTCTCTGGCCTGGCCCTGCAAATACACGGCGGAGCCGGTTATACCACCGACTACCTGATCGAAAAGTATGTGCGCGACGCCTACGTGACAACCATCTACGAGGGCACCAGCGAGATCCAGTCGTTAATGGCTTTGAAGGATCACCTGCAGAGGGCGCTTAAAAACCTGCCAAAATTCCTGCGCGTCTCGGCCCAGTCACGGATCAGAAGCCTGTCGGCACGCGATCCGTTGCAACGCAAACTGGCGGGTCTCCAAAGCAAGAGTTACGGCGCCATGCAGCACATCCTGGCGCGTATCGCGAAAGATAAGTGGAGTTATGTCACTGACAGAAAGTTAACCGAGTGGCCTGGTGCTTTTTTCACGGACTGGGACGCCGGACGCGACTTTGGTTTTGGTCTGCTGCACGCCAAACGGATGACCAGGATACTCAGTGAAGTTGCGATCGCGAAGGTGCTGGTCAAGCAGGCAGAGAAGTTTCCCGAACGCCGCGAGCTGGCAGAAGAATTTCTCGATCGCGCCGCTCCTGTGGTCAACTGGATGTACGACGAGATACACCACACCGGCGCTAACCTGCTCGAGAAATTGACCGCCCAGCGTGGCGAGAAGTCACCGTCGCGGGCCAGGACCGATTAGTCACTGCGGTCTCGATAACAGGCCAGGAGCGGGCTCTGGATACAACCTACTCAGGTAAACCTGCAGCGAGCAGATTATCTTTGAGTCGCCCCTAAGATTTAGATTTAAAGCTATTCGACCACAGGAATATGATCTTTGGCATTGGCAACAAAAGTGACGGTCAGACGTGGTGACTGAACTCACCGCGCTCGGCCGGCGCCATCAGCTCGTGAAACTGTACACCACTTACCCGCACCAGAGTCTGGTGATCACCGGCTTCAAAGAAGACTTCATCCTGTTCGCCAAGGCTTGATTTCGGATCCCATATCGTCTTTACCCCGTAGGCCATTCCGATCGGCGGTACCGCTCCCAGTTCACAGTCATTAAAGACTTCCCCCAGGGTAGCTTCATCGACCATCGACACTTCCTGCCCCAGCAAGTTGTGCAGGGATTCAAGTTCGATGTGGAAGTCGGCAGGCAAAACCACCAGGAGGTAACCGTCGTCATTCTTCACCAGCACACCCTTGGCCAGGGCATCACCGTGAACATGGGCCTTTGCAGCAGTCTCCATGCTATATTCACTGTGCAGATGCGTCACCACCTTATACTTGACTTCCCGCTGCTGCAGATATTTTTTCAATTTCGATGCTATGGTCATGATACCCCCCAGGTTCCATCTAAGCGTCTACATCGAGTTTAATCGGCTAAGTATTCGCGGGCAAGCCTGTCGCCTTCATGCTTTGAGAGATGATATGAGTGTAACTCAATGGCCTAATCCGTTGAAAAACTTCAATTATTCTCATTGGAGAAATTATTTTCGATATAACGATTTCTAAAAATTAACCTGCGGGGAACCAATACCTTATGGCCTCGGCCAACTGAGTTACTGGTGAACCGGGGTACTAGATGCCGTGCCGCACCGAAACCGTTTCGGCTGACCGCAGAAAACCGCCATTCGTGTTTTTCGAGTTTTTCCCGCAGAAATGGCCGAAAAAGGAAGCCCGATAAGTGCTTCCCAGCCTTTCCTGCGGAGAAAGGGCTATCAGCGCAGGCCGTGGTCGGGTGTTTGCGGTGTGATGGTGGTCGCTTCGACGCCGTGAATCGCGCGATTTCGGATGTCCTCGAAGGTCCTTTCCACGATTTCCTCGCCACCCTTTCCAGCGTGGTACATGTTGGAAAGAAAATACAACGTTCGAATCGCGGCATCTCTGAATACGAAGATCGAATCGATGAATTCGTTGTCCTGGAAGGTCGGTGACGGATCGCCTCGATATACCAGCTCGCAGTTCTCGAAGCTGCAGCCATGAAATCGGCTGCCCGTCAGCTCGACACGCTGGTCTCGGAATGTCTGGTTTACGTAGTGCATTGTTCTGGTCCTCGCTTGACCTCGACAGTGTAGCGAATATTCCCGTTTCCACCTAGGATTGCTATTAACGTCCGTGTTGAGTCGGTTGACGCAAAAAGTTACGCAGTGACGCATATGATTACTCCATAACAACATTAAAAGGATTTTTGACCTGATACCGTAATACGATTGTTATCGAGCGGACGCATCTAACCGGAGACTGCCTCCGGCCAGGATTTTATGGAAACAATTGTTCTCCGCCACCAATGGTCGGCAATTTAATCTCCGCAACCGTCGCTGCTTGATCCGGGTCACTGGCGGAGTCCGAATCAGTCTTCTGAATGGCCGCTCCCTGTGGTTCGATTGCTGTTTAAGCCTTTGTTCAAGAGGAAGTATGGACATTT
>JAOTTY010000136.1 GCA_029864185.1 Gammaproteobacteria bacterium
CGGCGCCGGGCAAAATACCCGTGGATCGACGGCGTTGGCCACGACATGCACACGCTCGGGATTGACCCCGCAGGCAATGGCATGCTCGGCAAGTGGTTTCGAAACCGCCAGGACCGCAGCGGCGGCGCACAGCAATTTTCGCTCGGCGGCGCTGGCCAGTTTCACGTTACCGCCCGCGCGATAGGCCACATTCTCTGCCACCAGCGGGGCGTTGAGCTCGACCAGTAGCGGTCTCCCGGTCTGCTGCGCGAGGGCAACCGGCGCAACCGAGTGCAGTGCCGCGCGGGCATAAATAAAGTCGGGCGGCGACTTCGAGAATTTGCGCAACAGCTTTGCCTGCAGGTAACGATCGTAGAGGATGCGACGCACATCCCGCGCCAGGTCGGAGTCGATCTCGAGCTCGGCACAGTAGGCCTCGACCGCCTGCACGCTGTCGAGGGCTTCTTCGCCTGCCGGGATATGCAGGAACTGCGCATCCACGCGGGCCGGCTCGGCCCAGACGGTCCCGGTCGTTGCCGGTGCGAGCAGCGCCACCGCATGCCCCGCCCGGTGCAGGGCGGCGATCATCTCGCGCACGTGTACCGAGGAGCCCTTGCTGCCGAGCACCGGGATGCCGTAATCCTGGCAGATATAAAGCACGTTCATGCCAGGATTTCCCGGTTGGGCCAAAGGCGTTGACCTGGCCTGTCTCGATGGACCGATTTGCCGCGGTGCCTCGCGCCGGGTAAGAACGGCAGGCTGCCCGCGCCCCGGCTTAGCGCGCATTCCGCCTCGCCCACGAAGCCTTCGATCGAGTCGGGCCAGGCGGGTTGCTGGCAGACGAAGAAATGCCGCGCCAGCGTTAACAGGGCCCAGGCATAGCAAACTGAAAAGTTGCGCCACCAGCCTGCGGGCGCCAGGTCGTGATAGGCGCTCATGAGCTGCAGTGCGAAATAGCGCGCTGCCGAGCCCGGCAGGCCATAGAGTGTCGCGGCATGGCGCAACCGCACGTAGAGGATGGCGATATCCAGCATCGGATGCGCATCTGCCGCCGATTCGACGTCGATCAGGGTAATTCGATCAGCCTCGAAAAATATGTGCTCCGGTTTGAGGTCGAGGTGAGCCGGACGGTAGAGGTCGTGATTCATGCACCGGGTAATTCTTCGCATCAGTCGCTCGAGGCGCAGGCTGCAGGCGGGTACGATGCCGCCGAGCAGGCGCACCGTGCGCGCCAGGTCAGCTTCGTATTTCTCCCTGGTATAACGGCTTTGTAACGGCTCATCGCTGCCGTGCCACTGCGCCAGCACGCTGGCGAGACGCCGGGCGTCGTCGATTGTTGCCCTGCCTTCCACGAGCAGAGTTTCCAGCGACAGGCCACCGGCGGCCGCCTGAATGGTGAAACCCTGCTGCGGAACCGACAGCAATGTTGGCGCGAGGTCGAACGGTAGCCTGCCGCCGGACTGAACCTGCTCGAGCCGCGATTTGATGCGCGTGTCGGTCGCGGCCCCATCCAGCCTGGCGAACAGTTCGAGCTGGCGGGACTCCGACCCGTTGCTGCGTTTCAGCTCGAGTCCGAGACGCAACACCGCGGACAGGCCGACCCGCCAGCGCGCCACCCGCGTATCCAGGCTTTCCAGTTGCCAGTCATTGCTACCGAGCAGCTGCACCAGATGATTCTTGACCAACCGGTCGATATCGAAGTAAAAGCCCGACAGCGACGGCAGGCGATGGTCGAAAGGAAAGCGCTGTAACAGTAAGCTGATCTCGTCGATGACGATGCCGGGGAGCAATCCGTCGACGGGCTGACGGCCGGCCGTTGAACGCCGCAGTCGATTGGCGCGGGCGCGGAATTTGTTTCGATCCGCGTACTGGTAACCGACCAGGCAATGGTCCTGCTCGGAGCCGTCGGCGAGATGCAGCGTCAGCCGGTACTGGATAATGCAACGCCGGGCGCGCCGCAGGCGCACCCGGGTGACCTGACAGTTGCCGATCGCGGCGTCGAAGTCGGCGCAAATCAGGCGCTGGCAGAAATGACGCAGGATATTGCCATCCAGCGCCAGCGACAGGAAGGGCAGCAGGGGGTCGGTAAGCTGGGTTTTTGCCTGCGCCACGTCGCGTCCGTCCCTAGACCGCGACATCGCGAAGAGGAACTACCGATTTTTCCGGGTCCCGGAGGTTCCACAGTTTCCGGTACGCGCTGTTGCCTTGCAGCAGCGCCAGATGGTGGTCGAACCCGGCCACGCGGCCGTGCTCGAGCAGCAATACCCGGTCGGCCGTGGCCGCGCTTTCGAAATCGTGGGTTATGTGCAGGGTGCTGCGACCGCGCTGCAGCCTGGCGAGCGCCGCGCGCACGACCGTCCGGCTGCGGATATCGAGTCCGCTGAGCGGCTCATCCAGCAGCAGGATCGGGGCGTCGCGCACCACCGCGCGCGCGATCGCGATGCGCTGACGCTGTCCGCCCGAAAGCGCCTTGCCGCGTTCGCCGACGAGGCTATCGTAACCGTCTTCGAGCGCCTCGATGAAGGATTGCGCATCGGCGATAGCGGCGGCCCTGCGAATCGCTGCCTCGTCGGCATCGACGCGGCCGTAGGCGATGTTGTCGCGCACCGAGGCCTGAAACAGCACCGCCTCCTGCAACACGATCGCGATCTGATCACGCAGCGAACTCAGGCGGTAGTCGCGCAGGTCGATGCCATCGATGCGCACTGATCCTTGCAGCGGATCGTAAAATCGCAGCAGCAGATTGGCGAGGGTAGACTTGCCGGCGCCGCTCACGCCGACCACCGCCACGTGCTCTCCGGCACCGATCTCGAAGCTGACCCGATCCAGTACTGGCGCGCTGCCGCCATAGGCAAACGAAACGGAATCGAAGCTTATCCTGCCCTGCAATGCCGGCGCTTCGATGGCGCCCGGACGATCCTGCACCTCTGACTGCACCTCGAGCACCGACAGGATGCGCTCGGTGCAGGCGCCGACACGGGCAAACCTGGCGGTTATCTCGGCGATCTTCTGCACGGGTTTATGCATCGACTTGAGATAGGACACGAAAACCAGCAGATCTCCCGCGGTGATCGCCCCGGATTGCACGCGCATGACCCCGTACCAGAGCACGGCACAGGTACCCGAAGCGAGGATCACCTCGGCCAGACGCGCCAGGTGAGTTTCGAGCCAGGCCGCGCGCAGACCGGCCTCCAGATTGGCTTTTTCCTGGACCAGGTAGCGCTCGTCCTCGAAGGATTCGCGCGCGAAAGCCTGCACCACCCTGATTGCGCCGATACGTTCATTGATCGAGCTGGCCAGTTTGCCCTCCCGACCGCGCTGCAGTCGATTGGCGTTGCGAATGCGCCCGGCGAAAAAGCTGCTGCACAGCGCCAGGGGCGGCAGCACCAGGATCGAGACCAGGGCTAGCCGCCAGTCCATCCACAGCATCACCGCCAGCATCCCCAGCATGAAAAGCCCGCGTTCGGTAATGAAGACGATCGAGGAAACCAGAATTTCGCGCAGGGTACGAATATCGCCGGTGAGCCGCAGCAGCAGGTCCCCGGACTGGTTGATGTCATGAAACGAATGCGGCAGCCGCTGCACGTGGGCGTAGAACTGGCGTCGGATCGCCGCCAGGACCCGCTGGCCGACACTTTTAAAGATATAGCTGTGCCCGAAACCAAACAGCGCGACCAGGGCGGCGATGCAAAAAATTGACAGCGCGATCGTTGCCAGCAGCAGATCGGGGCGGTCGGCCAGTCGCGGCGCGTAGTCGTGGATCCAGAAATTTTCGACCGGCACCAGCAGGCCATCGAAGACCATCTTGATCGGCCAGGGCTTGATCAGTTGCAGCAGCGCAACCGCAACCATGCAAAACCAGCCCAGCAGCAGTAATTTCCAGAAGGGTCGAAGCTGATGACCGAAATAATGAATCGATTTCCGCAGTAACCCACCCCGTGGACTATCGATGAGCTGTTTCCTTGGGTGCGCCGATTTCATGACTCGGCCCAACGCCGGCGCGGCTGCAGGGGCTGTTCGAGCCGCATCACCTGGTCGAGGAGGTATTGCGAGACACGCTGCATGCCGTCCATGTCGATCAGCTTGCGCGCGCTCGTCTGGCGGCGTCGCGGCAGGCCATCGATCCACTCGCTCAAGCTATCGGCGCTCAGATTATGCGGGTGCAGCAGGTCGACGATACCGAGATTTTCGAGCCGCTCGGCGCGAATAAACTGCTCCCGTCGCGGCACCACGCGCGGTACGAGCAACGCGGGCCGGTCGAAGGATATTACCTCGCACACGGTGTTATACCCTCCCATGCAAACGACAAACTCGGCGTCCTGCAGAAATTCTGTCGGCTCCGGCACAAATTCCAGGACCTTGAGCTGTGCACGCTCGCGGGCGAGCACCTGAAGCCGCTCCATTGCGGCGGGATCGATGTGCGGCCCGGTGATAATGACCGCATCCATGCCGTCAGGATGCCTGGCGGCGGCGAACGCGAGCGCCAGTGCCGCGCCGTCCTGGCCGCCGCCCACCAGGCACAGGCCGAAGGGCCTGTCGATGCCCTCGCCACGGCGACTGGTTTCGACCCTCCGGGATGGTTGCGTCCGGCGATCCAGGTAGCCGGTAAACTCTAGCATCGCGGCGATGTCGGCCGGCAACCGGTACTCGCTTCTCGGGTCGTATACGCGCGCGTCACCGTATACCCAGATGGCGTGGTAGAAATGCCGAATGGTTTCGAGGCTGCGTTGCCTGCGCCACTCGCGCTCGACCTTTTCCGGCTCGTCCAGGATGTCGCGTAAACCCAGTACGCAGCGAATGGCGCCGTGATCACGGATATGGCGAAGCGCCTGGTCCAGTTCGCCATTGACGCCACGGGCAACGTTGTCGAAGATCGCCAGGTCCGGCTGAAACGACTGTATCGTCGAACAGACTATCTGCGAGCGCAGCGCCGTGAGATCGTCCATGCCGATGCCAAGATTGCGTGCCCGGTAACTTCCGTCTGCAGCCTTGTGCAGCGCCGGCAGCACGACGACGTCCACATTTTCCGGCAGGGAAAAGCCGCCAGACTCCCGGGACCCGGTAATCAGCAGCACCTCGATGGGCAATTCCGATTCGCTCAGGCCCCGCGCCAGTCGCAGGTTTCTGCGGATATGTCCCAGGCCCATGGTGTCATGCGAATAGAGCACCACCCGCAGGCGACGACCGTGTCGTGGATTGTCGATACGTGACGGCGCGATCCTGCCGCGGGCGTCGATGACGTTATCCACGGACGTTGAACCGGTATCGGGGTCATTCAGAAAAACGGGTAATGACATGGTGTCGCTGTACATCCTGGTCTGCTCCAAGGCTTGCTATCGGTTCATATTTGTATCCTTTGCAGAGACCGTGCCAAACGCTGCCAGCCAGCCATGAAATACCTTAAGCTATTGATTTAAAAGCGTTAAATTAAGATGGTGATGATGTTGGGCAAGGCCGTCGAAGGCAGGGTTTGGTGCTATCCCCCAGGTGCTGGGGGATAGCACCCGCGCGCGCAAAAAATATCCCCCAATTTGGCGCGGGGAATGTGTTCCGGGCATTTCGATGCGTCCGCATCGAACGCGTAGAAAGGGCAGCGCGGGCGCGTCAGGTTTTCAGGGTTGAGTGCAGGTAGGGGTGATTTTCAGGTGGGGCAATTGCGTGCAATAGGGCAGGCAACGGTGCCCGGCGAAAACACATTTCAGTATTCGGTAGAGCGCCATCAGGGCAAAGGGCTTCTCCAGGAATGCCGCTACGCCAGTGTCGGAGGCACGCTGTCGATAACGCGTGGGATCCTCTGCCGTCATGGCCACAACCGGGACAGCGGATTCGGATGACGGTGCGACCAGGTCAAGGCCGCAATCGTCAGGCAGGTTGATATCCACCAGCATGGCATCGAAGCGGTGGCTGGTGAGCAGGTCTCTGGCGCCCGCGACCGTGCGCGTGGTAGTCACCTTGACACCCTGGCGGGCAAGGTAGCGCTCCAGCGTTTTGCGCAGAATGTCGTTATCCTCGACGACCAGCAATTGTTTCGGCTGCATTGCTTTTCAAATCTCCATGCTCTCAATTTTTGCTCAAGCACTTCCCGTGCCAGCCGCCGAAATTTCCTCGATGACGTATTGATTTCAATCGGTTAGAAATCCGGTTGAATGACTAACGCGACCGATTCTTTCATAAAACGGGTGATATCACCGCCCTGACCGGGGCGTATGACCCATCCGGATCCTGTCCTGGTTTCGACAACCTGAGCGTAATTTTGCCAAATTCCGCCGGCAAAAACATTATTTTTAAAAGTTTTTTTGCGCAGGGAAGCATCGTGAAAACAATCATGAAAAAAATGGCTAACATGAAATGCACTGCAAACCCCGCGGACTTTCAGTGGCCGACACTGATACGGTATTTTTCGATACGATAACGCAGCGTATCGCGACTCAAACCGAGCAGTTCGGCCGCTCGGGTGACATTGCCCCGGGTGCGTTCGAGCGCCTCGGCCACCATTCGTTTTTCCATCTCGGCAATATTGAGTTCGGTCGAGGTTTCGGCGGGCGCCAGTTCGCTGGAGCCTTGCGCGATCAGATAAGGCGAGACTCCGGGCGAGAGCGGTTTATTCAGCGGCAGATGATGGGGTTCCAGCAGGTCGGTGTTCGTCATCAGCACGACCTGTTCCATCATGTTGCCCAGTTCGCGCACGTTGCCCGGCCAGGAATAGCCCGCCAGGGTCGCCTGCGCGGCCTGGCTGATTTGCATGGGGCCTTTGCGATAACGCTGCGCATGTTGGTTCAGGATGTGATAGGCCAGACGAATTATATCCTCGCCCCGATCGCGCAGCGGCGGCAGATTGATCTGCACCACGCGCAGGCGATAGTAGAGATCCGCGCGGAATTTTCCCTCCTTGATCAATTGCTCCAGGTTGCCGTTGGTTGCCGCGACGATGCGCACGTCAACCTGCTTGTCGCGTAAACCGCCGATACGTCGCACGCTGCGATCTTCCAGCATCTTCAGCAGTTTGGTCTGCAACGCGATATCCATGTCGGCAATTTCATCGAGGAACAGCGTGCCGCCGTCGGCGGCCTCCACCAGCCCGATTTTGCGCTCGCGGGCATCGGTAAACGCGCCGCGTTCGTAACCGAACAGTTCCGCTTCCAGTAGCTGCGCCGGAATCGCCGCGCAATTCAGCTCGATGAAGGGGCCGTTCTGACGGGCGCCGTCGAAGTGAAAGGCGCGTGCGACCAGCTCCTTGCCTGACCCCGTCTCTCCGCTGATGAGGACCGATGCCGGAACACCGTCGACCAGGTTTCGCTCCGCCTCGAGTAGCTTGCGAATCTGCTGTTTCAGGTCGAGCATGACCCTGGAGTCACCGATCAGCTTGTCGAGGCCGCTGTCGCCGGCCTGCTTCTGGTGAAAGTAATCGAGCGCCCCCTGCATCCGATCCTGCCCGGCCATCTTTTGCAGCAACAGGCTCAATTCCTTGAGCACGACCGGTTTGGCCAGGTAGTCATGGGCGCCCATCTTCATGGCCCGAACGGCAATTTGCACGTTACCCTCGCCGGTAATCATGATGGTGCGAATACGGCGGTCCACCGCCTGAATCTTCTCCAGCAGTTCGAGTCCGTCGATATCGGGCAGCCGATAATCGAGCAGCACGATGTCGGGTTTATAGTTTTCCAGTTCCGCCATCGCCGATTTACCGGTATTGCTCAGTTGCACGTCGAAGCCCGCATTCTCCAGGTATCTGCGCATGTTCTTCGCCAGGATCGGTTCGTCCTCGACAATCAAAATGGCAGGATTCGCAGGCATCGAACTAGCGCAGCGGAAATCTCAGGCAGGCGGTGGTGCCGCCGCCCTCCCGGCTGCTGAGGGAAATGCTGCCGGCGTGCCGGTCGACGACTCGCTTGACCAGTAACATGCCCATGCCAAGGCCATAACGCTTGGTGGTCAGGCAGGTTTCGAATATCGTTTCGAGGCGCGCCCTGGGGATGCCATGACCAGTGTCTGAAATCAATATTTCGATCATCCTGTCCTTTTTGTCGGCCTGGATTTCGGTAGTAAGAATCCCGCCCCCGGGCATGGCCTCCAGTGCATTGGCGAGAATGCTGTTGAACATCTGTCCCAGCATTCCGGGGTCGCCCCTGACGGCAGGGATATGTTCACCTTTCTTTGCGACAAGCTTTACCTGATTCCGTTTGATCAGGTGCTCGTAGTCCTGCAGGGAGCGATTGAGGATCTGATCCAGGTAGGCCGTATTGAATTCCGTCGACCCCTCGGGACGGCAGAAAATCAGCAGTTCACGAACCCATTGTTCGACCCGGTCGATCTCGGTGATGATGTCTTCCGAGGTTTCGCGAACCATTGAATCGTCGCTGCCGTCGGCCGTCAGCTCGGCGCTGGAGCGGATGGCGGCCAGTGGATTGCGTATGCTGTGGGCGACTGCGGAGGCCATTTCACCCACGGCGACGAGGGTTTCGGATTCCACCAGGCGCAATTGCTGGGCGCGGATTAGCTGGCTTGCGCGGTAGACGATCCAGAACAGGCTGGCATACAGGAACAGCGTGGCGCCCGCGACACTGACCCAGACCAGTAAACGCGCCGAACGTATTGCATCAAACAGGGTTTGCGGTGCTTTATAGATTTCTACCACGGCGACTACGCTGTTATCCCCGAGATCCCGGATCGGAAGGTAGTTTTCTACCAGTTGAGAAATGCCCGTGCCGAACGCTTCATACTCGGCCTTGTGCTCCTCCTTGACGTCCTTGAGTTCGAACACGGTTGCCCCCGCGAGCGCGTCCTCCAGTTCGTGGTTGGCGTCAAAATGCCTGCCGATCAGATCCGCCCGGGTCGACCAGAGCACCTTGCCCTCGTTCGAATAGAGGTTGGCGCGGACCACATCGGGCATGGTGGCAATGTGATCTACCAGTTCGGGCAGGCCATAGGCCTGCTCCGGTGAAGATATCCGGCCGGTCGATTTTTCTCCGCTGAACAGGTCCGCACCGCCCTCGACCTCGGTAAGACTCTGCAGGAAAGCCTGCGATACGATGGCGTCGCGACGGATCAGGCTGTGGCCAAGGTAACTACTGAGCAGGGTAGCCGCCAGCCCGCCGATGATTAGCATGACGATCAGGCTGGTAATCGCGTAGGAACGTATAAGATTGAAGGGTTTATCGACCTGGCCAGTAACCGAATGCCCGGGATCAGTCGCTGCTGCGTTCTTGCGAAATCGTGGCAAGGTGATTGCTGGCACTGGACGATCCCCGTGTTTTATGAAGTCACCGGGTGCAGCGGTGACTCGGACTGGTGTTTGTGAATCAGGTTGTTTTATTTTATTGGGATTATATTCCCAAATAAATTCGAGTCAAGCATTAAGGTGTTTTTTCGCGTTCTGCGAGGAATGGCAGGTTTTCAGGATCTTCGGCTTGCGCGGCAACGCCGCGGTTCGACGTCAAAACAGGGCATTGATGGCAATATTCGCCAGGTATTTATCGTACTCGGATTCGCTTTCCGTGGATTGATTAGCGGTAAAGATGATTTCCGTATCGACTGACCAGCTGGAATCTATTTTGTACCTGTTCTCGAGGCTCAGACGGGTACGTTTATCGCGCCTGTTCTGCGAGGGTACCGATTGATAATCGCTGTCCCTGTAATCGAGACCCAATCCGAACCTTGATTTCGCCGAGTAGTCGTTGAAGTATCGAAAACCGAGCCCGTGCCGGGTCGGGGAAAAGCTCTCCGTCGCGGTATTCGATCTGTCACTGAACTCCTGTTCGTACTCGAAGCGATATTCCCGGGCCTTTGTTTTTAGGCGGTATGCAGCCTTGAACTGCCTGCGCTGACCATCGAGGAACTCGAACTGGGCATTGCGGCTGGAAATGTCTTCAAACTTCAGGCGTAGCCGGATTTCGCTGTTATCCGAGAGGCTGGTTTTCGCCTTGAACACGAGCCCGGCGCCGGTCAGATATTCTTCTCCGGCAAGAGACGACTGCTCCCATTCGAGGCCGTAGGCGAATTTCCAGTCGTCGACATGGTCGCGGTATTCGCCACCCAGCGTAAATGAATAATCGTCGAAATCGTTGCTGTCGCGGTAATCACTGGATAAAAAAAGCACCGAAGTATGCAGGCCATCGGAGACATTCCCGGATAATTTCCAGTCGGCGAGGGCCAGCGTCTGCAGGAAAAATCCCGACTCGTCGGACGCCGACGACGAAGACAGCAGCGTGATGTTGGAATCGTATCCATAGCTTGCCGAAACAAAGGCAAACCAGTTCTTCTGTTGCAGGCGCAGCAGCGTGTCGATCTGCTTCTCGGCCAGCGCAACCAGCGCCGCGTCCAGCGTCGATGTGCTGCTTTTCTCGAACAGCTCGATGGCCCTGTCGTCATGGCCCGTTTTATGTTCGATCAGCCCCAGGTTGTAGTAAGCCAACGCGGCGAGATCGCTATTGGAGGTCAGCTTTTCGAAATAGCGTTTACTGAATTCGTATTGCGCCAGCCGGTAATATACCGAACCAAGATTGTAATCCAGTTGTGCGCTCTGCATGCCCGCGCCTTCCGCGCGCTTGAAGCTCTCGAGGGCCAGCCGGTAATTGTTATTCTTGAAATACCGGACACCGGCATCGAAATCATCCGACGGCGCGGCCAGGGCGTTGGCGGCCAGGATCAGCAGGCATAGGTAAACGGCAATAATGCGGATAAGCATCCCATGATTATTGTCGAAACGCCGGAAATAGCTATCCTCGTTCGAGGATGGCTGGCATCACGGGATCGGATCAAAAAGGAAACATCCTGATGATCGGGATGTTTCAACTCGCGTTAACGGTTGCGGAATCGGGTTATTGTTTGTTACGGCCCGAGTTGTTGCGTTTATTCTTAGCGGCTTCCGCGGCATTCTCGGCGGCATTTTCGGCGGCCTCCGCCGCGTTCTCCGCCGCGTTATCGGCGGCCTCGGCCGCCTGTTCAGCTGCCTGCGCCGCTTTCTCTGCCGCCTTTGCCCCTTTCTCCGCTCCCTTCTCGGCGGCGTGCGATGCATTCCCGGCACCCTGTGCGGCACGCTCGTTGGCGTTGTCGCCGTCACCATGTTCACCCGCGATACGGGGCAGGGCAATATCGTTAAAGTTAATCGACGGGTTGCCGTTTTCGATTACCCGGATCGTGATCTCGTCCAGAACATCGTCGGGAGGTGACGCGAAGGCCGGCGACGATATCAGCATGCAGACCGAAAATGCCGCGAAAGTAATGATGCCTTTCTTCATAACGTATCTCGCCGCTCCGGTCCGGATCCGGCCCATGCCAGCAGTCGAATATCACGGCGCACTTTTTCCAGCGGCCGGTACCTGGTTTTGATTTTGAAAACCTTTTCCCTGTCGTTCAGGCCGACACGCGCATTGATTTCGCCATCGCCCCGGGCAATCGCCGATACCGGCAAAGCGATGATATTGGTGCCTTTTTCGAGCCGGG
>JAOTTY010000393.1 GCA_029864185.1 Gammaproteobacteria bacterium
TTTCGAACGCGCCGAAAAACAGCGCGAACGCGCGGCCGAGTTCCTGCAACGCGCCGAGGCCGCCCGGCTCGAAGGAGCCGATCCCGCCCGCTTCGAGAAGTTGGCCGAAAACATCAACAATGCGGCGGAAAAGAGCGAGGCGCTCGGCGCCGCGGCCAGCTCGGAGGCTTTCGCGATACTGCTCGGGGGGCTACTGATTCTGCTGGCGATCAAGGCGCTACAGGGGCTTTACGCCAATTCGATCTACGAGAAACAGTACAGCCGCTGGCGCGTCGATCACAGGTCGGTCGACAGCGGGCTTAAATTGAAAAACATCGTGCTCGGCGTGGCGCTCGTCGTCCTGATCGCACCGCTCACCGTCTACAAGTTCACCGTCGACAGCCCGCTCGAAGTGCTCAATGCGTTTCCGGAAAAAGCGGTTTCGTCGATCTTCATCGATTCGGACAAGGCGACCCTGTTCACCGAGCTAGCGGGTTGGCTGGAGGAGAAGATCGATAACGCCGCGGTCGCGGGTGCAGGCGGTTTCGATAATATTACCGCCGGGGTTCGCGCGGTGCTCGACGCCCTGAGCCTGGCGCTGATCGGTACCCCCTGGCCGGTGGTGATGCTGGTCATCTGCGTGGTCGCCTGGCGCTCCGCCGGTCCAAGGGTTGCGATATTCACCGCGGCGTCCCTCGCCTATATAGCGCTGCTGGGCTACTGGGAAATCGCGATGGAAACCGTCGCACTGGTCGGCGCCGCGGTATTCATCTGTGTTCTCTTTGGCATACCGCTCGGGATCTGGTTCGGCAAATCGAGACGCGCCTATAACGCCGCGGAGCCGGTCCTCGACCTGATGCAGACCCTGCCCGCATTCGTTTACCTGATCCCGATCATCGCCTTTTTCGGTACCGGCAATCCCCCGGGAATACTGGCGACGATAATTTTCGGCATGCCGCCGGTCATCCGTCTGACCTCGCTCGGCGTGCGCGGCGTGCCGGAACCGATCAAGGAGGCCGCGGTCGCGTTCGGCGCATCCCGTTTTCAGCTGCTGAAAGATGTCGAGGTCCCGCTGGCGTTGCCTTCGATCATGACCGGCGTCAACCAGACCATCCTGATGTGCCTGTCGATGGTGGTCATCATTTCGCTGATCGGCGGCGGCGGCCTCGGCAAGGTCATACTCGAGGCATTGCAGTACGCCGCCAAGGGCCCCGGATTGCTCGGCGGCTTTGCGATCCTGTTCGTCGCCATGGTCCTCGACCGAATCGTGCAGGGCGCATTCCGGCGAGAGGATCAGAAATAGAGGGGTTTAGGTTTCAGGATAATGCCTTCCTGAAGTAAATCCGGTCGAAGCCGTCCTCGATCTTTCGCGCGAATGCCTCGTACCCGAGTCCGGGGTAGAACTCCAGGTTTTCGGTCATCTTCGCATTGGTATAAAGTTCGACCCGATCGTATCCCGCGTTTGTAGCCGCCTGTTCGACAAATTCGATCAGGCGGAAACCATCTCCGCGTCCCTGGTACTCGGGATCGACAGCGACGTTTTCGAGGTGCAGGTGATCTCCGTGCGGGTAGAAGACGACAAATCCGCGGATTCGTCCATCTCCGGTCAGCACGTAAAGATTTTCGTTTTCGATCGCGGCTTCGAAATCGGCCACCATCGGCGCCGGCTCCCTGCCGATTCGCGGAACGTATTTGCGGAAGGCAACGAACGCAAAGCGGCGAATCGACTCGAGATCGGTCTTCCCGGCTTTTCTAATCATGGCGCAACGGGTCTGGCCATTTCACAAACGGGCCAAAACCGCCTTTGACGAAGGCTTACCTGACATCGAAAAATCGGCGGGCGTTGTCGAGACGGATTTTACGCTGCACCGGCACGGGTAAATCCGCAATCCATCGCTGATGGTAGGCGAGCAATTCCTCGAAGTGGCTCCAGCCGTCGTCTGCCTGATCCCAGGTTTGCGTACGCGTCACTTTCCACACCGGATCGGTGCCCGTCACAAAGCGATCCGGGTAGTCGAGGACGAGTTGGCGCCAGCCCGGCAGCAGGTGCCCGTCTTCATCGGTCAGTCCGCCGAAACGCCAGGGGTCCCGCGCCGAAAATTCGATCATCACATTTTTGCACTGCTGGATGACGGATCGTATGTGGCGAGGGTACAGATTCCCACCAGCATGGGCGAACACCAGTTTCACGTCGGCATAAGCGCGGCACAGGTCGAGGATCGGGTTTTCGTTGCCCGAGTCGATATGAATCAGCATCGGTACCTCGTATTCCCGCGCCAGCTGCACGAGCTGCAAAAAGATCGGGTTGTTCATGCTCGGCGGAAAGCCGCTCATGAAGTGAACCTCCCCGATTCCCCGGTAGCGGCCCGATTGCAATGCCGCTTCGGCAAGGGTCGCGGTGCGCTCATCGCGATACCAGTCATTGCGGCCAAGCTCGTGCGTGTAGGGCGAAAATAAAGGCACGATCAGGTCGCCGCCGGCGCGCTTCAGGTCCAGCGCGAGTTCCGAGGGCGTGGCGGCGACCACGGCGAACTCGACGCCTGCCGCCCGAAGTTTCCCGACGATTTCTTCCGCGCCGATAATTTCCTTCTGGTCCCAGTTGAAATGCACGTGCACGTCGGCGAAGCCCTGCCCGGCCTTATCGGCGGTAACGACCCGGGTGGTTGCCGCCAGACCGATTAGGGTGACGACAATCCCGTGCAAGATCACATGACGCAATTTCATGCAACGAAAATAACGTATTATCCGATCTTGTAAAGTAATGAATACCCGGTATTTCGGCACCGATGCTAACCGAAGTCGCGAGAACCGCGTCGCACTCCCGGTCTTCGATACCAGGCATCCGCAAGCATCCA
>JAOTTY010000394.1 GCA_029864185.1 Gammaproteobacteria bacterium
CTCTCCCCGTGCTGCATCGAGTTTTTCCAGCTCGACGTTGGTAGCGGCGCAGGCCTGTTTCAGCAGAGCAATCGCGCGAACCATGCTCGCGGGCAGTCGCAGCGAACTTATCCTGAAATTGTCGAGGGCTCGCTGAGTTTGCGCCTGGTAGAGCGCATTGGCGGGTATTTCCACCTTGCCCATGCTATCGGTCACTATTAATTTTTTCCTGGCCATGCTTAGATTTAGATAATCCCGGTGGTCGATGATTGTAACATCGAGCAATATTCTTAGCTGTTAACCGATATATAAATTAAATCGAATATATTGAACCGATGGTACAAAAGCGCGTGAACTGGTCTACAATCTCAGGAATGCTCATTGACTAGTAATTCAAACTTAAATCCGTTGCAGAGGTGGTCACAATGGGAGAAGAAGATACAGTTGTATTAACCCCTGAGGAAAAAGAGAAGATTCTCAACAAGGATGTCCCCGAGGGCGAGAGCAAGGATAACGAAGAGGACAAGGACGAAGATTAGGTCGCTCTAGCTTCAAGTTGGCAGGCAACGGATTGCTTTTGCCGTCCCCATAAACTCCCTGATTTCCAGCCGCTGCGTCTGCAGCACGTACAAACCGCTGGCGCCTAATTCGGCGGCCTGTCGTCGCATGTTCGCCAGCATCGATTCGAGCGAGAAGTAACCACCGCTTGCGCGTATATGCGCAACGGTTTCGAAGTTGCAGCTCGGCCTGTCGATGTAGTAAGTTACCACCTCTTCGGCTGCGATAACCGGGCCCGGCTGACCCACGAGGACAGCCTTTTCGGCACACCCCGAAAGCGAGTAGCAGGCGAGCAACAATAGCAGTGTAGATAATTGTTTCATCATGATCCTCCCTGCCGTTATCGGCCAGATGCCTCGAATCTTAATCCCGCTGCAGCCTTATCACGTCGATCACGGACTGGCACAGGCGGTCGAGTTCCTCATCCGTAATCACATAAGCCGGCATCAGGTATACCAGTCTGCCGAAAGGACGCACCCAAACGCCGGCATCGACGAACTGTTGCGTGATCTTAGGCATATCTACCGGCTTGCGCATTTCGACGACGCCGATCGCACCGAGGCAGCGTACTTCGTCTACCTGCGGCAGGTCCACACAGCTCGACAGCGATTCCCGCAGTTGTCGTTCAATCTGCGCGACGCGCGCTTGCCAGTTCGACTCGATCAACAGCTCGATGCTGGCATTCGCGACCGAGCAGGCCAGCGGGTTGGCCATAAAGGTCGGACCGTGCATGAATACCCCGGGATTACCGCGATCGATGCTGTCGCTGACCTCGCCGCTAGCCAGGGTTGCCGCAAGACTCATGTAACCACCGGTAAGCGCCTTGCCGACGCACATGATGTCCGGACTTATCTCCGCATGCTCGCAGGCGAATAGCTTGCCGCTGCGACCGAACCCGGTCGCGATTTCGTCGGCTATCATCAGCACCTCGTAGCGATCGCAGAGTGCGCGCGCATGCTTGAGGTAATCGGCGGCGTAAAAGTACATTCCGCCGGCGCCCTGCACGACGGGTTCGAAAATCAACGCGGCGATGTGCCGATGATTTTGCTGCAGTACCTGTTCCAGAGATTCGATATCGCTGTCGTCGAATGGCTCGCCGAAACGGGTGCGCGGACGCTCGACGAAGTACTGCTGGGTCAGTATCGAATTGAACAGGCTATGCATGCCGGTAACGGGGTCGCAGACCGACATGGCCCCGAGGGTGTCTCCGTGGTAGCCATTACGCAGCGTCGCGAACTTTTGCTTGGCGACCTTGCCCCGGGCATTCCAGTATTGTATCGCCATTTTCATGGCGACTTCCACGGCAACCGATCCCGAGTCCGAAATGAATACCGACTGCAGGGCCTCGGGGCTGAGCGCAACCAGTTTTTCCACCAGCGTTATCGCCGGGGCGTGCGTCAGACCGCCAAACATGACGTGCGCCATGCGCCGAAGTTGCTGTTCGACGGCACGATTCAGTTGCGGATGATTGTAGCCGTGGATGGTGCACCACCACGAGGACATGCCGTCGAGCAGTTTACGGCCATCGGAAAGATGCAAATATACGCCGCTTGCCGAATCGACATGATATACAGACTGCCCGCCGTGCATCGCGCTGTAGGGGTGCCAGACGTGCTCGCGATCGACAGCGATCTGGGAATCTATCGTGGAAGCCACCGTCATCGGCTAGAAAATGAGGAAAAATTCGAATTCTGGTCCATACTCAGCGCATCAAGGGTCGGCTGGATTCTTCAGGTAAGAATTTAATTACACTTTGTAGATCGTTGATAATAATAATAAAAATCCTGGATAGTTACATTGCCTGCGCAGCCGCCGGCTTAACCATCGGGCGGTGAGTGTAAAGTATATGAAATGTGGGGGGGAAATAACCATGCATTTTCGAGTCTTCCGTCGACGTGATGTTCTCGCTCGCGTGATCGTTTTCGACTCGTTGGCGACGATGTTTATGTGGAGCAGTGGTGAGTAACTGGATTCTTTACGACGATTTCGTCGACCGCGTTAAAAACCATCATGACAACGCCTTCAGTGGCCTCATCACCGGCGTCAGCGATAGCAAGCATTCGTTCCAGGTCGGATTCGACCACGGTGAAATCGTGCTGCTGACCTATCGTATCAAGAAAGGTCTCGATGCCCTGCTGTTGATTACGCAAATAGAGCGCGCCAAAATCAGCGAGCACCCCAACGGCGATATCCAGGATGTCACCGGGGAAGCGCTGGACACCGACGTCATCCTGTCCCGGCTGACGGCAAATACGCTCGACGAAACGACCACGCTGACAGCCCTTATCAACGAC
>JAOTTY010000395.1 GCA_029864185.1 Gammaproteobacteria bacterium
CCTGATGCTGAAGTTATTTCTGATCGGCCCGGTCAGCGAGAAGATCAAGATTTCCCGTTTTACCCGCTACTTTTCGCTGATGTTTGCGTCGGGAATTACCGTGCTGGATGCGATCAACCTGAGCAAGGCCGTGGTCGGCAACGCGGTGCTGGAAGACGGTATCGAACGCGCCTGGCAGCAGATCTCGGAAGGTAGCAGTATCAGCGAAGCCTTCAAGAATATCGGGATTTTCCCGCCGCTGGTCGTGCGCATGCTGCGCGTCGGCGAAAGCAGTGGCCAAATGGACAAGTCGCTGAACAACGTGAGCTATTTTTTCGATCGCGATATCAACGACAGTATCGATAAACTGGAGCCGGTATTGCAGACCACGCTGATGGCGACGATTGGCGTCGTGGTCCTGTGGCTGGCCCTGTCGGTGCTCGGCCCGATTTACGATACCATCAGCACGATAGACTTTTAGCGGCCTGGAATTATGAAAAGAGTTCTTTATTTCACCGGTTACAGAATGGTTGCGCAGGAGTGGATGGGTCACAAGCTTGTCAGCAGCGTATATTTCGAGCCCGATGAACAGGGGCTGGATCTGTTCAGCGCTTACCTGCGTTCGTTCCGCAATGAACCGGTACGGCTGCTAGTGGACCTGATCGAAGAGGAATTCCGCCAGATTCATATTCCGCTGTTGCGCGGTTCGGATCGCCAGACGATTCTGAAACGCAACTACGCCAAGTACTTCCGCACCTCGGAATACAGGTTCGCTATTTCGCAGTCGGTGGAAAGGAAAACCCGCAAGGAAGAAAAGCTGCTGCTCATCGGTCTGACCAACCAGTACCTGCTCGAGCCCTGGCTCAAGATCGTCGAGGAGACGCGCACGCCGCTATCCGGAATCGTCAGCCTGCCGCTGCTATCCGAAGACTACGTCAAGGAACTGAAATCCGAGAGCCGGGCCATCATCCTGGTAAGCCAGCAGGTGCCCAGCAACCTGAGGCAGTCGGTATTCGTCGATGGCAAGCTGGTGTTGAGCCGGCTGGTGCCGATCGCGAGCTTCTACCAGGGCGACTACGCCTCCGACGTGCTGCGCGATATCGAATCGACGCAGCGCTACCTGATCAGCCAGCGCATCGTCGAGCGCTCGGAAACCATCGCGGTGCATATCATCACCAACAAGCGCCACTTCGACAAACTGACGCTGCGTTGCCAAAAAGAGAGTTTTTTCGATTTCACCATCCATGAAATCAACGAGCTGCTGGCGCGCGAGAAAATCGACGTCAGCGATGAACAGGACTTCAGCTCGGGGCTTTACTGTTACCTGGTGAGCAAGAAAATAGCCATCAATCATTACGCTCAGGCCAGGGAGCGGCGCTATTTCATGCATTATTGTGGCGGGCTGGCGTTGCGCTCCCTCAGTATCGCGTTGCTCGCGCTCGGGTTGGGCATCGCGATGACCAGCAGCGTCAAGGGCTTGCTGTACAACAGCGTCATTGCGGAAACCAACCTGATCGAACAAAAGTACAAGGCGAAATACAACCAGCTCAGCGAAAATCGCATCGATTCGACGACCTCGACCACGAACATGCAGAATATCGTGCAGACGGTAGAAACGCTGCAGAATAATTACCTGCGGGATCCGGAAGAGATGTTGGCGATGATCAGCGGAGATATTAGTATCTTTCCCGATATCCGCGTCAAGAAGATCGACTGGTTTGTCGCCGATTTTTCGGATCTCGAATCGGCAAACGAAGTGCACTGGGACAAACCGAAAAAGCGTCCTCGTACAGCGGGAAAAAACAAGGATCCGAATGTGCCCAAGCCGAAAAAAGGATATTTCGAAATCGCCCAGGTCGAAGGCGAGTTCCTTAATTTCGACGGTAATTTCCGTTATGCCCTGAGCGCGGTGGACGACCTGGAAAAAACGATGAGAGAGACAGGTAAATACTTCTCGGTTGAAATCACCAAGCGACCGCTGGATATCGAGTCCGGCAACCGGCTCAGCGGCGACGCCAGTGGCACAAAACGCGGCGCGATAGAGAGGGCGGAGCTGGCCTTCCGGGTAGTCAGGGAGGTGCCAAAGGGTGAATAATATCGACTGGTTTTATCTCAAGCGGCCTATCATCATGCTGCTGGTTTCGATCCTGATCATGGTGGCGCTGATACTCGCCGGTTACCAGTATGAAAAAGTGCAAGGCGAAGAATACCAGAAATCGGTTGCCACGTTGCGTTCCACTCACCAGATATATAACAACATGGTCAACGACATCGATCTGCTCGACCGTTACCGCAAACTCTACAGCGACTACAAGTCTGCCGGGATGATCGGACAGGAGCGGCGCCTGAGCTGGATCGAAAGCCTTGAGTCGACCAATCAAGCGCTAAGGTTGCCGACGCTGACCTATGCCCTGAACCCGCAGGAAAAATTCCTGCGCCCGGGCCTGAAGGCCCAGCGCGGTGTCGAGGTCAACAGCTCGCCGATGGATTTGACAATGGGCTTGTTGCACGAGGAGGACCTGTTCGCGTTGCTGGAAGGTTTGCGGCTTTCTATCAGGAATCTGTTGACGGTAGACAGCTGTTCGATGACCCGATTCACACCGATGAGCAGCTCGCTGGATACTAAAAGAGCCAACCTGAATACATCATGCACGATACGCTGGATTACCATCGATGCCAAGTAGACGATACAGTACCAGGTTACTCATGCTTCTGGCTGCCCTGCTTGCTGGGCAGTGTCGGCCGCTGCTTGCCGCGGATCTGCTGACTCTATTCACCACCCCGCAGGAACGCCAGATAATAAACTCCAACCGCTACAAGGACGATACGCCCAAACCGCCGATCGAATC
>JAOTTY010000137.1 GCA_029864185.1 Gammaproteobacteria bacterium
GGGTCTTCGAGCAGTTTCGCGACGGCGTCGTAATTTTCATCGGTTTTCGAGCGAATATAAGGTGCGTACTCGAACACCCCACCCGCCTCCGGTGCCTGCAGCAACAGCGAAAACACCACGTCGTTGCTGTCGTAATGCCAGCCGTCGGTATCTCCGTCCCCGGCGATCTTCGCGGTTAGCGCGAGGTGCGGGCAGTCGCTGCGGAAAAAAGTCTCGTAGCCGCACAGTATTCGCAGGAACTCGGTGAGCGGTTGCCAGTAGTAAATCTGCCTGAGCAGCGAGTCGTTGGGTATCTGGTAATTCAGGACCTGGTTGTAGGCGCACCGATGCAGGCGGTCATGGGGATGATCGGCCGAACGACCTGGTGCGTCGAAACCGTAGGTATAGGCGTTGCGCATCTGGTCGAAACGGCAGGACAAGTGCGACAGCCCGTCGAGTTCCCTCGCCATCCGCGGCAGGACCTCGGGGCGCAGGAACTGTGTCATCGAAAACAGGGCCGTCTCATTTAACGCCGCGCGACCTTGTGCCAGCAGCTCCCGATAGCGCCGATGATCCGGACGATCGACCGGGTAGCGGTCGAGATCGATGATCCGGTCAATATGAGTAGTCCCCATCTACCCTCCTGAAGCCATGGCATACCGGCCCGATTATATATAATTACCAGCCACGTGAGAACGCCGCAATCACGGTTCGCTGACCTGCGGCAGGGTCATCGCGAAAACGGCAGCGACCAGGGACAACACTCCCAGAAACAGCAGGATCGAAGCCGCGCCGAGCCAGTCGCCGATAAAACCGACCAGACCGCCCAGCAACATCATGCCACCGATGATCGTGTTCGAGACCGCCACGTAAGCCGCGCGGGTGCCGGCGGTGGCCATGTCCACCAGGTAAACCTTGCGCCCGAGGCGCACGCCACCGTGCATGACATTGAGCAGCAGGAATATCGCGGCAAAGCCGAACGAACCGGTCATCCACGTCCATTCGAGGCTGACCGCGACCCAGGTGATCAGGGCAAGCCCGCCGGCGCCGGCAGCCGCCAGCGCCATTACCGCGCGGCTGGAGCGATCCCCGAGGTAGCCCCAGAACGGCGATGAAATGCTGGAGGCCAATCCGTTCGCGACGATCAGCAACCCGAGACCGGACAGGCCGGCCTCGGTCTGCTGTTGCGCGATCAGCACGTAGAAAGGTGGCGCCAGCGCTACCGACAACAGCAACGTGCGGATCACGACGAAGCGGCGGAATGGCCTGTCGCTCACCAGCAACCCCAGCTGTTGCACGGCCACCGAGAGCGCGTTGCCGCCGCCCTCGGTAGCGCCGGGCTGTTCCTCGATGCCGGCAAAGGCCAGCGCCGAAGATATCCATAGTATCCCGGCTGCCATCAGCAATCCCGCGAAGATGCCGGTGCCGGCGCCCTCGAGGTCGACGGCGCCAAGCCAGAGACCTATCCCGAGCACGAATATCCCGGAAAGGCTGGCGCTCCATCCCATCAGCTTGCCGCGCCGGCTTTTCGAAATCGTTTTTCCGAGCACATCCTTCGCGGATACCGAGCAGATGCCGCGCGCGAGGCTGAATACGACCAGCATCAGGACAATGACAAGGCCCGCGGTATTGCCCTGAGTCGACGCGGCAGCCCAGGCCATGCCGAACAGCGACAGCGCCGATAGCACCGCGCCCAGCAGCCAGACGGTCTTGCGCACCGGCATACTGCGCACCGCGGCGGCTACCAGCAGCTGCGG
The DNA here is from genome assembly GCA_029864185.1 of Gammaproteobacteria bacterium. Taxonomy (GTDB): domain Bacteria; phylum Pseudomonadota; class Gammaproteobacteria. Next base: position 1,737 of record JAOTTY010000137.1, read on the forward strand.
CAGCAGTACCCCGGCCTCGCGCACCGGCACCAGGAAACCGGTGAAAAACGCCGGTACCCCCAGCGCACCGAACAGCCACGGGATGACCAGTTTCGCGCTCGCGATTTCGTCGGCGACCTTGCTCAGCAGGTTCGACAGGAGGTAGGCAAAAAAATTACACGGTTGATCGTTGCAGGCTGCTTCCGGTATATCCTTGCAGACGCGCGCATCCTCGTCTCCGGTGATGCGGTCGTAAAGATCTTCGAGCGTGGAACTCATCGGCTGATCGCTGCGCTTCTGGACGTCAATGATTTATACGCTAACGGCAGCGGTTCCGGATTTCACCGCTCGGTCATAAACCGCTGACGGCTCGCCGAGCGCGGACTCGATCGGGTACACACCGAGGCCGGGCAAGTGGTGCGCGTGCATTTTCCCGTCCTGGCGTGGTATCGGATTGCCCACCGATTTGAAGCCGACCAGGTTTCCGATATCCCGGATATAGAGCAGTCGATCAGGCACGACATTTCCGACAACCAAGGAATGTCGTCAAAATAAATCAGGTCATAGCAAGCGTTCGAGAAAGCCGGATTAGCCGCGGAAACGCGCCCAAAACTGCCTCATCGTCTTGAACATTTAATCCGGATTTGACCTTCCTCTCGCGCCGGATTGATCGGCATCAATAAATGATCACCAGGGTTTTTGATTTAGCCCATTTGGGTGATGCACAGATAAGGTTTGATTGATATTTTACGAATAGTTGAAAATCACATGGATGTATCCATGAAATTTGTAACAATCCCCCTAGTTTTGGTTTTTTTGCTGATGTCGGTGCAGGCTGGTGCCAACCACGCTAACATCCCGTCGGGAACGCGCAATAGCATCGATACAGGGCAGGGAAATACAATCTTACAAACCGAATCAATTAATGTCCCTGTCACAAAATTCCTGTGGCTTTTCGGAGGAGCTTTAATTGGATTTGTGGCTATCTCGAGACGAACGAATTTGTGAACGTTTCGAGATTGGAAGGTCGAAGTTCCTCCGTGCCGTAGCGGGGGAAACTATTTCGGCCGAAACGGGCTGACCCTGGATTTATAACTTAATCTATAAGTGGAAATTTCGGGGCCCGGTTTTGGCCGAAGAATATTTTCTATCAAGGTCACATGAGCGTCTCCCGTATAGAAAGCAGACCCTCATAAGGAGGAAAAGGATTCGGCGCCGGTGCTGGCAGGCTTGCCGATGTAATCACGACTTTCTTGCGCCTGGCGCCTAAAATGGCGCTTGATGTAGTACCGGGTGCAGGCTTTAGTTATACCCTAGAAAAACCACATTCTGGATTTGGTGGGCACTGCTTTTATTTCGATCCAGGTTTTACAGACCATATTGCTCGTAGTGCAATTGACAGGGATCGCCAGGGCCGGCGAATGTCTGTACCTGACGCCGCAATCCATCATTGGGCAACCGCGCCCTGGGCTGAACAGTGATAGCAGATGATTAATATGCGAGTTTAACGGGCTACGCTCCTGGCCGAATGGAGAAGTCCGGCCAATAGCTGCATACCTTGCCTTTGGAGAAAGACGACCCTCAAGTTCGATAAATCAGCGGCGATAACCAACCCTGAAGTGTTTGCGGTTAGATTTCTTGCGACAACGGAAAGCAGTCCATCACAGACTGCGGCCTTCACCAGAGCAAATAGGTTTCTTATTTCGCCTTTGCGAGGTTCTGTTGATGATGGAGCTTCAATTGATCCATATCAATATCTTAAAACTGTATGTGCTTAATGTTAATTTTAGGATTTAACAGTATTGCGATACGTAGATATACAAGCATCTAGATAATCTGTAAGTACTTGATAATTGTCGGTTAGTCACGTTGTAGTCGGAATTCGCGGATGACTAGAAACAACCAACTTGCCTGGAGACTTGATATGGATAGTCTCTCATCAATGGCGGCAATTGCCTTGTACTGCTTCACCCGTCTTAACCTCCCCGAACTATTAACGTCTTTGCAGGCGACAAAACCAATACATTTATCGCAAATCATCGACCGGCTGCAATCGCCTGGCCCGCATTTCGAATGGGCACCCGTGCGGAAGGTTAAGTTAATAACTAACACCACCACCGCGCCATGGGAGGCCCCATGAAAAAAGACACTACTACAATTACGGATAACAACACCGGCAGGCAACTTGAATTACTCTTGCGGCGCGGTACCAGCGGACCAGCTGTGGTAGACATTGGCCATCTCTACCATGAATTGGGTTATTTCACCTACGACCCGGGTTTCACCTCAACGGCCAGCTGTCGCAGCGGCATCACCTATATCGATGGCGAACAAGGGATTCTGCACTACCGCGGGTACCCCATCGAGCAATTGGCGGAAAAAAGTAACTTCCTCGAGGTGACCTATCTGTTGCTCTATGGTGAACTGCCTAACCCGCAACAACTAGATGCGTTCACGGCAACAATCCGTCATCACACCATGATCAACAAAAGCCTGGAAAGGTTTTATGATGGCTTTTACCACGATGCCCATCCGATGGCGATCATGATGGGGGTGGTCGGATCCTTATCTGCCTTCTATCACGACTCCACCGATATCCGCAATCCGCAACATCGTGAACTGGCGGCGCATCGCATGATTGCCAAGATGCCGACCATCGCAGCTGCCAGCTATAAGCATTCTATCGGGGAATCTTTTGTCTACCCCAACAACAATCTGAGCTACTGTGGCAATTTCCTCAACATGATGTTCTCTGTGCCGAGCGAGCCATACATTATTGATCCGGTGGCGGAAAAGGCCATGGATGTACTATTCATCCTGCATGCCGATCATGAGCAAAACGCGAGTACCTCGACAGTGCGTCTTGCAGGCAGTTCCGGTGCTAACCCCTTTGCCTGTATTGCCTCCGGGATCGCCGCGCTGTGGGGCCCCGCCCATGGCGGCGCCAACGAAGCGGTGCTGCACATGCTGGAAGAGATTGGCAAGGTAGACAATATCCCTGCCTTCCTGGCCAGGGCCAAAGACAAGAAGGATCCCTTTCGCCTGATGGGTTTTGGGCATCGCGTGTACAAGAACTACGATCCCAGAGCACAGATAGTGCGCAGGATGTGTCACGAGGTGTTAGATTCACGGGAACAACATAAAGATCCACTATTCGAACTTGCCGTCAGATTGGAGGAGATAGCGCTCAGTGATGACTACTTTATTGAACATAAGCTCTATCCAAATGTTGATTTCTACTCGGGGATTATCTACAAGGCGCTAGGCATACCTACGCAGATGTTCACAGTCATGTTTGCCATCGCAAGGACGGTGGGATGGGTCGCCCAATGGATGGAGATGATAGCCGAGCCGCAACAACGCATCGGCAGGCCTCGGCAGCTCTACGACGGCCCGGGCCGGCGCGATTACCGAGAAATGAATGATCGGGAACAAGCCTGATCCATGAATCCTCGGACGCATTTTCATTTGCAACATCCTCTTCTCTATATATGGAGATTAGGTGTTGCATCGACCGATTGAAATCAAAGCCGAAACACGAAGCTCGGTGCTGGCGAATCAGCGTCGGCTCGGGTAATACAGATTTTCACGAACAGATAACCAGGGCCAATCATCGACATCAAACCGACTCTCGCAGAACATTTGTAATTCAATTTGCCCTGGCCTGCTGTGCAAAAAAAGAAGCGCCTGCGGGTATTTCGGGAAACATCATTTCGTACTCGCTACAGCGTACTCGCCCTGTCGATTTGCCACGAACTATTTCATACATGTATGCACTGGGAATATGGTTGGCCTGCAACGGATATGCATCCTCGGCAGTGTATTCGCAAATAAACAAGGTGCGTGGCTGGTCGGAAAGGTTGGGCGCGGAACCGTGCAGAACTCGGGTGTGCATCAAGCAGGCAGCGCCCGCAGGACCATAGCACGGGATAGCCAGCGTTTTCATTTCTGAGGCAACCGCGTCGGATACTGCACCCGTGAATACACCATTGTGCCAGTGATCGTACAATGTGCCTTTATGCGTACCTGGTACAACTTCCAGCGGTCCATTTTGTTCGGTGACGTCATCGAGAAAATAAAGCACTGTTACCATGTCGTCATTGGTGTGCGGTTCGAATAGAAAGTCCTGGTGATACTTTATCTGGGTTGCGGCACCGGGCTGTTTGGAATTTATTTTGGCATTTTCAAATTTGAGGTTTGGACCCAAAATATCGACCAAGGCGTCAAGCGCGTGATTATTCCGCATGAAATCAAGATAGGTCTCGGAAATCTCAATAGGTGAAGCGATGCGGCGCAGCGCTGGTTTGTCGGCTGAATGCCCTGGCTCGATGTCAAACCGCGGGCGATTGTCGAAGGTTTTTCCGTAAGGCTCGCTATAGTTTCTGCTTTCTTCTTTCCACTGCTCGAATTCGTTTTGCATCTTGAACAACGTATCGATCGGGATGACGTTCGCCAGAAACAGAAATCCGTCCCGATTAAATTGCCTTACTTGTGAAGTTGATAGAATAGCCATGGGTACATGAGCCCCTGATAGCAATGGCAAAGGCAAGTTCGAAGCCAGAATTATTACCCGCTAAGGAGTATATACTTTTGGCCGGGGGTTCGCTGCTGGTCGTACCCGGACGCACGGATTATACCCTTGAGCGCCTGTATATGGACTCCTCTTTATCGTTAACTGAAACCTCAATCTCAGTTTGGCACATCGATGCCGATTAGATGAGGAGGAGTCCATCCCATTGTTATTAAGAAAGTTGACCCTTCTTTGTCTAATTAATAATTTTTATTTTTTTGAAAACTCGAACCCTATCCGCAACTCCCCCTCGAACCAGCTATCAATACTCAGAATCCCCGGTTTTTCCGTCACATAAAATCCATCCTGTGCTTCGGGCTCCACACGCATAAGCTGCATTTCATTATTTGAATAATGCACCGTCAGGCTTACGTGGTAAGGATAATAGCCATCAAGGAATTTGCGATGGTAGGGTCCGTTCTGCATTACATAGGTTTTGTCGGATAAGTGCTGTAATACTTTCACGTCCGCCTGCACACACAACGCTGCGTCCTTCCCTACGTCTTCCAGTTCGACTCCATGCTGTCCCACACGAACTTGTGCAATTCGTTCTGCGCGAGTCACCTGCAGATTTTTCATTTTACGATAGGCATACACCACATCGGTCCTGCCCACCGCATCCAGATGCCGGTAACATTGTTGCATTTTTACCCAGCCGGTTTGCCTACTCCCCTTGGTTATCCATAGGTGAGTATCGGAATGCAAAATTGATTGGTCATGAATGGGATCGATAAACATCAGCTGGCCTTCGTTGACCTGCTGGGCGCGCAATTCACTGTCGTCATCCAGCCAGCTTTCGTCAACCTGCGGTTCCGCCGCAGTAAGAATTACAGGAAATAGCAGAACACAAATCGCTTTAATCGAAATGCGTGTACCAGTGATGAACTTCATGCTTGACACCAATTAACGGACAGTTCGCCGACATTATCGATATTTTACTTTTTGCCGTCGAAATAAGGTATCAGGCATCCCTTATTGGCTGAAGCTGAGTGAAAACTCAAATAATTAGAGCATTTGAAGATTTATCTTCCGCTACGGCTCGATCTTCAGATTAGAATTGACCTGCGTTATCCACATATGGCGAATAGGTTTGTGAGGAAGTCACGAAGAACCACGTTGGAATTTCGAAAATAGTATCACACAGCCTGAGCCCATTACGGTCACTCTAAAATTGTGGCTACGGATTGCTTGAAGATACTCGCAGATAGTTATTGGGGGGCCAGAAAATAAGGGTAATTTGCTGTCTAAGGTCAAACCTGTCGATCTGTGTTAAATCTATACTGAGGGTTGGTATCAAATAGATGCCGCTTATTATTTTCACCGCGACTGCAACTGAGATTATTTTTGACGATTCGACCGAGCCCGGGCCGCTAGCTAGAAAAAACGAAACCGCAGCCTGGCCCTGAAATGTCCGCGCACCAATCTTATCGATAGTGAATGGAACATGATTTCATCATCCTGAGACAAATTACGGGTTTAGCCTGCAAAGCGCGTTGACCTTTTAACCCGCATCAACCACGAGCATTATTTCACGGGGTGTATTCGTGCGCGCCCAAGTCAACGTCTGCGGTTCCGTTCGAATCACCGTCGATGATCCGTGCGTTGCCAAGTATATCCGTCGACGGCAAACCGATCACCGATTTGTCGCCAGCGTCGATTGACGGCGACGCCATACCGAGTCGGAAATCCTCGTTGGCCGAGTCGACAAAAAGCGGATCGGCGGAAATATTGCCATTGAGACCAGTCTGATCGGTGCAGATACCGCCATACGATATGCCCGACGGGGCCAACACGTTATTGAACATGATTACTGGCGGATTCAAATCATTGAAATTACCGCAGAAAATAGCGGTCTGCCCCGACTTCGCCACGATGGTGTTATTAATGATCTCAGCCTGAATATCGAAGCCATCGGCGCAAATGGCAGACGCATTGTTACCGTCGTTGTCGAAAAAGGTATTGTTGATGACGCGCGGGCCGTTGGCGCCGGACGGCACCAGCCAGTCGATGCCACCACAATCGCCGTCAGTGTTGTTGGCTATTACATTGTTGACGATAAACGCATCGGAAGTATTGACCATGGAAATCGCACCTCCCGAATTGCCATTGATCGTGTTGCCCTGAATCGTGGGCGTACCGGCGGCAAACATTGAAATGCCTCCGCCGTCGGACGAGCTGTTGCTCGTAATCTGGTTACCGACGACCATAGCCGAGCCGGCTCCGCGGATTAAAATGCCACCTCCGCCGGTGCCCCCGGAACACCCGCTCTTGAAATTGTTGCGGATGATATTTTGCCGCACAACGGCAGAGCTAAACCCCAGCTCGATGCCCGCACCGGCGCAGGCCGTGTTTTGGGCGATGATATTGTTCTGGATGATAGGCGATGCGGAACTCACGTTAATACCCCTGTCCCCGCCGTTTTGAATGGTAAAACCATCCAGAACCGAGTTATTACCCTCGCCACTCGAGAAGTTAACAACCGGGCTGTTGGCACCACCGCCATCGAGCACGGTTAGCAGCGGCCCGTTCATGCTGACTAGCGTTATCGCCTTGCCCTTGAAATCGATCGTGCCGATATAGGTGCCTGGCGCAACCATGACGGTGTCACCATTGCTGGCGCCATCGATCAGCGACTGAATACCCGTTGCCGGAGTACCAACCGACATGCTCGCATTGGCACTATTATTAGCCGTAATTGCATCGGGCGTTAGGCTAGCGACATTCGCTGTATTGACGAAAGTGCCCTGCTGGGTTGGTGTCACTTCGATCGTGATTGCGGTGGACTGAAACTGCTGCAAGGACCCGAGATTACAGGTAACGGTTGCGCCTTGCGTACAGTTGCCCTGGCTCGATGTTGCTGACAGCAATGTCATGCTGACCGGTAATACATCGGTCACGACCACGCCAGTTGCGGTTACGCCGCCACCATGGTTGACGGTCACGGTGTAGGTAAAGTTTTCCCCTACACCAACGGCCGACATTGTGGTCGTCTTGCTTATCGACAGGTCCGCCGCCGGCGGCGTCGAGCCGGCATTGTTGGGATTTGATCCGTACCTGTATTCTTCGAGATTGGTGAAGCTGTCGCCATCCAGGTCACCACCCGCATCGCCTGGATCGTTCGGACCGAGCCCGTTAGCTTGTTCCCAGCTATCGTGCATACCGTCGCCGTCTGAATCGGCGAGGTCCGGCTCTGTCTCGAGTTCGGTCCAGCTTAAGGTGACTGCAATCTCGAAGGCAGAATCACCATCCAGGTCAAGGTCCAGCAAGCTGTGTGTATCTGATATTACAATAACCCGGATTGCAGAATTTAGACTTCCGGTTAGCAATACCTGGCCACCATCGGGATATTCCTGCGTGATGCTGCTGAAAATAATAGGAGCGATAGTGGCGAAATCGACGTATCCGTGTGTCGAATCGTAAATGCGTCCGGTAATGGTTTCAGAGAGGGACGATGGTGCAAAAATAGAATCGAAAACGACAACGCTAACCTGATTTGCGATCATTATCATCTCGCCGGTAGCATTATTCCGGGCAACAAGCCTGTCTACAGTCAGCTGCTCGGTCTGGGTGCTTAGCGATATTTGTGAGTGAACCGATCCGTCGATGCTCGCGCTATAAGTCGAACTCGAAAGGCTTAATACTGTAAAGCTGTAAACGGCATCAGTAGGAAGAAAAAAACCAAAGTCGAAGGCATTAACCCGAACTGTTATTTTACCATCCAGGATTTCGTTACCGTCGCGGCAATTTATGAAATCAAGTGTCAGTGTTCCGGTGCCGTTATCCTCGATAAATCCAGTGATACGTATCGAGCCATCATTGTTGTCGCATGGTTCTGTTTCGTCCACGTCGGTCCGCGCCCGCACCGTAGTCGATCTCGAAACAAAATCGGGGGAAGATTGCATCGCGTTGCGTAGCTTCCGGGTTAGCCGGCCTGGAATCTGCGCAAGCCCAATGCCCCGGGAGGACGTATCTATCGAGGTATCAATCCTGGCTGCGCCACCGGAGCCTGACCCGACAATAGTTCGTCCGATGAAGATATTTCCAACCAGTCGGGCAGCATTGGTTCTGCTAATAACGGCTGGATCGGTATTACCAGCATAGCTAATGCTGGCAGAACCACCACCGCCACCACTTGCCACGATGCCAAGAATCCCCACCAGGTACACGATTCCTAAAAATATTCCACGAAGCGACTTATTAGGAGATGTTTTCATCGCTATTCTCCTTCGGGAGATGGGTCAGCAGGGTTAGGGCGATAATTCCACCGACAAGGGTGGCAAGCAGATCAAGGGGATCAAATACACCACGGGTCCAGTAAGGTACAAAAATCAACCAGATAGGCTCCACCAGATTTGTTATTAGCCAGCTTGAGAAGGATTCAGCAAAGATCGAGTGCTGAGACAATTCCAGAAATAGCGCTAACCCGATCCAGATAAGGCAATGAAGCCTCGCTCCAGAAATACTTGATGCACAGGCACCAATTGCCAAACCCAGGGCCAGCGTATAGAAAAATGAAGGTGCGCTGCCAAGAATTGCTGAATGCGTCGCGAGATCGGTATTAACTGCCTGAAATGGCTCCAGGATTTCCGGGGGATAGATTCGCGCGCAGCAATACACCACAATCGCCGTTATAAATGAAACACATGCGATGCCCAACCTCCAGGCAAATGGCGTGATTCTTGTCATCCCTGCTTCTCGACCTAACCAGTATTGAAACCTTCCAATTTCGAGCATCCAGCCAGACCAGACACCGAAATTCGAAAATAATCCAATGCAGAAAATATCACCGATTTATCTTAAATATATACCTTTACTGCCGCGTTGATTTGGATCAATCGACATTCTGTTGCTAATCAGGATTTTAGTGCCACGGGAAGCTGGTAATCGGATTTAGGCTTTTACGCGGGAGCCATTATCGGCGGAGGTCGTCACCGGTAAGGGGCTGTTCAGCGTCGACGCGGGAGAAAAAAAGCCCTCGGCCTAACGATTCTGCGGCTGGGGTTGTCCCGGAACAGACTTCCCGTCTTGGTAAGACTCGATATAGGCTTATTTAATATCTATCCGATAA
>JAOTTY010000138.1 GCA_029864185.1 Gammaproteobacteria bacterium
TGACCGGCCTGGCCCAGGAAATTGTCGCGAACAGCGCAGTGGAATCCTTCCGGGACGGCCGCCTGAGGCTCGCGCTGCTGCCCGAAATCCATGAGCTTGCCACCGCGGTTATCGGCTCCGAAATTAGGCAGGCGCTAGAACAAAAACTTGAGGTATCATTGCAGCTGGAATTGATCGCGATGCAGCAACTGCATGGAATAACACCGTTGCAGGCAAAATCAGAGCGACTGGAACAGGAACGACTGGCGGTTATCGAAGCGATCAGGGAAGATGCGGCCGTGCGCAAGCTGCGGCATGCGTTTGCCGTGGAGCTCGACGAAGCGAGCGTAGTCAAGATCGACAATACCGGTAATTGATGAGGTGAGGTAATGAAAGGCGCACTCGGCGACATGATGAAAAAAGCGCAGGAAATGCAAGAAAACCTGCAGAAGGCGCAGCGTGAACTCGCCAACAAGGAAGTCACCGGTGAGGCCGGTGGCGGTATGGTGTCGGTGGTGATGCGTGGTACTCACGAAGTCAACCGCGTCAACATCGATCCCAGCCTGGTCGATGAAGATGTCGAAATGCTCGAGGACCTGGTTGCGGCGGCCATAAACGATGCCGTTCACAAGGTCGAAAAATCGAACCAGGCCGCGATGCAGGAAATGACGGCGGGGCTGAACCTTCCGCCGGGTTTCAAGCTGCCGTTTTAACCGATGTCGTCAACCAGCCTGAACGAGATGATCGAGTCGCTCAAGTGCTTGCCGGGAGTGGGGCAAAAATCGGCGCAGCGCATGGCCCTGCATTTGCTCGAACGCGATCAGCAGGGCGCCAGGCGAATCGCGGACGCCATCGATAACGCGCTGCAGAAGGTCAGGCATTGCGACCGATGCCGCAATTTTTCCGATAGTGAACTGTGTACGACCTGCGACGATGCCAGCCGCGAGCAGAATGTCATTTGTGTCGTCGAAACTCCGGCAGATGTTCTCGCGGTCGAGTCATCGGGGGCTTACCGGGGGCGCTACTTTGTATTGCTGGGGCGTCTTTCCCCGCTCGATGGTTACGGGCCGGAGCAGCTGGGGCTCGATGAACTCGAGCGGCAACTCGGCAGTGGAATCGTCAAGGAAGTGATACTCGCAACCAGCGCTACGGTGGAAGGCGATATCACGGCGCAGTACATTGCCGATTTTGCTGTCAGGCATGGAGTCGTCAGCAGCAGGCTGGCGCGCGGCATACCGCTGGGTGGAGAACTAGAGTTTGTCGACGGCGGCACCCTGTCCAGAGCGCTGTCCGGTCGCCAGCAACTCGGTTAGAGAGCAACAATCCTGAGGAAAGAATTATGTCGGAAACTTTATTTACCCGCATTATAAACCGTGAACTGCCGGCCGATATCGTTTATGAAGACGAGGATATCATTGCGATTCGCGATATCAATCCGCAGGCACCGACGCATGTGCTGGTTATCCCCAAGATCGAAATCGCGACCGTCAACGATATCAAACCGGAGCAGGCCGAGCTAATCGGCAAAATGGTGCTGGCCGCGCAAAAAATAGCGCAGGCCGAGGGGATTGCCGAGGATGGCTACAGGCTGGTCGTCAACTGCAACAAACACGGTTGCCAGGAAGTTTTTCACCTGCATATGCACCTGGTCGGCGGCCGGCAGCTGCGCGGTATTTCCGCCTCCTAGCAACCCGCGCCTGACTCCAGCATTTTCAGGTAGTTCTGATAACGTGATACGGACATCTCCCCGGATTCGACCGCGGCGATGACCGCGCAGCTGGGTTCGTTGCGGTGCAGGCAATTGTGAAAGCGGCAATGTTCGCCGCGGTCCCTGATTTCCCTGAAACCCAGCGCGAGCGGGGTATCGCGATCGACAAAAGGGCTAAATCCTCTAACCCCTGGCGTATCGATAAGGTCGCCGCCGGACGGCAAGTGATAGAGCCGGCTGGCGCGTGTCGTATGACGCCCCTCCGCGTTGGCCGCGGAAATCTGTGCAATTTTAATTTTTTCGTCGGGCAGCAGCCAGCTTGTCAATGACGACTTGCCGACGCCCGAAACGCCGCTCAGTACCGATACCTGATCTATCAGCAGGGACTCGAATTCGTTCATCCCGGCTCCGCTGGTGGCGCTGGTAGCGACGATTCGATAGCCCAGCGGCCGGTAAATCTGCTGCAGCCCGAATGGATCCCGTTCATCAGCCGCCAGGTCGATCTTGTTTAGCAGAATGATTGCGTCGATGTTTTGCTGTTCGGCCGATAGCAGGTACTGGTCCAGCAGGAAAAGGTTGGGCCGGGGGCTAACGGCAAGGCAGACGAATAGCTGGCTGATATTGGCCGCAACCGCGCGTACCTGGCCGAAACCATCGACTCTCTGCAACAGGTTGTCCCGGGCCAGTATTCCCATTACGCGATGCTCTGACTGTGCGGTGGTTTCGATAGTGACGCGATCACCGCAAACGATCGTTCCGAGGTTGGATTTGATCTTGCATTCGATGGTTTCCGTTGCGTCGAGTTCGACCAGTATCCGGCCTCCCCGGTGCGAGACCACCAGCCCTGGTTTTTGATCATGACTCGCGGAGAACGCCTGCTGGGCGGCCTGTATGCGGTTTTTTTGCTGCCGGCTAAGCCTTCGCTTTGCCATTAACAAGCCTGCTCATGGGTCGGCTCCTGTAATAACAGGCTCGGCTAGCCGGAGCTGCCATTGCCCGCAATCGTTTCGAGACGATTGATGCGAATCGTGGCCGGGGGATGCGAATCGTAAAAAATCGAGTGAATGGGATCGGGGGTTAGCGTGCTTGCGTTGTCCCGGTAAAGGTTCACAAGGGCTGAAATCAGTGCCTTGTAATTGCTGTTGGAATGCGCAAACTCATCGGCCTCGAATTCATGCTTGCGCGACAGCGCCGAGAACAGCGGACCGATGAAGTAGGTAAAGACCGGCATCACCATCATGAACAGGATCAGCGCGGCATGTGTCGAGGCGGTGTCGACGCCCAGCGAGGAGTAAAACCAGTCGGAACGCATCAGCCAGGCCAGCAGCGCAAAACCGGCCAGCGACATGGCGCTTGAAAGCAATAGCGATTTTTTTATGTGGTTGCGTTTGAAGTGCCCAAGTTCATGTGCCAGTACCGCCTCGACTTCATCCTCCGACAGGGTTTCCAGCAAGGTGTCGTAAAAAACGATGCGCTTGTTTCTGCCGAACCCGGTGAAATAGGCATTACCATGCGACGAACGTTTTGATCCATCGACGACGAATACACCCTGGCTGTGGAAGCCGCAGCGCGTGAGCAGGTCCTCGATGCGTGTACGCAGGTTAGAGTCCTGCAGGGGGCTAAACTTATTGAAAAGGGGGGCGATGAAAACCGGGTAAGCCCAGATCATGACGAGGCTGAAACCCATCCACAGCAGCCATGCGTATATCCACCAGAGGTCACCGGCCCGATTCATCAACCACAGGATCGCCGCCAGCAGGGGAGCACCGAGCAGCAGCAGCAGCATCGCGGTTTTGACCAGGTCCAGCAGCCAGGTTTTCAGCGTAGTCTTGTTGAAGCCGAAGCGCTCCTCGATAACAAAGGTCTGGTATAACGAGAAAGGCAGACCGAGAATGGCCGATAGCAGAGTCAAAGACAGGATCACCGCAATCCCGGTGACCATGCCAGGGTATTCGAAACCTAGCCACCATTGATCGATTACGTTGATGCCGCCGCCCATGGTCCAGATCAGCAGCCACAGCGTTTCCCACCCCAGCGTAAGACGCCCGAAACGCAGCCTGGTGCAACTGTAATCGGCTGCCCGGTGATGATCCTGCAGCGAGATCTTGTCGGCAAAGGCCTCGGGAACTGCATCATAATGTGCACTGATATGGCTGATCTGGCGCTGGCTCAGCCAGAGACGGACCAGCACCGATGCCGCGACAAAACTCAGGAATACCGTGGTGAATAAATGCATTGATCTACGGGCCTTGAAAAACTTGCTATAGTCTACCGCATATTGCGCCCGTATAAAGCCTGGAGAACCTGATGGCAATGGCAGACACCAATCTGATCTGGATCGACCTGGAAATGACCGGACTGGATCCGCAACGTGACCAGATTATCGAGATCGCGACGGTGGTCACCGACGCAAACCTGGCAGTGATCGCACAGGGGCCGGTGATCGCGATTCATCAGCCGGAATCGATTCTGCGAGCTATGGACGAATGGAATACGAGTCATCACCGCGACTCGGGGCTTACCGAGCGGGTAAACCAGAGTAATATCAGCGCCACGGATGCAGAACAGGAGACGCTCGAGTTTTTGCGACGCCATGTGCCGCCGGGTAAATCACCGATGTGCGGCAACAGCATATGCCAGGATCGCCGTTTCATGGCGCGCCTGATGCCGGAACTGGAAGCTTTTTTTCACTACCGCAACCTCGATGTCAGCACGCTCAAGGAACTCGCCAGGCTGTGGAAGTCCGAACTGGTTGACGGATTCAGCAAGAAAGGGGCGCATCTGGCGCTCGATGATGTCCTCGAATCGATCAATGAGCTCAAGTATTACCGTGAGCACTTCATTCGCTGCTAGCTGCCGCCAGGGACCGGCGTCGTCGCTTTACCTGCCTTTATCACGGGTTTCGATAAACATACGAGAGCTGCCGGAAAGGCAACCCGCGATGATCTATGTGCCGTAACGCGCCGAGAAAAGCGAGTCGCCCAGCTTCAAAAGCACCGCATCGACGTCACGTGAAATCAAAGCGGTCTGCGGGCAGGGAACCAGGTTGCAAATTCGTCCCCCGGTTTTAAAGATTCGCGATATACGGCCGATCAATAACAGCGACAGAGTTTTTCAGCTTAACGGGATTTATGGATCTTGCCTCTCTAATCGGTATCATTTCCGGGATTGGATTGATCGTGTCCGCGATTATCCTCGGCGGAGACGTACATCATTTTCTGAATTTACCCGGAATTATGATCGTCATGGGCGGCACCATGGCGGCGACCCTGCTGACGTTTCAGTTCAGGGATGTCGTGACCGCATTCAAGAGCGCCTATTTCGTTTTTTCGTCGCCCAAACAGGACTCGCAGGAATTGATCAATACCATGATCAAGCTCGGCACCATCAGTCGCCGTAAGGGCCTGCTGAGCCTGATGGACGTTAAAACCAATTCACCGTTTCTGAAGCGAGTTTGTACCTTGATCGCGGATGCCGCCGACGAGGAAACCCTGCGCTCGGCGATGCGCACCGAGATCGAATCGATGCAGATGCGCCATTACATCGTGCAGGACGTGTTTCGCAAGATGGCGATGTACGCGCCATCCTTCGGTATGCTGGGGACCCTGATTGGCCTGATACAGATGCTATCTATGCTGGCAACCCCCGATAGTCTAGGGCCGGCGATGGCGATAGCGCTGCTCACGACATTTTACGGGACACTTTTATCGACCTCGATCTTCCTTCCTATCGCCGGAAAGCTTCGTTCTCGAACGCTGCTGGAGGTGATGAATTTCGAAATCATCTTCCAGGGAGCGGTCAGCATACTGCAGGACAATAACCCGCTCTCGGTTTATGAAAAACTGTCCTCGTTCGTACCGGCGAAGAAACGCAAACCGATGCAGAAATTGAAGGAGCGTAGCTGATGTCGGCACGGTCCCTGAGCGACATGTTTGAAGAAGAAGAGGGCGGCAGCGCCTGGGTGGTCACCTTTGCGGACATGATGACCCTGATCCTGGTGTTTTTCATTCTATTATATACGCTTGCCGACTTCGAGGACGAGGCCTACAGGGAATTGATCGAAACGATTCAGGTCATCGATGGCGACGGCAACCAGATCAGCGTGATTGACTTTGCGACGCGCAAGGGCAGGAATCCCGAGCCGCTCAAGGCCGTCGATGACCTGCTGGGAATGAATCCCGGTGCGGTGCCGATCGACAACCTGAAACCGGTGCTGGTCGCGGAAATGGAAAGTATGATCGATAACACCGACCTGGCGGATAGCGTCCAGCTGGCCTATAACGGAGACCAGATCAATCTGCAGATCGACGGTCGCTACCTGTTCGATTCCGGGCATGCCCAGCTCAAGGACCGCGCCCGGTTTATCTTTGCCAACCTGGGGCAGATGTTTCGCGACCATGCAGATTACCGCATTGCGATCAGGGGTCATACCGATGATCTCAGTATCGAGACCAGCCAGTTTCCATCGAACTGGGAACTGTCGGCGGTACGCGCAACCACGGTGCTCAGGTTTTTTATAGATCAGGGCATCGATCCCGAGCGCATGACGGCGACGGGTTATGCCGATTACCTGCCGCTGGTTGAGAATAACAGTTCCGAGAACCGGGCAAGAAACCGGAGAGTCGAGTTTGTTCTGGAAAAAGAAAAAAACAATTGAAGTAGCGCTGGATTCACGACAAAGCGATAACCGTTCGGCTTATCGCATCGCGCCGAGTCAGGAGCAACCCGTTATCATAACGATTGCGGGCAACAAGTTTCATGCGCTCAATATCAGCGGCACCGGAATCGCGTTTCGCGCGCAGGAACTGGCGGTCGGTAGCCGCAGCCCGGCATTTATTCGCCTGTCCAGCGAGTCGCGTACTTTTCCAGTCGTACTGGAGGTGGTAGCGAAGCAAGATGACCTGTGTCGGTGCTGTTTCACAGAAATTCACGAAGATGCTCAAAATCTACTACACTCTTATATACTTGAGTTGCAAAAGTTGAAAATCAGACAAAACCATCATCGCAAGTAATGTTTGGGTGCCTGAATAAGGTGACCACGGGTTATTGAAACTATTAGAGAATTCAGTCATTTATAGGAACAATCTCGTGAATCAGATTGATTTTCGAACTGAAATCAGCCATCATTGGGGGCTGGTTAGCGGTATAAAAACTGCCAAAGCTAACTCTCTGATTTTACTTATTATTTCTGGGAAGCGGTCTTGATAAAACAGCGCACGTTGAAAAATGTCATACGCGCCATGGGCGTAGGTTTGCATACAGGGAAGAAAGTCTATCTGACGTTGCGTCCGGCACCGATCGATTCCGGTATCCGCTTTCGACGAATCGACCTGGAACCTCCGGTCGAGATTCTCGCACGTCCTGAAAAGGTCGGTGACACCAACTTGTCGACGACCCTGGTCGAAAATGGTGTCCGAATTTCGACAGTCGAGCACCTGCTTTCTGCCATTGCCGGTCTCGGTATCGATAACGCCTATATCGATCTCAGCGCAGATGAAGTGCCGATCATGGATGGCAGTTCAGGGCCGTTTGTTTTCCTGATTCAGTCGGCCGGTATCGTCGAGCAGAACAAGGCCAAGAAATTCATCAAGATCAAGAAGACCGTGCGCGTCGAAGACGGCGATAAATGGGTCGAGTTCAACCCTTTTAACGGTTTCAAGGTCAGTTTCGAGATCGATTTTGACCACCCGCTGTTTACCAAGCAAAAGCAGACCTGCCATGTCAATTTTTCGACCACCTCTTTTGTCAAGGAGGTGAGTCGCGCTCGTACCTTTGGATTCCAGAAGGACATCGAGTATTTGCGCGCCAACAACCTGGCGCTGGGTGGCAGCCAGGACAACGCGATCGTGCTCGATGATTACCGGGTCCTCAACGAGGATGGCCTGCGTTACGACAATGAATTCGTCAAGCACAAGATCCTCGATTCGATTGGCGATCTCTATCTTCTCGGGCATAGCCTGATCGGCGCCTTTTCCGGATACAAGTCTGGACATGCGTTGAACAATCGTTTGCTGCTGGCCCTGCTCGAAGACGCCGACGCCTGGGAAGAGGTTACTTTCGAAGATGCTTCGACCGCGCCGATTTCCTACGCGCAGCCTGTAGAAGCGGCAATTTAGGTGCCGATGTGAATATACTGTTCCTGTCATCGAACCGAGGCCAGCTCTTCGGCCTGAACCTGCGCAAGCCGCTGCATTTGCTATCGTTGATGGTACTGCTGGGAATGCTGATGGCGGCTTCGGTATACATTGGCTATACCCTCAATCCCAACCAGGACAACCAGGCGCTGATAGACGAATGGCGGGCCGACGTCCATCGCCAGCAGGTGCAGTTGACGCACATTCGCGAAGAGGCTGACGCCAACATAGACGCGCTGTCGTCTCGCATTGGCCTATTGCAGGCGCATGTTATGCGTCTCGATGCCCTGGGACAGAAACTGGTACACATGGCCAGCATCGATACCGCCGAATTCGATTTCGACAACACACCGGCTATCGGCGGTCCTGAAACCGTCTACAACAAGGGTCTAGACCCAAACGAACTGTCGCAGGCGATCGAGCAGCTGAGCTACGAACTCGAAACCCGTGAAAACCAGCTGGCGGTTCTTGAAAATTATGTACTTAACGAAAACCTGCAAAAAGAGGTTCAACCCAGCGGACGCCCGATCAGTAAGGGCTGGATTTCTTCTTACTACGGAATGCGTACGCATCCGCTCTCGGGGCGGCGTGAAATGCACAAGGGTATCGATTTCGCCGGCAAGCTCGGCGGACCTGTGAACGCGGTCGCCAAGGGCGTCGTCACCTACGCCGGTAAGCGCTATGGCTATGGTAACGTGATCGATATCGCCCACGGTAATGGATACACCACGCGTTATGCGCACAATTCTCGCCTGCTGGTTTCGGTTGGCGATACCGTCGAGAAGGGTTTCCAGATTGCGGAAATCGGTTCTTCGGGACGTTCTACCGGGCCCCACGTGCACTTTGAAGTGCTCAAGAATGGACGCGAAATCAATCCAGTGAAGTTTATTCGTGCTGCGAATTAAACGGTGACGCCGTTTATTACAGCGTCCGGCTTGAAACCCTTCAACTAGGCTCCACCTCTGATAACAGTTCTGTTAAAGCAGTCGTACGATGTTGTCCAAAATTACTAGAAGCATATTCGGCAGTCGTAACGACCGCATCATAAAAAAGCTCAGGCAGCGGGTTAACCAGATTAATCGACTAGAGCCCGAAATCCAGGCGCTCGACGATACGCAGTTAAAGCAGAAAACAGAGGAATTCAAACAGCGGTTTTCCGGCGGCGAAACGCTGGAACAGTTGCTCGACGAAGCCTTCGCGGTTTGCCGCGAAGCGGCCGTGCGAAGCCTGGGCATGCGCCACTACGACGTTCAGCTGATCGGTGGCATGATCCTGCATAATAACCAGATCACGGAAATGCGAACCGGTGAAGGTAAAACCCTGGTCGCCACGCTGCCCGCCTATCTCAACGCGATTAGCGGCAAGGGTGTGCATATCGTTACCGTGAACGACTACCTGGCCGAGCGGGATGCCGAATGGATGGGCCAGATATATAATTTTCTGGGCCTCAGCGTCGGTGTCGTTTTAAGCACCATGGATTACAACTCCAAGCGCGAATCCTACGCGGCCGACATTACCTACGGCACCAATAACCAGTTCGGTTTCGACTACATGCACGATAATTTGTGCTTCTCGCTGGAGGAGCGTGTGCAGCGTGAGCTGAATTACGCGATCGTCGACGAGGTGGATTCCATCCTGATCGACGAGGCGCGCACGCCGCTGATCATTTCCGGGCAGGCCAGCGATAGCTCTGATTTATATACTCGCATCAACAATATCATTCCACGCCTGACCCGGGTCGAGTCCGAGGATGGTCCCGGCGATTACAGCGTCGATGAAAAATCCAAGCAGGCTTTTCTAACCGAAACAGGGCACGATACCGCAGAGCAGTTGATGATAGAAAAAGGACTGCTCAACGACGGCGAGAGCCTTTACGATGCCGCCAATATTGCGCTGGTGCACCATTTGAATGCAGGTTTGCGCGCGCACGCGATCTACCACCGGGATGTCGATTACATCGTGCAGAACGACTCGATCGTTATCGTCGACGAATTCACGGGTCGCACGATGCCGGGCAGGCGCTGGTCCGAGGGATTGCACCAGGCGATCGAGGCCAAGGAAGGCGTCAGCATTCAGCATGAAAACCAGACCATCGCGTCGATCACCTTCCAGAACTACTTCAGGCTCTACAACAAGCTTGCCGGTATGACCGGTACCGCCGATACCGAAGCCTTCGAATTCCAGCAAATATACGGTCTCGAGGTTGTCGTGGTGCCGACCAACCAGCCAATGATTCGCGAGGACCTGGGCGATCTGATTTACCTGACCAAACGCGAAAAATTCGAGTCGATTATCGAGGATATCCGTGATTGCGTCGATCGGGGTCAACCCGTGCTGGTCGGCACCACTTCGGTCGAAACCTCGGAATATCTCTCCAGCCTGCTCGACAAGGTCAAAATCAAACATCAGATTCTGAACGCCAAGCAGCACGAACGCGAAGCCAAGATTATCGCGGATGCCGGTATTCCCGGCACCGTGACCATCGCTACCAACATGGCGGGCCGGGGTACCGATATCGTGCTCGGCGGTAATCTGGAACTGGAGTTGAAAGACATTCCCGAGGACCAGGCCGAAAAGCGAGGGCAAATGAGGCGCGAATGGCAACAGCTGCATGACAAGGTAATCGCGGCCGGTGGTTTGCATATTATCGGCACCGAACGCCACGAATCGCGCCGTATCGACAACCAGTTGCGCGGCCGCTCGGGGCGCCAGGGAGACCCGGGTTCTTCGCGTTTTTATCTGTCGATGGAAGACAGCCTGATGCGTATTTTCGCCTCCGAAAAGGTTGCCGGGCTGATGCAGAAGCTGGGCATGGAAGACGGCGAGGCGATCGAACATCCCTGGGTAAGCCGCGCGATCGAAAATGCGCAACGCAAGGTAGAGGCTCACAACTTCGATATCCGCAAGCAATTGCTGCAGTACGACGATGTCGCCAACGATCAGCGCAAGGTCATCTATCAGCAGCGTAACGATTTGCTGCATAGCGAAAGTATCTCCGATGCGATTACGAACATGCGCAAGGATGTGGTGCAGGGATTGTTTCGCACGCACGTACCCGTTAATTCGCTCGACGAACAATGGGATATCGGCGGCCTCGAACAGGCACTGGCGAACGAATTCGGGGTAGAGCTGGCGATACAGGACTGGATCGATGCCGACGATCACTTAACCGATGAAGATATCCTCGATCGCATAAGCGAAGAATTCGACCGGGCCTACAGGGCCAAGGCCGATATGCTCGGTGAGGAGCTGATGATCAGGCTCGAGAAAGAGATCACTTTGATGATCCTCGATCGCCACTGGAAGGAGCATCTCGCGGCGATGGATTATCTGCGCCAGGGCATAGGTCTGCGCGGCTATGCGCAGAAGAATCCGGTGCAGGAATACAAGCGCGAATCGTTTCAAATGTTCACCGCCATGCTCGATGGAATCAACTACGAGGTCGTGCAGGCCCTGACCCGGGTGCAAATACGTGGCGAGGAACAGGTCGAGGCGCTGGAACAAAGTCATCA
>JAOTTY010000139.1 GCA_029864185.1 Gammaproteobacteria bacterium
GTCGGCGCGCACCACGGCCCTGCGCACGGACGCGGTGGACTGCATCCAGAAAGTGGAGTTGAAAACCGCGAGCCGGCTCGCCAAGCTGCCGGGCGTGAATGTCATCGCCACCACCGGCAACAAGCAGGTGACGCTGCCGATGCGCACGGATATGGCGCCCTTCGACAACAATCACGTGCGCATGGCGCTCAAGTTGATCATTACGCGGCAGGAATGGCTGGACAAGATTGCGTTTGGCTACGGAGAACTCGGCAACGACAACCCGGTCGGCCCGGCCAATATCTACCGCGCAACCAAGGACGAATTGCCGCAGCGCGAATATGATCCCGACAAGGCGAAGTGGCACCTGAAGCAGGCAGGACTGGACAGCCTGAAGGTGCAGTTCCACGCCGCGGATACCGCGTTCGCCGGATCCGTGGACGCGGGGCAGCTGATGCGCGAATCGGCCAAGGCCGCCGGTATCGACATCGAGGTGAAACGCGAACCCAATGACGGCTACTGGTCCGACGTGTGGATGAAAAAGCCCTGGGTTGCCTGTTACTGGAGCGGCCGGCCCACGGAAAACTGGATTTTTTCCCAGATATACGCCGCGGATGCCAGCTGGAACGACACCTTCTGGAAACACGATCGCTTCAACGAGTTGCTCGTCCAGGGTCGCGCCGAACTGAACAAGGAGAAAAGACGGGAAATCTACGTCGAGATGCAGCGCATCGTCAGCAACGAGGGTGGTGTAGCGCTGCCGCTGTTTCTCAGTGACGTAATGGCGCTGAACGACAAGCTCGGCCATCCCGAACAGCTCGGCAACAACTGGGAACTGGATGGCATGAAAAACACCGAACGGTGGTGGTTCGCCTGAGCAATATCGGGCTTACTGACAACACCAAAGGCCGGGGCGACCCGGCCTTTTCCGGTTCCGCGAAATAATGCGTCTCCCGGGCAGATTTGGCGTTTCCTCAAATTCTTCGCAGAACGCAGCCTGGTTTAAATCGTCGAGCACAGGCGCAGCGCGTCGTACATCGCCGCGGCGAGATTGCGGCTAGACGCGGCGTCGCCGATACGGAACAACGAATATCCCGACCCCTGCCCGAGAGACGGCTGCGGTTTGCCGTCAACCAGCGCGTCGAGGTCTGTTACGCCCCGGTTATTTGCATCGTCGCGCAGGCTGTCGAATACCTCGTCGAACGGCAACGTGCCGCGCTCGACGACAACCTGGTCGGCGTTCAGAGTAAGCGTTTCTCCGGTCAACTCGTTGCGGAATAGCGCGTCGAGCCCGGTGGCGCCGCGACTCAGTTCGACCAGTTCGTATTCGGCGAGCGGTACCAGCTCGCGCCGTGCGAGTTCGCGCCGCCAGATGACTCGTTCGCCGTACTCGAGCTCGGCAACCGGCATTTCGTCGAGGGTGACGAGCTGCACCCGGCTACCCGCGTCGTGACAGAATTCGGCCGCGGTCGCGGCCGGGTGGCGGCCGGTGCCATCGTAGACGATGACGTTCGCAGCCGGTTTTACCCCGCCCGACAGGATGTCCCAGAGCGGCGTACACAGCTCCGCTCCCGGCAACCAGTCCAGATCCGGCAGACCGCCGGTGGCGACGATCACGACCTCGGGGTATTCGGCGAGCACGTCTTCCGCCTCGGCGAGCGTGTTGTATTGAACCTCGACACCGAGGCGCTCGAGCTCGGCGACGCGCCAGTCGACGATGCCGACCACGTCCCTGCGCCAGCTCGCCGCGGCGGCCATGCGCATCTGTCCCCCGGGCCGATCGGTGGCCTCGAACTGCCTGACCCGGTGGCCGCGCTCGGCGAGTATCCGCGCCGCCTCGAGGCCGGCGGGACCCGCGCCGACCACCACCACCCGCCGCGAAGCACCCGTGCCGCGCTCGATACGCTGCGGCCATTGCAGTTCGCGTCCGCTGGCCGGATTGTGCACGCAGGTCGGGCGATTATTCCCCATGCAGTGCGTCACCCCGACGCAGGGGCGGATCCGGTCTTCCTCGCCGCGCTCGAGCTTGGCGACGATGTCCGGATCGGCGATGTGCGCGCGCGTCATCGCCACCATGTCGAGCAGGCCGTCGCGGATCGCGTGGCGCGCGGTCGCGAGATCGGTAATGCGCGCCGCGTGAAACACCGGCAGGTTGACCGCGGCACGAAAGCGTCCCGCGGCCTGCAGCCAGGGCGCGATCGGCGATTCCATGCCCGGCATGCATTCGGTCAGCATGTGATGCATCGTGTCGAGGCGGCCATAGTTGGCGTTGAAGAAATCGATGGTTCCCGATCCTTCGAAGATGCGAGCCATTTCTACACACTCGTCGAAATCGAGTCCCGCGGCGTCCGCCTCGTCGATCAGGAAGCGCATGCCGACGATGAATTCGGCGCCGACCCGGCGGCGTATCTCCTCGTGCACCATGAGCCCGAAGCGGCAGCGGTTTTCGGTCGAGCCGCCGAACTCGTCGTCGCGCCGGTTGGTCATCGGCGACAGGAACTGGCCAATCAGGTGACCACCGACCATGGTTTCGATTCCGTCCAGCCCGCCCTGCTGCGCGCGCAGCGCGGCGGCGCCGAAGGCTTTCACCACCCGCTCGATGTCGTCGCGATCCATTTCGCGCGGAAAAGCGCGGTGCAGGGTCTCGCGCACCGGGGACGGACCGAGCGCGGGTAGCCAGTATTGAGAATTGGTCTCGGCGCGCCGGCCGAGGTGCGTGAGCTGCATCATGATGGCGGCACCGGCAGCATGGACCCGATCCGAGAACGCCTCGAGATAAGGGATGACGCGGTCGCCGGACATGTCCAGCTGACCCGTGGCCCAGGTCGAATCGCGATCGACGAAGGCGGAACCGCCGAACATGGTCAGCGCGAGCCCGCCGCGCGCCTTGGCTTCGTGGTAGGCCTGGTAGGCGGCGCCCGGCATCGCATCCCGGTCCTCGAGCCCGCAGGCATGGCTGGTCGACATGATCCGGTTACGCAGGGTCAGGTGCTTGAGCTGCAGCGGCAGTAGCAGGGGGTCGCTGGTCTGGTTCGTGATTTTGTCGTTCCTCGGTTATCCAGGGGATTATTGTCGCATCAATCGCTCAGGTCTGCTGACGGCCGCGCCCGGGTTCGCGCCGACAACGATCGCACCAGTTACCCGAGTGCTAACTTTATTAGAGAATTACAAGCCATATCAACAAGGATTTTAAATTAAGGAAGCCCTGCATGAGTCGTTCGCAAAGCGAGAATGGGATTCGATTGTGACCCGCTCCAAATTTCTTGCGACGCCTGCTACGGTCGGATCGGCGGATGACCCGATCCGTTCCAGACCTAGTCGTTTGCGCTCGGAGCGGAGCTCCAGACGCGTTTGCGACGGGTCTCGCGGTAGATCGTGAACAGCGCCGCGGCAACGACGATAGCCGCGCCGATCCAGGTCGGGGCTCCCGGCAAGTCGCCAAATACCAGGTAACCCAATAACGTGGCCCATAGCAATCGCGTATAATCCAGCGACGCCAGCAGCGACGCCTCGCCGTGCTTGTAGGCGAAGATGTTGCACCTTTGCCCCAGGTAGGAAGCCACCGCCAGGGCCCCCAGCAAAGCCCATTCCCCGATCGTCGGTGGCTGCCAAAAGTAAATTGCGGGAGCCGCCATGACCAGCCCGATGCCGAGCGCCGACCAGGTCAGGATCGTATCCGCGCTGTCGTGGCGTGACAGGATCCGTAACAGGATCATCACCGCGGCGGCACCGGCGGCCCCCGCCAGCGAGGCGAGGCTGTAGATCGAGAAGTTATCGGTTCCGGGCTGCAGCATGACCAGCACGCCGACGAAGCCGACTCCGACCGCGCCCCAGCGATAGACACCGACGACCTCGCCGAGAATCAGCACGGCGAAGATGGTTACGAAGAAGCTTTTGGCGAAAAAAATCGCGGTCGCGTCGGCCAGCGGCAGGTAAATGATTGCGGTGAAGCCACCGAGCATCGCGATCAGCGCAAACAGCATGCGCAGAATCTGCAGGCCCGGGCGACTGGAACGCAGCGACCCCGGAAATTTTTGCATGATGGCCGGCAATACCATCACCAGCATGCCGAGCTGACGCAGCAGCAGGATTTGCGTCACGTGCAGATGTTGCCCGAGGAGCTTGATCAGCAACGCCATCAGCGATAACGCGATCGAGGCGAGCAGCAGAAACAGAATTCCTTGCAGGTTATCGGGCAGACGATGAAACCAGTTCAAAGCATAGGGCCGTTTATTAAATGAGAGGCGTTCGCGATCGCCATTTCGTTCGAAAAGTAGATTGCCATTGCGGATAAATGCGCGGCATTGGCTCCGATCCCACCTCGGAACGTAAAAAAACCCGCCGTCAGGCGGGTTCCGGTTATTGCGTCGACCCCGCTTGAGCGGGGGATTTGGTATCGCCGGCGCGTCGCGAGATTCCCGCCTGCGCGGGAATGACATCGACTTAAAGCGCGGCGTCCAGTTCCGGTACCGCCTCGAACAGATCCGCCACGAGGCCGTAGTCGGCGACCTGGAAGATCGGCGCCTCCGAATCGTTGTTGATGGCGACGATGACCTTGCTCTCCTTCATCCCGGCGAGGTGCTGGATCGCGCCGGAAATGCCGACCGCGATGTACAGGTCGGGCGCGATGACCTTACCGGTCTGTCCGACCTGGAGTTCGTTCGGGACGAAGCCCGAATCGACCGCCGCGCGCGAAGCGCCAACCGCGGCGCCGAGCTTGCCGGCAATCGAGTGCAACATGCCGAAGTTCTCTCCAGATTGCATGCCACGGCCGCCGGAGATGACGATCTTGGCCGAGGTCAGGTCGACCCGGTCGCTGTCCGACAGCGCCTGCGAAACCCAGGTCGACAGACCGGTGTCCAGACCTCCGCTGACATTCTCGATGCCTGCGCTGCCGCCCTCGGCAGCGGCCGCTTCGAACTTGATGGTGCGCACGGTAATGGCCTTGATCCGGTCCGCGGACTGTACCGTCGCGAGCGCGTTACCGGCGTAGATCGGACGCATGAAAGTATCTTCCGAGTGAACTTCGACGATATCGGAAATTTGCGCGACGTCGAGCAGCGCGGCCGCGCGCGGCATGACGTTGCGGCCGAAGGTGGTCGACGCGACCAGCAGGTGGCTGTAGTCGCCGGCGAGCTCGACGATCAACGACGCCAGGTTTTCGGCGAGGCCATGGGCGAACTTCGCATCATCGGCGAGCTTCACTCTGGCGACGCCCGCGATTTTCGCCGCGGCCTCAGCCACGGCGCCGCAGTTTTCACCCGCGACCAGCAGGTCGATATCGCCGCCGATCCGCTGCGCCGCGGTCACCGCGTGCAGGGTTGCGGCTGCGACTTCGTTGTTGTCGTGTTCGACGATGACGAGACTTGCCATGGCTAAATCACCTTCGCTTCGTTGCGCAGTTTGTCGACGAGTTCGGCTACGCTGTTGACGATAATCCCGGCGGCGCGGCCCTCGGGCTCTTCCACCTTCAGCGTGGTCAGGCGGTTGGCGGTATCGAGGCCTAGGCTATCGAGTTCGATCTTGTCCATCGGCTTGCGCTTGGCCTTCATCACGTCGGGCAGTTTGACATAACGCGGCTCGTTGAGGCGCAGGTCGGCGCTCATCACGGTCGGCATCCTGACCTGGATCGTCTCCAGGCCGGCGTCGACCTCGCGCGTGACGGTCGCCTGGTCACCTTCGATCTTGATTTTGGAGGCATAGGCCGCCTGTGACCAACCGAGCAGCGCGGACAGCATTTGCGCGGTCTGGTTGGAATCGTCGTCGATCGCCTGCTTGCCGGTAAGTACCAGGCCGACGCCTTCCTGCTCGGCGACCTGTTTCAGCACCTTGGCGACCGCGAGCGGCTCCAGGGTTTCCTCGGTAACGACGTGGATCGCGCGGTCGGCGCCCATCGCGAGCCCGTGGCGCAGCGTTTCCTCGGTCTTGCCGCCGCCGACCGACACGACGATGATTTCCTCGACGATGCCAGCCTCGCGCAGGCGCAATGACTCCTCGAGCGCGTTTTCACAAAAGGGGTTCATCGTCATCTTGGCGTTGGCCAGGTCGACACCCGAACCGTCGGCTTTGACGCGCGCCTTGACCTGGGGGTCGAGTACGCGTTTTACACATACCAGTACTTTCATTTACGCTCTCTGCTTCTCGTTAGAGGAATCCGGGGGGCACACCCCGGTCAACGTCACTCTCCATAAATCCCCGGGTATCTCGATTTCCAACCCGCCGCCCGCTTAGGGTAACCCGGCTTCGGCCGGGCCGACGGATATTATCACACACCCGACCCGGGTAAGATTCGCGCGCGACAGTCGATTGTCTATTTGCGCCAAACTCGCCCGGTTCCCGGCATTCGCGTGTCGAAGCGAAATTCGGCGTTACCGCGGCCGCAGCCGCGAGCCGACGGCCGGTGCTTTTGCGACGCTCCGCGATCGCGGGACGGCCGGAAAGAAATTATATTGCACGCGCCAGGCGCGCTGTCGAGAGTCTAGCGGGGCCCGGCCCGGAAATGCCCGCGGTCACGAGCGCGATGCTGAAAACCACTATAAATCAATGGCCGACAGCTTGGAATTCACCACCTGAACCACATCTCGGGCACTTTTTTTTACCACCCTGTGCCGGAATCAGGCGCGTTCTTCGACGCAAGCGGCCCCGGCAACACGACCAACTCGCCGGCTGCTCTACAGGATGATGCGACGACGCCCGGAAACGAAGACATGGTCGAGGTCAGTGGAACGTTCAACGAAAGTGGTGAATTCGAGGCCCTGCGGATCGAGAAAAAAGCCGAGTACCCGGCAATCTTCCTGGCAGACGGGCGCAAGCTCGAGATTAAAGGGACAGTGGCCAGCGGCTTGCAGCCCGAGCTCGAAGGGATCATCTCCGACTTCGACGGACAGGGCGACTTCAAGGTCAGGGTTCGCGGTAACGCGATCAAGGTCAACGACGTGAATACGAATGACTTCGTCGTGCAGGCGCCAAAAGATCGGGTGACTGCGGTTGAACAGAACAGTAATAGGTTCACGCTGGTAGGTGTAACCGTTGATACCTCACTGCTTCAGGATGACGATTTCGAAGGTCTGGGCGATCTGAGCATCGGCCGCGCAGCATTCTACCAGGCGCTGAGCGACCGCACCGCCCCAGCGCTCGAGGCCGGGGGCAGCTACGACACTGTGACCAACATGCTGACGGCGCGTGAGGTCGAATTAGGGAAAAACGACTAAATCGAAGTTTATCCCGGTGACTCGCGGGAGGCACCGGGACCTCTCCTCACCTTGGTTGCAAGGCCTACCCTCACTTCAAGTGGGAATTTTTATGCGGAAAACAGCAGGCCGGAAGCCAGCGATTGAAAAATTCAGCCGCCACTGTGCCAGCACAATCAAACCAGGGATTGCGACTGTTTACGGCATTCGCCGGGCGATTGCTGGTAATAGCTTTTGAACAGACGGGAAAATGAAGATAACGAATTGAAACCGGTGCGAATCGCGATTTCCTGAAGCCTGAGCCGGGTATCCACAACCATGCGGCGCCCAGTCTGCAAGCGCAGGCGACGGTAGTAAGCCGCGGGCGACATGTCCAGGGTTTGACGAAACAGGTATTCGAGCATGCGTACCGACAGGTCGACCTGCGCGGCCACCTGGGCAATGCTCAGGGTATCGTCAATATGCTTTTCCATCACGTGGATCGCCGCTGCGACCCTCGGCTCATTACCTTCCAGCATGCCGAGCGACACCAGCGGCTGGGTGTCGGTGGCGCTGCGGCCGCCGTCGTAGATGAAAACGCTCGAAACCTCGATCGCCAGCGGGTAACCGTAGCGCCTGCGGATCAGGTAGAGCATGAAATCGAAGGTCGGCGATGCGCCGCCGGTGGTGAATACCCTGCCATCGATGACGAAGCGGTCAGGCCTGATCTCGATGCCGGGGAAGCGGGTCGCGAATTCTTCCAGGTCCTCCCAGTGCGTGGTCGCGGCACGGCGCTCGAGCAGGCCACTGCGCGCCAGAATCCAGCTGCCGGCCTCGATGCCGCCCAGCGCCGAGAAATTACGCGACACGCGCTTGATCAGTTTCAGATGCGCGGGCCCGGCATGATGCTGCTGGTTAAAACTCGCGACGACGATTAATACATCCCCGCGTGAATCATCGTCGAGCCGGGTATCAGGCTCGATCGTCAGGTCGCAGGTGAGGCGCGCGGGCGCGCCGTTCAAGGTCGCGATCTTCCACTCGAACAGCTCGCGATTGGCGATACGGTTGGCGGCGCGCATCGTATCCAGCGCCGAGGCCAGCGACATCATCGACGAATCGGGCAACACCAGCAGCGTGACCGCGAGTTTTTCGGTACTGGGGGCATAGATATCCATTGCGTAAATTGTCAAATATTTTGCGTATTTACGCAATCATCCACGAAACTTCCGTGACATGATTGCGCGATCAACCCCGGAGGTCGGCCATGCCCTTAGCGATGAATCTGAATCCCTTTATCACCTGCGCCGTGACCGGCTCCGGCGGGACCCAGGACCGTTCCCCGCACGTACCGCGCTCGCCCGAGCAGATCGCCGCGAGCGCGCTCGACGCCGCCCGGGCCGGCGCGGCCGTGGTGCACTGCCACGTACGCGACCCCGAAACCGGCAAGCCGAGCCGCAGCGTCGAACTCTACCGCGAAGTCGCCGAGCGCATCCGTGATTCGGATACCGACGTGGTCCTCAACTTCACCGCCGGCATGGGAGGCGATCTCGTGTTCGGAGATGTCGAAAACCCGTTACCGCTGAACCAGGTCGGCACCGACATGGCCGGCGCCACCGAGCGTGTCGCGCACGTCGCCGAATGCCTGCCCGAGATCTGCACCCTCGACTGCGGCACGATGAATTTCGCCGAGGCCGATTATGTCATGACCAATACCCCCGGCATGCTGCGCGCGATGGGCCAGATGATGTCCGACCTCGGCGTGCGCCCGGAGATCGAGGTGTTCGAAACCGGCCACCTGTGGTTCGCCAAACAGCTCGTCGAAGAAGGCATCATCCAGGACCCGGTCATGATCCAGATGTGCATGGGCATTCCGTGGGGCGCGCCCGACGACCTCAACACCTTCATGTCGATGGTCAACAACACGCCGGCCAACTGGACATTTTCGGCCTTCTCTATCGGTCGCAACGAGATGCCCTTCGTCGCGGCCGCGGTACTCGCAGGCGGTAACCTGCGCGTCGGCCTCGAGGACAACCTGTGGCTCAGCAAGGGCGTGCTAGCGACCAACGCACAGCTGGTCGAAAAAGCCGCCACCATCGTCACCAACATGGGGGCAACGCTGATGACCCCCGCCGAAGTTCGCGACAAGCTGCAGTTACAGAAACGCGCGCCGGTAGCGCGCTAGGAGAACGGACATGACGGTAATCAAACAGGCCGCAATCATCGGTGGCGGCGTGATCGGAGCGGGCTGGATTTCCCGGCTTATCGAGAATAGCATCGACGTCACCGTCTACGATCCGGCCGACGACGCGGCGCAGAAGGTGGACGCGGTGCTGAAAAATAGCCGCTACGCCTACGGCAAGCTCATCAGCGGTCCGCGGCCTGCCGAGGGTAGCGTGAGCTTTTGCGGCAGCATCGCCGATGCGGTGGCCAACGCCGAATTGATCGTCGAATCGGTGCCGGAGCGGCTCGACATCAAGCAATCGGTCTATGCCGAAATCGAGTCGACCGCGGCCAGCAACGCGCTGATCGCGTCGTCGACATCGGGCATCATGCCGTCCGACCTGCAGGCGAAAATGAAACACCCGGAACGCCTGCTGGTGGCACATCCGTTCAACCCGGTTTACCTGCTGCCGCTGGTCGAGCTGGTCGGTGGCGCCAAAACCAGCCTGGAGACCATCGAGCGCGCGCGCGAGATCTACCATTCGGTCGGCATGCACCCGCTGCACGTCAAGAAGGAGATCGAGGCCTTTATCGCCGATCGCCTGCTGGAAGCGATCTGGCGAGAATCGCTGTGGCTGGTCAAGGACGGTATCGCCACGACGCAGGACGTGGACGACGCGGTGCGCTACGGTTTCGGCCTGCGCTACGCGCAAATGGGCGTGTTCGACACCTACCGCGTCGCCGGCGGCGAGGCCGGCATGCGGCATTTCATGGCGCAGTTCGGCCCATGCCTGAAATGGCCCTGGACCAGGCTGATGGACGTGCCGGAATTCAGCGAAGAACTGGTCGACCTGATCGCCGGCCAATCGGACGAGCAGTCGGGGCACATGACGATCCGTGAAATGGAACGCATCCGCGACGACAACCTGATCGCCATCCTGCAGGCATTGAAAGGCAACGACTGGGGCGCCGGCAAGACGCTGGCGCGTTACGAGCATCAGCTCATGCAGGCCGCCAACGATGAATAACTCCCTGTTGTCCGAACGTCATCCTCGCCTGGCATGCGGAATTTTCCAGGCCGATTTACCGGATTCCCGGGTGCGCAGGGACCTCATACCGCCGGCAGGTTGCAAGATCTCCGCTTGCGCTGGCATGACATTCAGGAGAAAGATATGAACTTCGGGCTCAGTTTTGAGCAGGAAATGATCGTCGACACGGTGCGCAGCTTCGTCGAAAAAGAAATCTACCCGCACGAGGCCGAGGTCGAGCGTACCGGGGAGGTGCCGCTCGACCTCGGCCACGAAATCCGCGACAAGTGCATCGAAGCCGGGTACTTCGCCGCCAATATCTCCGAGGAATTCGGCGGCGGTGGACTCGGGCACCTGGATTTCACGCTGCTGGAGCGCGAGCTCGGCCGCGCCTCCAACGGGCTCGCGGTGTTCTTCGGCCGGCCGTCCGGCATCCTGCAGGCCTGCAACGAGGAACAGCGCGAGAAATACCTGTTCCCCGCGGTAAAAGGTGAAAAATTCGACGCGCTGGCGATGACCGAGCCCGGCGCCGGTTCCGACGTTCGTGGCATGCAGTGCAGCGCCAGGCCCGATGGCAGCGACTGGATCATCAACGGCAGCAAGCATTTCATCAGCCACGCCAACATCGCCGATTTCGTTATCGTTTTCGTCGCCACCGGCGAGGAAGAGACGCCGCGCGGCAAAAAGAAGAAAATCACCTGTTTCCTGGTCGATCGCGGCACGCCCGGATTCGAAATCAGGAAGGGGTACAACTCGGTCAGCCACCGCGGCTACCAGAACTGCATCCTCGATTTCGACAACTGCCGCGTGCCCGGGTCGCAAATCCTGGGCGAGCTGAACCGCGGATTCGAAGTCATGAACGACTGGCTGTACGCCACCCGCCTGACGGTTGCAGCGACCAGCGTCGGCCGTGCGCGGCGCGCCTTCGAATACGCGCTGCCTTATACCGTCGAACGCAGGCAGTTCGGCCAGCAGATC
>JAOTTY010000140.1 GCA_029864185.1 Gammaproteobacteria bacterium
GATGTACCCGATCGACCACAGGAAAGTCGGCACCAGGATAATGGCGCCGGAAGCGATCGTGAAGATAGCGATAATACAGGCGGTCAGCGCGCCGAAGGTAACCAGCGGGATCGAGCCCTCGTAGGTACGATCGTCCCGTGCGATGACCAGGGTGCCCAGGAACACGAAACATCCGATCAGCGCGCCCACCGCGAACAGGATCAGCCCGAGATAAAAATGCGGTGCCGCCTGCATCGGCGCGTAGGACGTCATCATTACGCTGGAATTGCCCTGCAGCACCGCCACGTTATTCATGACCATGCCGATAATCATCAGCGCAAATCCGAGCCAGGCCCAGCGTGGCGCGGCGAGCCGTGTGCGCAATAACGTCGACGACGCGAAGTAGAGAATCGCCATTTCGAAGAATATGATCCAGAAAATCAGCGCGTTGATGCCATGACCGGTCAGTACCTGGTAAAACACGTCCGCCGGCAGCAGGTGTACTTCCTGCCAACGCGTCAGGATAACCCCGAGCGCCAGTATGCCGGCGATCAGCAGCGAAACCGCGCCGGCCACCGCGTTCGCCTTCATCAGGCTCTCGGCAGACTTGTCAAAATAAAATCCCGAATCCGGGCAGACTCTGAACTGTGCCATGTCAATACTCCTTCACGTAGATTTTGCCGAGCATCAGGTGGTGGCCTATGCCGCAGAACTCGTTACACACCACGGTAAATTCACCCGCCTGGTCCGGTGCGACGGTGATCACCATCTCGTAGCCTGGTAAGATCTGCAGGTTAATATTGACCGGCTGCAGCGAAAATCCGTGGTTCCAGTCCATCGATGACAGGTGCAGGCGGTAACTCTGGTTTTTTTCCAGCTCGAGAATCGGGTACCACTGCCACAGCCGGCCGAGCATGTACACGTCGCTGCCCGGGGGCGGTTTTACGATCGGTACGCCCGCCTCCTCGCCAACCTTGTAACTCGCGACCATCGCGTCGACCTTGGCCTGAAACCTGGGCGCGTTGGTCTGATAAGCTTCGTTGGAAAGATTCTGTTTTCCGTAGATATGCCAATAGGGCATCATGAAAAACATGATCAGGCACCAGATCAGCGCAATCCCAATCCATAGAATCTCCTGTTTACCGACCGGCGTGCTCCACCAGTTGCGTTCCGATGGGGGTAAGAATGAACTCATTGTAATGCCTCCTCGGGGTTATGGCGCGATCGGCAGGGTAGCGATTTCCATGATGCCCCAGAGGATGTAAAACACGGTAGGCATGACTATCCCCAGGAACAGCAACAGGAAGGGGTTATCGAGCACGCGCTGAAAAAAAGGAATTCGTTCGGGTTTCGGTAGATCGTCTCGTTGCGACATTGATGTGTCTTGTTGTGACATGGCGAACCTCGTTTTTAGTGATCGGAACCCTTAACATCGTCCCGTATACCCGCTCTTCTCCACCCGCCCAGGTGACGAACGCTGATCGTGAGGTCTACGGTCGGTGTACTATTGGGCACGTGGCAGATTAACCATACAAAGGCAAAATTGATTTGATAAAAGTCAAATGGCAAAAATGGCCGCAACCCACGCCAGGCGGGGGTTTGACATTGGTCAATTTGCCGCGCCGGCCATCGTGATAGCTTGGCGTTTCACGTTTACCCCTAATCCTGGTGGAACCCGAAGATGGCCCTGATCGAATGGCGCGACGAATACCGTACCGGAATCGAGGGCGTTGATTTCGAGCACGAGACGCTGATCGACCAGATCAATGCGACCTACGCACTGGTAGAAAAGCAGGCTGACAGGGATCTGGTGATCGACGCCCTCGGTGAGATCTACGGCAGCATCTCGGCCCATTTTGCGCTCGAGGAACAAATGATGCTGCGTCACGATTACGTCAATTACCGGGAACACAAGGCCGATCATGGACGCCTGCTGGACGATATACGGGACATCACCGACGAGTACGAAAAGTCACCGGAGCTGGACGACTCGGCGTTCAAGCAGAAATTGACGGACTGGTTCCAGGTTCATTTCAGGACGCACGATTCGCGCCTGCACAGCCTTGACGGGATGCGCGCGCACGAGCCGGTAAGCCAGTCAACCCTGAAGGTACTGATACAGAATGCGAAAAATAAACTGCTGCAGCGCCGGTAGCATCCGCGCCAGGCAATACCTGGCGATCTTGCTGCTGGCGGCCTTGTCGGCGCCGGCGCTGGCGCAGTCCGCCGGCGAAGAACTGAGCGGCTTTTACGCCCGCCGCGGCAACGACGGCAGCCCGGCGCAAACCGCCGGCAATAATATCTACATCAAGTTTTTTCCGGATCGCTGGCTCGGCATGCTGTTCGTGCCCTACCCCTATGCGCGCAGCGTAGACGCCTCGACGATCGAAAAGGTATTTGTCGCGGCGAGGAAGCGCACCGACAGCGCGGCTTATCTCAGGGACAGCTTCGGTTTACTGGACCAGGCGGCGACGGTGCAGGTCGAGCGCTACGGCTATTACCAGGAACGGATCGCTTTCGAATGCGGGGCCCTGTCCGCCTGCAGCATCAAGCTGGCCGACGGTTACCTCGAATTGATCAAACCCGGCGTGATTAACGAACACATCATCCGCTACGACCATGTCGACGTCGCCGCGCAATGACGCGCGGCAACCCGTTATGAGCGATAAGCAAACGCTTCCCGTCGGCACGCTGGTACTGGCGGGTATGCTGGTGCTGCTGATGCTGCTTACCTATGCGCTGGTGAAACCGAAATCGCCACCGCCGGAACTGCGCGGCGTATTACGCTCCGAGTTCCGTCCGCTGGCGTCGTTCCAGTTGCAGACCCACGACCGCGGTCCGATCACCGAGGCCAGCCTGCGCGGCAAATGGACCTTTGTTTTTTTCGGCTACCTTTCCTGTCCGGACGTCTGCCCCAATACCCTGCACGAGCTGGACGCGCTATACCGTCTACTCGAGGACGAAACCGGTAAACGGCCGGAGGATATGCAGGTGCTGTTCGTATCGCTCGACCCCGGGCGCGACACGACCGAAAAACTCGCGAGCTACGTCGCACATTTCAACGTGCGCTTTATCGGCGCAACCGCCGGCAAGGGTGCGATCGAGCGGTTTACGCGGCAATTCGGCGTGTCATACAGACTCGAGGAGGAAACCGCGCCAGGGCAGTACCTGGTCGCGCATACCAGCGCCATTTTCCTGGTCGATCCCTACGTCCGCCTGATGGCGACCTTCTCGCAACCACACTACGCGGCTACGCTGTTGTCGCAGTATCAAAAGATTAACCACTACTACGCGGGGAGCGGCTAGATGGACCTCGAAGCGACGAGCTTAATCTTCGCGTCTGGCGGATTGCTTCCACTGCCGGTAAGCCCAGACGCCGTAAGCAGCAATCAGGACCAGGTTCAACGCCAGGCCGATACCAAAAAAACCGATCATCGAGTCCTGCTGCGGCATCGGCACATCGACCGCGGGTTGTTCGGTACGGGTGGTAACTTTCTCGCTCACGGTAAATGACTGGTCGAGGCTATGCTGAGAAACCAGTTTACGCTAACTGTTCCCGATAGCAACGCGCGCAGGCTGACTACCGGATGGCTGCTGCTCGGCCTGGCGGCGCTGGTCGTGGGCGGTTTGTACACGGTGCTAATCGTGCTGTCGCGCACCCCCTACTTCCGGGAAGTCGTGCCCTGGGTCGACTTTTTCCACACCGCGCTCGTGGTGCACGTCAACCTGACCGTGCTGGTCTGGTTCCTCGCCTTCGCCGGCGTCCTGTGGAGCTACACCCGGTCCAAGCGCTGCCTGGGCTGCGGCTGGAGCGCGCTGGCGTTGTGCTGTATCGGCACGCTGATCATCGTGATCTCCCCCTTTACCGGCGAAAGCCACCCGTTGATGAACAACTACGTGCCGGTGCTGCAGAACCGGGTATTCTTCACCGGCCTGATCGTCTTCGGCGCCGGCTTCTGCCTGCAGGTATTGCGCGGCTGCGTGACGGCATTCGACAACGACAACCAGACCAGCGGCGAGGCCGCGCTACGCTTCGGCCTGTTCGTCGCGATGGTGGCGTCGCTGTTCGCCATCACCGCGCTGGCGTTGTCCTGGCTCGGAATCGATGCGGGCTTTACCGGGCTTGCCTACTATGACCGTCTGTTCTGGGGCAGCGGCCACATCGTCCAGTTCAGCCACACCCAGCTGATGCTGGTGGCCTGGCTCTGGCTGGCGACGGAGAGCGGCGCGCGGCTGCGTATTTCCCCGCGCGTGGCCCTGTTCCTTTTTGTCCTCGGACTGCAGCCGGTGCTGGCGGCACCGGTCATTTACATCGTCTTCGACGTCAGTTCCGGCGATCACCTGTTCTGGTTCATCCAGCTGATGAAATACGGCGGCGCCATCGCCGCGGTGCCGCTTGGCGCTGCGGTCATGCTCGCGATGATCGAAAAATGGCGCCCCGCCCCGGGCTTCGCAGCCGAGCGCAACGCGCTCCTGTTCTCGCTGTTGTTGTTCGGTGTCGGCGGTGGAATTGGTTTCCTGATCAGCGGCAGCACCGTGACCGTGCCTGCGCACTACCACGGCTCGATCGTCGGCGTAACCATCGCCTTTATGGGCGTCACCTATCTGCTGCTGCCGCAGCTCGGCTTCAGAAAAGTCGAGTCTCGCACTGCGCGCTGGCAACCCGCGGTCTACGGCACGGGCCAGTTGATGCATATCGTCGGCCTGGCGTGGTCCGGCGGCTACGACGTAGCGCGCAAGTCGACCGGGGCCGAGCGCGGCATCGAACAGATTGCCGGCATGGGCCTGATGGGTTTCGGCGGGTTGATCTCGATCGTCGGTGGCGTGATGTTCCTCGTGCTGGTGTACCTGGCGATGAAACCGCTTCCCATTGGAACGCAGAAAACCGACGCCTCGCCATAGGCCCTGCCTCGATACATAATAAATTCGAGTTTCCTCGCGACGCGGCCGGAACCCGGGCAGGGTTTGGGTAAAAACTGCAGGTTTCAGACTATGATGGAGACAAAGCAGTGCCCAGATAGATCCTGGCCCTACCCGTGCCGGGAGCAAAGCGCTATCCTGTATCGACCCCGTATCCGCACGAGTTTGATTTTCGGCAGGTGAACCGTGATCAAGCGAGGTCCGAGCATTCAGTAAACGTAGTCGCCGACGATTTCGACGAGATGATCGAGCCAGCGCTCGGGAATGGGCCCGGTCAGTTCGGGCGAAGCCTGGAAATCAGGTTCGAACAGCTCTTCCAGCAGCTGCCGTGTGGCTTCCGGGTCCGAACTCGCGATATTGAGCTCCCGGTTCAGGCGCAGGCTCAGGCGATCGAAATTTGCCGAGCCGACGCAAATCCAGCCGTCGAAAACCGCCGCCTTGACGTGCGAGAACCCGGGGTAGATGTAAACCCGGATCCCGTTTGCCAGCATCAGGTTGGCGGCGAGCACGTTGCTGCGGGTAATCAGCCCGTTATCGGTTTCCATCGGAATCACCACGCGCACGTCGACGCCCCGGCGCCGTGCCATTACCAGTTCGCGCAGCAGGCGGTCGTCGGTGAAGTAAGCGTTTTGCAGGAATACATAGCTTTGCGCGCGCTCGATCGCAGCGAGCTGTGCGTTGAAAATCTCATAGTTACCGGGACCCGTGAGTAGCAAGCGCAGCGGGTAACCCTGATCCTGGTTATTGTGGCGCTCGGGAAGCGCCTGCGAAATGACAAAACCCAGGTCGCCCAGCGGGCCAGCGTGGGCCCAGGCAATGTCGAATTCCCGGCTGATCTGGTCGACGACCGGCCCGCGCAGCTCGAGCATCAGGTCGTGCCAGTCGTATCGGTATTCGCGGCCGACGTTCATGCCGCCGACGAAGGCAACCCTGTCGTCGATTATGGTCGACTTGACGTGGTCACCCGTAAACCAGGGATTTGCTTTTTGTCGCACCGCAACCCGCGAGCCGGATTCGAGGAACAGCCGTACCGACGCCGGCGGCCGGTGATGCTCCGGCTGCGACTCGGAGTCCGCCATGGTGCCGGAAATCGTGCCGAGGCCATCGAGCAGCACCTTGACGTCGACGCCGTCGTTAGAGCGCCGTTTCAACAATCT
The DNA here is from genome assembly GCA_029864185.1 of Gammaproteobacteria bacterium. Lineage (GTDB taxonomy): Bacteria > Pseudomonadota > Gammaproteobacteria. The sequence continues at coordinate 6,057 of JAOTTY010000140.1, forward strand.
GCCTATTTTGACGGCGTAATCGTCGTTATCGAAAATATAGGTTTGTAACCGAATCGTTTCACGCGCCGTCGTAATCTCGTCGATGAAACGGTTGAAGAAGGCCGCGCCGTCGACCAACAGGTCGATGCTGCCGCTGGTCGCCGGTCGGCTCGCAATATTTTCGAGGTCACGCTCCCAGGCCTGCAGGTCCATCGGCGCAGCGTCGCCGAGGCCGGGGACCGGTTTATCGGCGAGGCCGGTTGTCCAGTCGAACCGCAGGGTCGACACCGCTGTATCGGTCACCGCGAAAAACAGACGGTATAGCGACGATACCGGCCGCAGCACCAGGTTGGGCACATGGCTATTCAGGAAATGTCCGACGGCCTGCCCGCCTTTCAATCCGGGCACGGCGGTTACCGCGACCGGCTCCAGCGGCACGTTCCTGACGAACACCAGCAAATGCCGATCGGTGTTGATATAGAGAAACGGCAGCGAGTACGGACCGACGTCGCCGGTATTGAATACGAACTCGGTATCGTTAATGCCCTGCTCGATGAGAAAGGCATCGAGAACAGGACGACCGTGGCGCATGAATTCGTCGAAGCGCATTGCCCCGCGCAGGCGGTAATCGGGCGGCTTGTCCAGCAGGCGTGTTGCCTGAAAAACACCACCGTCGTCGTAGTAAAGAAAATAATCGGCGTGGCCAAAATCAAGCGCCAGGCCGGTGCCGTCGTCGGGCACAACCGCGCGCAGCAACCGGTCGCGCAACAGTCGCCATTTTTCGACGCCGAAAATCGGTAACTCGACGACATCCGGTGGTAGCGATGCCCATCTGGTCGTTGCGCGATACTGCAGCGGCACCAGGCTCGGCAGGGCGTAATTCTGCGGCGCCGGCGCAGGGCTCTCGACCAGTTCCACACGATCAAGCCAGCTGCCGCCGGCAAAAAATTCGCGCTCGCCCCAGCGATACCTGACGTAGTAGTCCGAATCGTCGCGATAGCCCTCCAGCGCGATCATCGGCTGGTTCTCCAGCCCGGAGATGTCGTCTACCGGCGTGAGTCTGGACTGGGGAGTCTCGCAGGCGACAAGCAGCACTGCGAGACCCGCGGCGAATATCGCTGCCATTGCTCGCCGCAAACGACTTTCGCGGCGGATTCGCCTGGTCATCGCGATCCGACCGATGGCCACTGCCTGCTTCATCGCAACATGATGTCAAACAGGCGATTGACTTGGAAGTGATCCCGATCAACAGATACGGCGTTAACGCGGCAGGCACGGGCGTATCGCCCATGCGCGGCAACCGCATGCGGGCGCCCCGACCGTTACCGGGCAGGGGCGCTCGGTGGTTGACATTTATCAAATACAACACGCCAGCGCCTGCCAATAATATTCACCAGCGAAAGAGTATCGGGTCAATGCACGATAAATCGAAAAGGCCGCGCCTGGCGGGGCAAAACGGAAGGTTCATTCTATGACGACGAAAGGCTTTGTTTCACTGGTTGGTACCGGACCCGGAGATCCCGATCTGCTGACGCTGAAAGCGATGCGACGCATCCAGCAGGCCGACGTCGTCGTTTTCGACCGCCTGGTCAGCTCCGAAATCATGGCCATGGTGCCGCACGGCGTCGGCCAGATCTCGGTCGGCAAGTCCCCGGGCAGGCATTGCGTGCCGCAGCAGCAGATCAATGAAATCATCGTCGACCTGGCCTTATCCGGGCGCCGCGTGGTGCGACTCAAGGGCGGCGACCCGTACATTTTCGGCCGTGGCGGCGAGGAAGCGCTGGCGCTGCGACGGCACGACATTCCGTTCGAGGTCGTGCCCGGCGTGACCGCCGCGTCGGGCTGCAGCAGCTACAGCGGAATCCCGCTGACCCACCGCGGATTCAATCACGGCGTACGCTTTATCACCGGCCACCTGCATGACGACGAAAACCTCGATGTCGACTGGCCCAGGCTGGCCGATCCGGACTGCACGCTGGTCATCTACATGGGGCTAACCAACCTGCAGAAGATTTGCGCCGAGCTGGTGCGCGCGGGTCTGCCCGCCACCACGCCCGCGGCGGCAATTCACGGCGGCACCACGCGGCACCAGCGTAAAGTGATAGCCACCCTGTCCGATTTGTCCCAGACGGTCGAAGACGCGTGCCTGAAGTCTCCGGTCACGACAATTATCGGCGACGTGGTCAGCCTCAGCGAACAACTCGACTGGTTCGACTCGGAGCGCAGCGCGAGCGCCGAGGTCATTGCATATGATTCGTTCAGCCTGGCTCGCGCTTAGCCTGCTCGCGGCGGTGCCGCTTACCGCGGGCGACGTCATCCCCGGCACGCGCCAGGGCGAGCTCGTCGAGCTGCTGATCCAGGATTGCGGTTCCTGCCACGGCCTGCAAATGAAAGGCGGGCTAGGCCCGGCGCTGCTGCCGGCAAGCCTGCATGGCAAGTCCGCCGAGTATCTCAGCGCGGTTATCCTGAATGGCCGGCCCGGTAGCGCGATGCCGGCGTGGAACGGTTTACTGTCTCCCGACGAGGCGCGCTGGATCGCCGAGCGCCTGTTGCAGCCGGATCTGCCATGAACAGGATTCTGCTCGTTCTGTTACTGGTCGTGATCCATGCGCCTGTCGCGGCGCGCGGCACCGGCGACCTCGGGCTCGTCATCGAGCGCGCCAGCGGCAGCGTGCAAATCGTCGAAACCAGCGGCAATACCAGCATCGGGCGGATAGAGGGTCTCGGCGACCTGTCACACGCCTCGGTGGTTTACTCGCGCGACGAACGCTACGCCTACGTTTTCGGCCGCGACGGCGGTCTGACCAAGATCGACATCCTCAATAACGAGATCTGCAGACGCAGGCTGCAGTCGGGCAACAGCATCGGCGGCGCGATTTCGCAGGACGGCCGGCTGGTCGCGGTGTCCAATTACGAACCCGGCGGGGTCAAGGTGTTCGACGCCGATTCGCTCGACCTGGTGGCCGATATTCCGGCTACCTGGGGTGCAGCGCAGCAGCGCTCCAAGGTAATCGGGCTGGTCGACGCACCGGGTCACCGCTTCGTATTCTCGCTGTGGGACGCCGGCGAAATCTGGGTTCTGGACCTGTCGGATCGGGCCCAGCCGCTAATCGAGAAATTCGGCGAGGTCGGGCGCAACCCCTACGATGCATTGATAACCGGCGACGGTCGTTACTATATCGCCGGGCTGTTCGGCGAGGACGGTATGGCGATGCTGGACCTGTGGAACCTGAAGTCGGGCGTCACGCGTATTTTGCCAGGCTACGGCAGGGGCGAGCAAAAGCTGCCGGTGTACAAGATGCCGCATCTCGAGGGCTGGGCGGTTGCCGGCGGTTTCGCTTTCGTCCCGGCGGTGGGTCGTCACGAGGTGCTGGTGATCGACATGCGTAACTGGCGCGAGGCCGGGCGCATCCCGGTGCAGGGTCAACCGGTATTCGTCATGGCGCGCCCGGACGGACGCCAGGTCTGGGTCAATTTCGCGCTGCCCGAAAATGACACGATTCAGGTTATCGACACGCAAACGCTTGACATCGTCAAGCAGTTGAAACCTGGCAAGGGTGTACTGCATATGGAGTTCGAGCCGCGCGGTGAGGAAGTCTGGCTGTCGGTACGTGATGAAAACCGGATCGAGGTTTACGATACCCGGAGCTTCGAGCGCAAGGCCGTGATCCCGGCGATCAGGCCGAGCGGCATTTTCTTTACCGCACGCGCCCACCGGATCGGGTTATGAGACAGTATTCCACGCTGGAACAGCGCCTGTTGAACGAGTTTCAACACGGCATACCCCTGACGCCGAATCCCTGGGCCGATATCGCCCGGCAGCTCGGGATTTATGAAACCACGGTGCTCGAAACCCTGCAGCGCCTGCAGACCGAGGGGGTCGTGAGCCGCGTCGGCGCGGTGTTCCGGCCCAACCGTGTCGGCGCCAGCACGCTGGCCGCGATGGCGGTGCCGCAGGACGAACTCGAAAATATCGCCGCGATCGTCAACCAGTTCGTCGAGGTCAACCACAACTACGAGCGCGAGCACCGTTTCAACCTGTGGTTCGTCGTCACCGCGGCGGACGAAGAGCATCTGCAGGAAGTGCTGCGCGAGATCGGGGCAGCCTGCGGTTACCCGGTGCTCGATCTGCCCCTGCTGGACGAATTCTTTATCGACCTCGGGTTTGATCTCAAATGGACATGATCAGGGACAGCGCCTTCGAAATCGCGCTGATCGAAATCATCGGCAAGGGCCTGCCGCTGGTCGGCAAGCCCTACGCGGCAATTGCCGCGCGCCTCGGTTGCACCGAGGCCGAGGTGATCGACGGTATCCGTCGCATCATGATGCGCGGCGATATGAAACGATTCGGCGTCGTGGTTCGGCACCGCGAACTGGGATACCGCGCCAACGGCATGGTGGTCTGGGATATCCCCGACGAGCGCGTCGCGGAACTGGGCCAGTGCATCGGCCAGTATCCTTTCGTGACGCTTTGCTACCAGCGCCCGCGGCGCCTGCCGGACTGGCAGTACAACCTGTTCAGCATGATCCACGGACGCGATCGCGATGCCGTCATCGGCCAGGTTCGGTTGATCGTCGAGCAATGCGGGCTGCAGGGCATCGACCAGCGTATCCTGTTCAGCAAGCGCTGCTTCAAGCAGCGCGGCGCGAGTTACCACGCTGCCCGCCGCGATCGGTCCGCGGCAGTTCAGGACACCGCCGCCAATGGATGAACTCGAGCGCGAATTTATCAACCGCTACCAGGGCGATTTTCCGATCGAGGAGCAGCCCTTTGCCAGCGTCGCCGCGAAGCTCGGCACCGACTCGGCGACCCTGATGAGCAGTATCCAGGCGTTGCTCGACGACGGGATGCTGAGCCGTTTCGGACCGCTTTACGATGCATCCAGCATGGGTGGTAGCCTGACGCTGGCGGCATTATCGGTACCGCGCGAGCGTTTCGACCAGGTCGCGCAGATGGTCAACGACATGCCCGAAGTGGCGCACAACTATGAACGCGAGCACGAGCTCAACATGTGGTTCGTGATAGCCACCGAGACCCCGGAACTACAACAGCAAACCATCGAACGT
>JAOTTY010000141.1 GCA_029864185.1 Gammaproteobacteria bacterium
GATCTACACCGGCGCCTGTATTCTGCGCTGCACGTAATCCAGCGATCCGAAGCTGCCGCTGCGCGCGATCGCGGTCAACTGGTAGGCCGTGATCGACGTCGCGCCCTCGACGTGCGTCGACTGGTTGCAGGAAACGCTGATGGTAAAGTTACTCAGCGCGGGGTCCGTCGCTAACGTAAAGCTCGTCGCCGCCGGGCAGGCGGCATCGTTCAGCGACCGATAAATACCCCACTCGATGCCGCTTTGCGCGGCCTGCATCGCGCGCGCGCCCTGCACGCCGTAGAGCAGCGTGGTTTGCTGCACGACGCGTATATTGCTCATGTATACCACCAGCACGGCGACCACGACCAACAGGAAGATTGCGGTGACCAGGGTAAATCCCTGCTGCGTGCGTACCGGCTTCACGGCAGGTTCACCACGTGCACCTGGTGCAGCAGGCTGACCGCTTCGCCGCCATCGGCGATGGTGATTTCGATGGTCAATATACCGCCGCGCTGGGCGCTGCCCGGGCTGTAGGTCATGCTGCAGCCACCCAGCTGTGACACCACGACGGCGCTGCTGCCACCTGCCGGGGGAGTCGGCTGGGCGACGCTATAGTCGTAGCCGACATGGCGCACGATGCGGCCGGTCGCCGGGTTGCAGATATAACTGGTGGGTCCGTCGACGACGAAAATCCGCTGACCTGGAGATCGTTGCGCAAACTGGAAGGCCGGGGCCATGGTGATATGGTGCTCGGGGTCCTGCGTCGGCGGCACGTTCGTCGACAGGCTAAGCGCGGTGCCGGCCGGCGTAATGATTCCGGGATTGCTGTTGAGCGCGGCGTCGGTATAGACGTCGGCCGCCGAGGTATTGTAAATCACCAGGCGCTGCCGGGGGCCGAACGCTCCGGGCGTCAGCACGTTGAAACTGCCAAGCAGGTTGAAGTCGGTGTCGCCGGCGCTGAATTCGAGCGTGTCGTTGCTGGCGGCGAATTCGCCTCCGAATTCGTCGCGATAACGCGCGCCGTCGACGGTATTGACCATTTCGACCGCAAACCCGGACCCCACCGGGGCGATACGGATACTGTTCGGCAGCGCCCGACGCACGTCGCGCGCGATCTGGCGCAGCGCCATTTCCGCCTGGTCGACGAGCTGCTGGCGGCGTACCTGATCCTCGTAGGCCTCGATGGGTCTGACGATCAACAGCCCCGCGCCGCCGGCCAGCAGGCCCAGCAGCACGATGACGACGATCAGTTCGACCAGTGAAAATCCCCGTTGATATCGTTTGCGGCGCATCAGTAGCGGGTGCGGTAAGTGCTCAGCAGGATAGGATCGACCGCAGGATGGCTGACCGAGATATCGATCCGCAGCGAATCAGCCGGGGCAATACCGTTCAAATCCTGGTTGCTGATGGTCACCGCAACCGTGTAAGCCGCGAGCGCCGCGATCGGGTTGCCGAACTGGTCCGCCGCCGGCCCGGTGGCCAGGCTCGCATAATCCTGCACATCGTCGTACTCGGCTCGGCCGGGCTCGCCTTCGTCGGTACCGGTCTCGCCACCCTGCGGATCCTCGAATGCGCGCAGCATGATTTCCTCCATGTAGGCCTCGGCGATGGTCGTCGCCTGCTGCTGAATGACCGGGTCGGCGCTGCCGCGGACCAGACTGGTGAAGACGCTCAATAACGCGGTCGCCGCAATGCCGATAACGATTATCGTGACGATGATCTCGATCAGCGTGAAAGCGGATTGACGGCGCATAACTAGATTTTCTCGACCAGCCCGGTACCGGCGTGGACGCGAAAGGTAAAGGTGGTAGCACCATCGCTAAACGTGAAATCCGACGTGGCTTCCTCGCGCTCGCCGCGCGCATTGAAGGTGATGTTACCGGAGCTCAGGATATACCCGCCTGGCGGTGGCTCGGCGTTCTGATAGGGACTGGTCCGCCTGGCCGGGTTGGCGACCGGGTTGGCAAAGTCGTCCACGGTGCAGCCCGAACTCTGACGCAATTCGTAGCCGGCCGCGGTGGTAATCACGCGCACGTCGCAGCCGCTGCTGATGGCGAGCTTTTGCGCGAAACGCACCGCGCTCACGGTGTCGTCGAAGAAGCCGCGCGCGGCAAATATGTCGGTGTTGCCGAAGCGTCCGAGCGCAACAACACCGAGAATGCCGAGCAATATCACCACCGCCAGAAGCTCGATCAGAGAAAATCCTGAATTGTGATAATTCTTTACTACAATCATGTGATCCGCTTCAGGAAATGATCTCGAATTCGACATAAGTTAGCATTGCAAAAAAGCTAAATATCATCTACTTATAGAACAAATCGAACATATTACTTTAACCTGATCTATAATCAATAAATCATCCAACACAATTACTCGGGTAGCGGGAGTATAGAACATGCAAAAGTCTCAAAATGGTTTCACGCTGGTAGAACTGGTGGTCGTCATCGTTCTGCTGGGCATTCTCGGGGTTACCGCCCTGGGCAAGTTCGAAAATCTGTCCGGCCAGGCGGCCGATGCCACCGAAGGCGGTATCGCCTCCGAGCTTTCTTCCGCCGCCGCAATCAATTTCGCCTCCAGTGCTGTGGGTGGCACCTACGCCTCGATCGCAAACGCTGACTGTACTGCAGGCGGCGGAGCGCCCGGCGCCGTTCTCGACTCGCTGATGGCCTCGGGCAGTGCGCCGGTCACTAACCTGACCTATGCAATCGCCGTCGGCGGTGACGTTGGCGTCGAGGATGCTGCCTGTACCGCGGGGCAGACTTTCAACTGTTCGGTCGTTCACAGCCAGGGCGCGGTAGCGACCGGAGCGGTCGCTTCCATAATTTGTGCACCCTGATATTTTACTTTCTGCATAATCGAAAAACCCGCGCCAGGCGCGGGTTTTTTTTGCCGTCGAAAGACGCTCTCCTTAGCGCCGCTCGGCGACGAACTGCAGGTTCCGGAAGCGATCGATACTTGACTCGAAAAAACCCGACTGGTTGACATCCTGGTAGTTCAGCACTACCGCATAGTAACTGTCGGCATCGCTGAACCCCGACTTGTAAAAAACCTGTCGACGATGACGCAGGTAGTACCAGCCTGGCGCCAGGTCGGCCGCGGGATCACGATCGATAGCACCGACGTATCCGGGCGGCAGGAGGCCGAATTCCCGCAGGAAAACGAACGGATTGCCGCCTGCCAGATCGTTCAAATCATCCAGTCGACCCGACACGGCATAGCTCGAAAACACCACCGCAAGCGAGGAATCGATGATACGCTTGGTTTGCGCAATCGATGCACGCTCCAGTGCTCTTTCGGTATCTTCGATGTAGGAGAAGAACACGACCATCAGTATCGCGATCAGAATGATCATGGTACTCAGGCGAAACAGTATCGCTCCCGGGTGGGAGCCGATAGTATTCATCTTCCCGCGAGTTGCGCCACGTCCCACATCGGCACGAAAATACCGAGCGCCAGTACCAGCACCAGCGCGCCGATGGCGACGTAAATCAGCGGTTCGATCTTGTCGGAGAGAGTCTTGACATCGTAGTCGACCTCCTCCTCGTAAAAGTCGGCGATAAAAGTCATCATTTCGTCCAGGTTGCCGGCTTCCTCGCCCACGGCGAACATTTGCATCACCACCGGGGTAAACATGCCGGTGCGATGCGCGGTCCGGGTCAGCGCCTCGCCGCGCTCGATGCCCTCGCGCATGCCGTTGACGTGGCTGGAAATATAGTCGTTACCGATCGATCGCGAAATCACGCCCATGGCCTGCACGATCGGCACCCCGGCGCTATAGGCCATCGCGAACGAACGTGCGAAACGAGCCATGAAGGAACGGTGCAGGATTTCGCCGATTACCGGCGCGTTGATGATGAACTTGTGCCATCGGTAACGTCCGTCGACGGTATCGATATACTTTTTAAAGCCAATCAATGCAGCTATCAATGCAACCAGTATATAAGGCCAGTACTCGACGAAAAAGTTGGACGTGTTCAGCAACAGCAGCGTTTGCCAGGGCAGCTCGAGTTTATTGGTTGCGAAAAAACTGGCGAACTTCGGGATCACGAACAGGTTGACGATCGCCATCGCGATAACAATCGCAATGATTACCGTGGTGGGGTAGCGCAACGCCGTCTTGATGTTTTGTCCGATACGGCGGTTACGATCTATATAATCCGCCATCAGGGTGAAGGATTCTTCGAGACGCCCGGTATTCTCGCCGACCTGGATCATGCTGATGTAGAGATTCGAGAAAACCCTGGGATGTCGTGCGCAGGAAACCGACAGGCTGCGCCCCGATTCGAGCTGCTCGAGAATGTCGCGCAGCGACTTTACCAGCAGGGGATTTTCGACCGATTCGAGAATCCCCGAAATCGCCCGCGTAATCGGGATGCCGGCCTTGTTCAACGCGCCCATCTGGCGGGTAAACATCAGCAGCTCCTCGATGCTGATGCTGTGCAGGTTGAAGCGGTCCTTGAACAGCTCGATGACGTCGATCTGCACTTTTTTTTCGACTATCGAAATCGGCGTGACGCCGCGGTCCATCAGCATCCCCGCAACGGCGTTGCTGCTGGAGCCTTCGATTTCCCCGTCGATCGGCTGCCCGTTGCTGCTTCTGCCCTTGAATTCGTAGTAAGGCATCAGAGATCGATATCCAGCGCCGGCGGATGATCGAGCACATCGTCGGGCACCTGACCGGCGAGGCGCAGCATTTCCTCGATCGTGGTCAGTCCGTTGCTGGCGTGTTCGTGCGCGACCATGATCAGCGGCTGGTAGCCGGGCGCGCGTTCGGCAGCCTCGACAAAGCCCTGCGAATCGTCATGGCGCAGTTTCTCGGCGAGTTCGGCATTCATGTCAAGCAGCTCGTAAACGCCCATGCGGCCGCTGTAGCCGGTTTCACCGCACTGCTTGCAGCCGCGCCCCTTCTGGTAGCGGTAACGGTTAATGTCGATGAGCAGATCGTCGCGCAGCCAGCCGGCTTCGAAATCGCTGGGCGTATAGTCCTCGCTGCAGCTCTCGCAAACCTTGCGCACCAGCCGCTGCGCGATGATGGTGCGCAGGGTTGTCGCGAGCATGTAGCCCTGTACCCCCATATCCATCAGGCGGGTTGCGGTGGAGATCGTGTCGTTGGTATGCAGGGTCGATAACACCAGGTGCCCGGTCATCGCCGCGCTGACGCCGATTTCGACGGTATCGGCATCACGCATTTCACCGACCATGATGATGTCCGGGTCCTGGCGCAACGCCGAGCGCAACACGCTGGCGAAGGTCAATCCAATGCGCGGATTTACCTGAACCTGGCTGATGCGGTCGAGACGATATTCCACCGGATCTTCCACCGTGACGATCTTGGATTCCCTCACGTTGAGTTCCGACAGTGCGGCATAGAGCGTCGTGGTCTTACCGCTGCCGGTGGGGCCCGTAACCAGGATCATGCCGTTGGGCAAATGAAAGTTTTTGCGAAACCGATGCAGCAGCTCCGGCGGCAAACCCAGGTGCTCGAGTTCGAGCGCTCCGCTGGTCTGGTCGAGCAGGCGCATGACCACCGACTCGCCGTACTGAACCGGCATCGTCGACAGGCGCACGTCGATGTCCCGGTTGTTTACCATCACGTGAAAACGGCCGTCCTGCGGCAGGCGTTTCTCCGAAATATTGAGCCCGCACATCAGCTTCAATCGCACCACGACCGCCGGCGCGATCTGGGTTTCCTTCATGACCTGCTCCTGCAGCACGCCATCGACCCGCTGGCGAATCCGGATCACGTGCTGGTCGGGTTCGATATGGATATCGGACGCGCCCACCTGAACCGCGTCTTCGAAGATAGACTGCAGCAGTTTCGCGACCGGCGCATCGGTCATTTCGGTCTGCAGCAGTTCGCTCAGATCCATTGCCGTGTCGGATAAATCCTGCCCCAGCTCGCTTGCGAGCGCGCTGATTTCCTCGGTGCGCCGGTAGACCAGGTCGAAGTGATCGAGCAGCGCCGACTCGCGCACGATCGCCATGCTTACCGGCTTGCTGAGCTTGCTCTGGATTTCATCGAGCGCATAGATATCGGTCGGATCGGCCATCGCCACCAGGTAATCCTTACCGCGATCCTCGAGCACCAGCGCGCGATAGCGTCGCGCGATCGATTCCGCAAGCAGCTTGGCGACCTCGTTATCGTAGTTGTAGTTATTGATATCGATCAACGGAATGTTCAGCTGCCCGGCCAGCAGGTTGAGCAGGCTGTTCTCGTCGATCATGCCCAGTTCGATCAGGGTCCCGCCAAGCTTGCGCCCGAGCTTTTTCTGTTCGCTGAGCGCGTGCTGCAACTGGTCATCGCTGATCAATCCCTTTTCGACCAGCAGGTCACCCAGCCTTATCTTCTTGGTAAACGCCATTAGTTCAACACCTGTCTGAGCGTGTCGCTGCGCTTATCGACAAAAGCCCGCAGCCGGCTGCTCAGAGTGCCGAGCCGAGCCGCCCGTTGATAAGAGTCTAGCGCATCTGCGAGCGCCGACCCCTGTTCCTGCGAAATACCGAGCCCGATCCAGTTCCTGGCGTTGCCCGCATCGAGCTCGAGCGCCAGCCGATAGTGCCTGACCGCGTCCTCGTGCTGGTCGAGACGCTGGTAGCTGGCCGCGAGCAGCGCCTGCTGGATCGCGTCGAGCTCGGTCTGCTCGCCGAGCAGCCGAATCACTTCGCGGTAGGCCGCGCCCTGGAACAGCGAGCGCACGAACTCGGTACGAAACATTTGATCCTGCGGATAACGGATCATGGAATCCTGCAGCAAACGGGTAAACCTGCCAGCCTGGTTTTGACGACCGTACAGGGCGAGCAGATGCTGGCGGGCGCTATAGTCTGCCTTGCCGCCGATCAACCCTCGCAACAGGCTTTCGGCGTCAGTGGTCCGGCGCGACCGAATCAGTTCGACCGCATAGTCGAGCTGGTTCTCTGCTTCGGCGTCTGGATTGGTGGATCTGATTTCAAGCCTGACCTCCGGGACATCGGCGAGCGATTCCACGGGCGCGGTTTGCAGGACCCTGTCCGCTGCGGGCGTTTCGATGGCCGGCTCCGCGACCTCCGCAGCGACGGCGTCGGCGACGGGTTGGATCGTGCTGACCGGCGCGAGGGACGCAACTTCGATTTCGGGCTTCTCGACGCGGGCTGTCCGCGCCTGTCTCAGGTTGATCGCCCAGACGGGTTCGCCATCGACCAGGCTCTGGCGGGTCTCGACCAGGATATCGGCCGTGGTTTCAAAATATATGTCGACGCCATTTTCCGACCCGGAAATCGACAGCTCGCGAATCCAGCGGTTATCCTTTATCACCGGCGCGACAATGCGGCTTTCCACCTGCCGCAAATGGTAACCGAAGCTATTTTCGCCACGCTCCTTGAGGTAGACGACCACCCGGTCTCGCAGCACGAATTCCATGCGCATTTCCTGCTCGGACTCGTGCAGCTGCAGGCCGACGATCTGGTTACCGGCGAGGTTGTCGGGTATCGTACCTTCGTCGACCGCGGCTGCGTCGGGCCGTTGCGCCGGCACCGGCGCACCGGGACCGACATCGCTCGCTTCGAGTATCGCGGCCGATGCCCCGGCGCCGAGGATAAGGCCCGGTTGCAGGTAAATCCATCCTGCCGCCGCCAGCAACAACAGCAGCAGCACGCCGAACAGCAACGGTTTAGGATCGCGCCGGGATGCCGGCGGTGATGCGACCGAGGTAATCTCGATCGGGGTAAACCCGCTTTCCCTGGTCTCGAGATTCTTCAGGACGTTATTGATTACGCTCATTGCAGCTGGCTGTCGGCCGCGGCGGCCTCGATGTGCTTGCGCGTCACGTAAAATTCCCCGCTGGCATAGGCCAGCATCAGGGCCTTGTTGCAGAGCACGTTGATCACCCGGGGAATTCCCTGGCTAAACTTGTGCAGGCGGCGCAGCGCGCCGTGATCGAACAGCTCGGGACCCCTGTATCCGGCCGATTTGATGCGGTGCAGCAGGTAGGATCGAACCGAATCCCGGTTCAACGGCTGCAGTTGATAAGCATGCATGATGCGTTGACGCAGTTGGCGGATGTTGCTCTGCGCAAGCCTGGTATCGAGTTCGGGCTGCCCGAAGAGCACGATCTGCACCAGCTTGCGCTTACCGGTTTCGAGGTTACTCAGCAGGCGAATCGCCTCGAGGCATTCCTCCGGCAGCGCCTGCGCTTCGTCGAGAATGATCACCGTAGCCCTGTTGCGGCGCGCACTGGCTAGCAGATAGTCGTTGATACGTGCCAGGTGATTATTGCCCTTCGGCTTTTGGGTAATACCCATTTCGGACAGCACCGCGTCCAGTAGCGCGCTGCTGGTCAGGTAAGGGTTCGGGATATAAACCGTGTCGTATTCCGCTTCCAGCGCGTCCAGCAGTTTGCGGCATAGTAGAGTCTTGCCGGTGCCGACTTCCCCGGTTACCTTGATAAATCCATCGCCCGAGCGGATTGCCACCAGCAATACGTTGAGCGCCTGCTGGTGCGTGAACGACCGGTAGAAGAACTCGGTATCGGGCGTCAGGCTAAACGGTTTTTCCGACAGGCCATAGTAGCGCTCGTACATCACTCAACTTCCGCGGGGTTCGTTTTTATCTGCTGCACACGGTCCGCGCTTTGCTGGATATAGCTGGACCAGGTCCGGTTCTTGTCGACGACGATCGGGCGCAATAAGATGACCAGTTCGCTGCGCCGGTTGACCTTCTGCTTCTGCTTGAACAGCTCGCCAAAAAACGGCACATCGCTGGCGCCGGGCACCCCGGCGTTCTGATCGTTGGTGCTGTTCTGCATCAGGCCGCCGATTACGACCACCTGGCCATTGCTGGCCTTGACGATGGAATCCGATTCGCGCACCGTGCTGAAGGCAAGTGGCAGCTCGAAGCTTTCCCCGCCGACGGTAATATTTTTCAGCTGATCGGTGATTTCGCTGACGCTTGGGTGAATATGCAGGATCACCTCGCCTGCGGCGCTGATCTGCGGGGTAACGTCGAGCGCTATCCCCGAGAAAAACGGGGTCAGGGTCAGTTCGGGATTGGTCGTGGTTCCGCCTGTGCCCGACGTCGTGGATGACGACACCTCGGTGACAAACAACTCGTCCGAGCCCACCTTGATGACCGCTTTCTGGTTGTTCACGGTCGATACCCGTGGGCTCGACAGGACCTGCGCGTCACCCTGGGTATTCAGCAGCGTAATCAGGGCGCCGAAGGTATTCGACGAACTGCCCACCGCGAACAGGTTTGCGAAAGGCGTATTGGTGACGTCTAGGCCGGAGGATACGATAACGTCGTCGGCGGCGTTGATTACGGCAGAGCCCGCCGTGCCCTCGACCACGCTATTGGTGCCAATCGAGAAATTACGGTTCTTCGAAATCGCGGCCCAGTCGATGCCCGACTGGAAACTATCGTTGAGCACGACCTCGATCACCTTGGCCTCGAGAATTACCTGGCGTTGCATGCTGTCCTGGGCGTTTTCGAGGTAAGCCTCGACATCGCGCAATTCACCCGGCATCGCGCGCACGATGACCAGGCCCGAATGCCGGTCGACAACGATGGAGCGCCCCTCGCCGTCACCGACGATGGACGTCAGGGTGTCTTTCAATTCGGTCCAGAAATCGGCGTTTATCCTGGTATTGATACTGCTGGACTTCAGCGACGTCGATGTCGACGAGGTGCTGGTGCTGGTACCGGTATCGGAGCTGGTATCGGTATCCTGGATCTGACCCGAACTGACCGTCATCAGCGATTCGCCGCTGCGGCTGACGTTGAGATAGTCGACCGGGAAGATACGCGACTGGATGCGTGCCGGCAGCACGATATATCCGGTGCCGTTTTGCTTGTACTCGTAGCCGTAGACCTCGCGCGCAAGGTCCATGACCTCGCGCACCGTTACATTTTTCAGGTCCAGCGAGATTTCGCCGCTTACGCTGGGGTGCACCACCATGTTGAGGTTGGTGTCCCTGACCAGGCTCATGAAAAACAGCCGCGCGGGCGCATTCGACACCGAGATGTCGAAGGTCGGCTCCGGCCTGACGTCCTGTTCCAGGCCCGGAACGGAAATGCCGCTGCCCGGCATCAGTTCGTCGAGAATTTCGGCGGGCGGTACCTCCGCGTCGGGTATCGAAACCGCCGCCGCCTCGTTCAGCGCGTCATCGATACTCTGGCGGTTCAGTCTCGAGGTTTCGCGACTCTGCGTCGAAACGCAGGCGCTCAACACGCAGGTCAGCAGGATCAGGGTAAGGTGATTTCTAGTCATAATTCATTCTCGACAGCTTTCTTGCTGATCGCCATTGTCCCATCGCCAAGCCTCAGGTTGATGACCTTGCCCTTACGCACCAGGCGTGCGCTCGCGCGCGTCAGCTCAACCAGCCGGGCGCCCCTGATGCTGTCGCCGACCGATAGCATCTGGTCATCGATGATCGCAATCCTGCGCTCCGGGGAATAAAGGATGGAGGTAAGCTGTAATGGTTTCGGTTTCGGAACGGCCGCACTGACCTGGGCCGGTTTCGGATTGCTGGCCATTCTGGCCTCGCGAAATTTTTGCAGTGCGAACGGGGGCGGCTGCATCGGGTCGCGCAGCTCCGGCTCCTGCGCGGACGCCAGCGCGCCAAACCCGAAAAAACCCAGGGCCAGCAGCGCTACCACGACGATGTAAGTGGCGATAATTCGACGCATCTAGATTCCTACCCATTCCT
Organism: Gammaproteobacteria bacterium; assembly: GCA_029864185.1. Taxonomy (GTDB): domain Bacteria; phylum Pseudomonadota; class Gammaproteobacteria. The sequence goes on from JAOTTY010000141.1 coordinate 10,663, forward strand.
TGCGCGTCGACAGGGTCGACATGACCAGCCTGACGGTTAGCCTGGGATGGTCTTCGCTGACGATTTCGATTTCATCCCACAGCAGCTTCCAGTCCAGTTTTTCCATCGACTGCAGGTACCTCAGAATATCGGGATACCTGCCGGAAAGCTCGATTTCGAGTACGTGGCGGTAGACCCCCGGATCCTCGGCCGGCTTCTGACCGTCCAGCGGAGGAATGGCGGACTTCACTTCCCGACGCTTCAGGCCAAGCAGCGTCAAGCCAGACTCCCGGTATATCAGCTGGTTCATCAGTTCGAACATCTTTTCCGGATCGATCAACTCGATGGTTTCGACCCTCAGCTGCTCCTCGAGCGCGGATAATTCCTCGCCCAGGCTTGCCAGCTGGGTTTCCTTATGCCGGTTGGGCCCGGAGGCCATGCGCTGACGAATATCG
>JAOTTY010000396.1 GCA_029864185.1 Gammaproteobacteria bacterium
TCCAGTTTCTGGAACCTGGCCCTGGTATTCCCTGATGGCGTCGTTGCGCCCGGTCGGGCTGCGGATGATCCGTGGCCACGGCATGATGAGCGATCGAAAAAGGGGGCATTACCCTTTATCCCGGCAAAGGTTAATGCCCCCGTTTTGTTCCGTTGCGGATCTAGTTCGGGTCGAAATCCAGGTTCTGGAACTTGGCCTTGTATTCCTGGATCACGGCGTTGTGCTCGGTCGGGTTGCGGATGATTCGCGGCGACAGCATGATCAGCAGTTCGGTGCGCACGTCCGAGGTGATGGTCTTGCCGAACAGGAAACCGATACCGGGTATGTCGCGAATCCCCTTTTTTCGATCTGGGGCAGGTTGTTGGAATCGCTAATCGAAGGTCAGGTTCTGGAACTTGGCCTTGTATTCCTCGATCACGTCGCTGTTTTCGCCGGGGTTACGGATGATCCGCGGCGACAGCATCATGACCAGCTCGACGCGCACGTCGGAGGTAACCGTCTTGCCGAACAGGAAGCCGATGCCCGGGATGTCCCGCAGCCCCGGCACGCCGCTCCTGGTAATGGCCTTGTTGGTGCGAATCAGGCCGCCGAGGATGATGGTTTCGCCGTTATCCACAGATACCGACGTGCTCAGGTTACGGTTGAGAAAGGTGCGCTGACTGGTGGCGACGTCGATCTCGCCGACGTCGGTGACTTGTTGCGTTATCTCGACGTTGACCGTACCGCTCGACGTGATCGACGGTTCGATCTCGAGCAGCACGCCGGTATCGCGGTAGGACACCGAACTGGCGATGATGGTGCCGTCCGGGTTCAACGCCGCGGTCGGGACCGGCTGCTGGTTGCCGACGCGGATCGACGCGCTGTTATTGTTGCGTACCAGCACCGACGGCGATGACAGCACCTCGACCTTGCCCTCGGCGGACAGCAGGCCGAGCACCGCGCGCAGGTCGCCGCCGTCGCGGACGCCGGCATAACTGAAGGTTTGTGCGAAGGTCAGTCCGTCGCCGAGCGTCGCCGAATCGCTGTCGCCGGCCGCGCCGTTTTCGAGAAACCACTGGATGCCATAGGCCAGGTCGCCGGTCAGCTGCACGTCCATGATGGTCACCTCCATCAGAACCTGCAGCGGCGGCGTGTCCAGCTGTTCCAGCGCGAGCTCGATGCTGGCGAACTGGCTCGGCGTGGCGAAAATCAGCAGCGAATTGCTGTCGGGTACCGGCACGATCCGGATTTGCGCCGCTGCCGGCTCCTCGGTCCCGGCAGCGTCGCCGGTGCCGGATGCCGGCGCGTCGGCGGCGACGATCGGTTTGGCTTTCTCCTCCGTGGGCAGTGCCAGGCTCAACGTGACCGGGTACGATCCCGGCCCGGTCAGGTCTTCTTCACCTGTGGTGTCTTCCTCTTGCCCACCTTTGGTGTCGAACAGGGTCTCCAGCAATCCGGCCAGGTCGTCGGCGGTCGAATACTTGACCGGGTAAACGTAGAGCCGGCTGCCGGCGCCCTGGGCCGGCACGTCGAGCTTGCGCACGAAATCGCGTACCCGCTCGAGATAGGAAAACTGCCGCGTAATGACGAGTATCGAGTTCAGCCGTTCGATGGTCTCGAGCCGCAACACGCCGCCCGACTCGACCTCGCCCTGGTTGGCGGCGATCATGACCCGGAGATCCTCGATAACGTCGTCGACGTCGGTGTGGTTGACCCGGACCAGCGCGACATTGGTATTCTGCATCCAGTCGACATCGAACAGCTCGATCGCGTTCAGCATGTTGCTGACGTTTTCGCTGGTGCCGCCGAGGATGATCAGGTTACGCATGTCGTCGGCGCGGATGTCGCGTTCTTCGCCGGTCACGGTCTCGAGGATCTTGACCATTTCGCTCGCCGAGACGTACTCGAGCGGCACCACGCGGTAGCCGAAACCGAGTTTCATGCGCGCGTCGATGTCGCCGAGGCCGAGCACCGAAGCGCCGGGGGTCTCCTTCGGGTAGATGCGGTAATGCCCCTTGCGCCGAGAGATCTTCGCGCCGTAAAGATCGAGCACGCTTTCGAGCATGTAAAACACGGTATCGCGGTTCAGCGGTTTTTCTGTCTTCAGCGTCACCGTGCCCTTGACGTTCGGGTCGATCAGGTAGTTCTCGTTGAGGATCCGGCCGATCACGAGCGCGACCACGCGCTTGATGTCCGCGCCCTCGAAATTGAATACGATCCCGGTCGGCCGCTCCTCGGCCTCGATCTGGCGGCGGAAGGCCTCGACGTCGAACAGGCTGCCCTCGGCGGTATTGAGAAACTCGAGGTCGCCCTGGATTTCCCCGTTGCGGGTCGGGATCTCGGGCAGGATCTCGAATGCGTCGGCCATGTCCGGTTTGCCCTCGCTCGGACTGGGCGATGTCGTCTGCGAGGCCTCGGCCCCCGGTACGTCGGATCCCGTTTCGTCGACGCCGGCGTCCGGCGTCGTCGCACAGGACGCGGTCAGCAGGGCGAGGCACAGCAATATGGCGACAAGCCCGACTGTTTGCTTTTCGTTACTCATGGCTTTTTATTCTAGTTCTCAACATCGGTCAGTGCATCCTCGTTGACGATAAATTCGTAGCGCCCGCCGAGCGGGTGGCGCAGGATGACCCGCTGCCGGTCGATGCTGACGACACGCCAGCGCTGGATTCGTTCGTGCTCGGCGAGCACATGGGTTTCCTCTTTGTTCTTGTCCCAGACCATCACCAGCTTGCGCTCGGGCGTGATCGCGATGCCGGTGACTTCGAGGTTCG
>JAOTTY010000142.1 GCA_029864185.1 Gammaproteobacteria bacterium
GGCGCGATACTGTTCGCCAGCCTCGGCGTGACCGATACCACCGAGACGCCCGGCTGCCTGAAGTCCGCCGGCACGGTGGCGCAACCCGCGGCGACAAGCAGGAACAGGGCGCCGAATACCCGGCGCGCAAGAATACCATTGCCGGTCGTTGCTGTCGTTAGCAGTTTATTGCAGGGTTCCATTTTATTGATCCCGGTCAAGATGCGGCCATGGTTTAGTTTCAGACTAAGTCATTTATGATGATCATATCCGATCAGACAGGATTAGACATCGAACTTTCGCCAGTTGGCCAGACCGGGCCAGAGTGGCATGACACGGCAGGAATGCCGTCACTACAACGTTACCAGGGTGAACATAATGAAACCTCAATTATCGCTTGTTGTTTTTTCCGCGCTGCTGATGAACGCGTCGCTAGCGTCCGCCGATGTCACCGACGGGACGGTTCTCGCGCTGGACCGCAAGGCCAAATCGCTGGTACTGACCGACCGGAGCGCCTGGGCGCTCGATGCCATGAAATCCGCGATGCCCGAAGGGCTGAAAGCCGGGGATCGCGTCGAAATCAATTACGAATCCGACGAGGACGGTGTCTCGGCCATCAACGGCATTCGAATTCTACCGCCTAAAAAGGCCTCGTCGAGCGCGCCCGACGTCACCGTCGGCACCATTCTCGTATTCGATCGCAAGGCCAACCTCATCGTACTGACGGACAGGACCGTCTGGGCGCTCGAAGCCATGAAATCGAAGGTACCCGGCGGCCTGAAAGCCGGTGACCGTATCGAAATCGAGTACGAATCCGACGAGGACGGCGTATCGGCGATCAACGGCATCTCGAAAATCGCGAACTAGAGCGGCAACCTGCCCAGGCATCCAGCCGTTGCGGAAAGGTAGCCGCGCGGGTTCGCTGCCGGCAGAAGGTAGACGTCAGATGAAAACGACTAGCAAGCATTACTGCCTGGCCCTGCTCGTGACGCTAGCGGGGCCGGTGGTATCCACACCAGGCTTCGCCGAGGCGGCAGGCGACCAGGCCTCGGTAGAGCAAATTCATCAGGAAACCCGGGAACTGCTGCAGGCGCTGAAAAACTATACCGCCGCCCAGCGTGACGAAGCGATCCGCAAAATCAAGACGGCCCAGGATAATCTCGACCGGCGCATCGAGGTTCTGGAACGTGAGATCGCGAAAAACTGGGACGAAATGGACCAGGCCGCGCGCGAAAAGTCACTCGCCACCCTGCAGGCGCTGCGCCAGCAGCGAACCGCCGTGGCCGAGTATTACGGCAGCCTGAAAACCAGTTCGGCCGCGGCCTGGGGCCACATCAAGGAAGGTTTTTCTTCCGCCTACGGCGCGCTGCACAAGGCCTGGGAAAAAGCCGAACAGGAATTTGCCGCGGACGAGTGAGAATCCGGGACTGATGGAGTACGTACTCGAAAGCATACGCGCCGACTGGCAAACCTTTCTCAGGTTTGCGCCGCGTTTTGTCTACGGCCTCTTGCTGCTGATCGTATTCCTGCTCGCGGCCCGCTACGGCGGGCGCCTGGTTGCCAATATCCTCGAGCGCAGCGCCCAGTTGCGAACCAACGCGCACTTCCTGCAAAACCTTGTTACCTGGTCGATCGCCTCGGTCGGGTTCCTGCTGGCGCTGGGCCTGATGGGTTTTTCGGGCATCGCCACGAGCCTGCTGGCCACCGGCGGCGTGGTCGCGATCGTGCTCGGATTCGCGTTTCGCGAAATCGGCGAAAATTTCCTTGCCGGTTTTTTCCTGACCTTCAGCAGGCCGTTCGAGATCGACGACCTGGTCAAGACCGGAGACCTGACGGGCATGGTGCGCTCCATAGAGCTGCGCTACGTGCATATCCGCACTTTCGACGCCTGCGACGTGTTCGTCCCGAGCGCGCAGATATTTCGCGAACCACTGTACAACTACACCCGCGACGGTCTGCGACGGCCCAGCTTCACGGTCGGGGTCGCCTACCATGACGAACCTGCGCAAGTCATCGCATTGCTGGAAAAGATGTCCCGCGGCACCGATGGCGTTGTCGCAGAGCCGCGGCCTTACGTCATGGTCAAGGACTTCGCCGCGCAATATATCGAGTACGAAATATTCTTTTTCCTCGACGTGAAGTTGAACAAGCGCGGCTATGACGAAATCAGCAACGACGTCAGGATCAGCTGCTGGCGCGCGCTGCGCGACGCGGGCATGACGTTCAGCACGGATGTCAGTAGCGGTATCGAAATTCTTAGCGCACCGGATCTGAAGATCGATGTGCTGGCCGCCAACCAAAAGCTACCAGGAGAATCGACATGACACTCGGTAAAAGGCTATTGATCACGCTGGCGGTCATGGTGATCGCGAGTTTCGTCGTCGGCCTGATGTGGCGCGGCGTATTCGACGCGCGCATCCCGAGCTACCTCAGCGGCCTGGTCGGCGGCCTGTCGGCGCTCGCGGCCTGGGAAACCCTGCGCTCGAGCAAGTAATGGCCAAAGCGAAAATCCAGATCGCCGCGATTCATTTCAGCATATCGGATCATACCTGACCTGTTCCCGATGCCCCAGGCGGATCATCGGGTCCTGCCGGTAATACTGCCGCAGCTGGTCATACACCCGGGCATAGTGTTGCCACAGCAGGCCGGGCCGCTCGAAAAACACCTCGCTTGCCACCGCAAAAAACTCGGCCGGCGAAGTCGCCGCGTAGCAATCGATACCGATGTCGATGCCGCGGTTGCAACGTTGTTGCAAGTCCTCGAAGCCAGCGCTGAACACCCCGGTCCATGTGGCCGCATCCATGCCGGGATGCAATGGTGGAAAGCCGTTGGCGTCGCCGTTTTGCATATCGAGCTTGTGCGCGAACTCGTGAATCACGAGATTGTAGCTGTCTATGATGCCGGCCTGCTCGACGTCATCCCAGGCCAGCACCACGGGACCGGACTGCCAGGACTCGCCGGATAAATCGACTTGCACGAAATGCTCCACGCCATATTCATCCCTGACGACATGCCTGGGCGCGAAACCCGACGGGTAGATGATCACCGCGACCCAGCCCTCGTATTCCTCCAGTCCCAGATTAAGTACCGGCAGACAGGCCTGCAGCGCGATGATCAGCGCCATCGGCCGGGTGACGACCAGACCATGGGCGCCTTCGAATCTCTTGCGATGACAGAACAGGATCGCGAGTTCACGCAAGCGGCGTTTTTCATCGGCGTCGAGACCCCGCAGCAGGGGGAGAGATGCAAACGCCGCCTCCCACTGCGCCGGTGTAACGTCCGAACGTCGAATAATGCGGCGGTCCAGCCAGTTGCGGATGAATCGAAACACGGGATCAGAAAGTTTGACCTCGGATGAACGGGATGCGCTGCCTTGTCATCATCTCTGCCACCGCCATCAATCGAGTTGTTTGTTGAAACGCAAAATGGCAAAGCCGATAGTCAACATCATAAAGACAAGCAGGGCGTAAATACCGTTCGCCGATTGCGACATATTTTGTTTCCTCGGCTCGATCCGGATAGACGGTCCAGTTAGCATTCTGCACGAGGCAGCATGAATCCTGCGCATATCCCCCGCTACAGCCATTTCTTGCGCCTGAAATAAAACAGCATGCCGCCCAGAATTAGGATCATCAGCAACCATACCAGCGGGTAGCCGTAATACCAACGCAGTTCCGGCATCGCCCAGGGGCTGTCGGGGTTGCCGAAGTTCATGCCGTAGACACCGACGATAAAGGTCAGGGGTATAAAAATCGTCGCGATGATGGTCAGCACGCGCATGATTTCATTGAGGCGGTAGCTGACGCTGGACAGGTATATATCGAGCAGGCCGGTCACCATGTCACGATAAGTCTCGACGAGGTCCATGATCTGGATCGTGTGATCGTAGCAATCGCGATAATAGACCTGGTTCTCCTCCGCTATGGTTCCGGTTTCGTCATGCATCAAGCTGTTCAATATTTCGCGTTGAGGCCATAACATCCGGCGCACAATCAGCATCGTGCGCTTGAGATGATGCAGGCGGTGCAGGGAATCCTTCGTCGGCCGGTCCAGCAACTCTTCTTCGAGTTGTTCGATTTCGTCGCCGAGCAGTTCGAGCACCGGGAATCCCTCGTCGATCACCAGGTCTACCAGGGCATAGAGCAGGTAGTCCGAGCCTTTTGTGCGAATACGCCCGGCGTGTTCGCGCAGCCTCTTACGAACCGGGTCGAAAGGATCATTTGCACCTGGATGGAAACTGATCAGGAAGTTATGACCGATAAAAATGCTTAACTGCGCCATCGTGACGTTGGTCGGATTGTTTTCCTTGACAGGATGCGCCATCACCACGAACAACTGGTCCTTGTAATCGTCCACCTTGGGGCGTTGCCCGGAATTGATCACGTCCTCGAGCGCGAGGTGATGCAGGCCGAACAGCTTGCCCAGCTGGCGCATGGTCTCGGGTTCGGCATCGCCCTGCACGTGTATCCAGGTCACCGTATCGCGTTCGAGGTATCCTCTCGCCTCTTGCGCCGTCCCGAGTTCGAGTTCGGTAAATTCCGTATCCGTGTAATCCATTAAATACAGCCTCAGCGGAACTCCGGGGACCTCCCTGGCCTGCTGCAGCGTGCCCGGGGAGGTACCGGGCGGATGATAGCGTTTCATGAAATAAGCCATACATCTCTCCTCATCTTTTATCGCAAGTCCGCGGCCACTCATCTGCCTGCAGATTCAAGTACCTCGTGACGATTCCTGCCTGGCTCCGAATCAAACACGTTCCCTTTATTTCCTAACCCTGAGCCTGTCCTGTTTGCGCCTGCGCATAAGAAATACAATCCACGTGAGCAATCCGGTAACGAGGACAAACGCCATCACCTGGAGTTCGTATTGCTTGATTTCGCCGAGCACGATTTCGACGCTATGCCCGAAATAAAATCCGGCGAGGCCAATGGCAATTGCCCAGATTCCCGCACCAATCACGTTAAGCACGGTAAACAGCAGGTAAGGCACCCTGCTAGTGCCCAGCGCAAAAGGGGTAACGGTACGCAGGCCGTAAAGAAACCGGAAGCCCAGGATAAGCAATATGGGATAACGCTCTAGAATGCGATGTACGTGCTGCGAACGGGCCTGCCAGGCAGGACGGCGCGCGAGGAACTTGCTGCCGTGGCGGCGTCCCAGGTAAAAATAGAGCTGGTCGCCGAAGAGGGTGCCGGCAAAACCGCAGACGATTACCCACCCTGGCGACAAATAGCCCAGGTGCGCGGCGACGCCCCCGAGGACCAGTATCGTCTCGCCCTCGAGAAACGTGCCGAGCAGCAGAACAGGGTAACCGTAAGTATTCAACAGCGATTCGAGCATGGCGGTTATGTTACTGTTTCCTGCGTCATTAACCAGCAAGATGATATGCTCGGTCATGCAGATATTTACCGGGACAGTCCCCATTTCGCCAGATGCAACAGTTCTCATATTCGCTAAAGATCCGACCCGAGCAGCGGGGATCATGAACTAGATTCGTGGACGATTTATTGAACAACGCCTGGCTGGTACTCGCCGCGCACTTCGCCCTTGCGATGACCAGCGCCGGCCACGCCCTGCTCTACAAGCGTGACCCGCGGGCAGCGCTGGGATGGATCGCGGTCAGCTTCGCCTACCCGATCGTCGGGCCGTTGCTCTACTACCTGTTTGGCATCAACCGCCTGCGCACGCGCGCGCATCAGCTCAAGGGCGAACCGCTACGGCATCTCAGGACCGGATTCGAAGGTCCCGAGATGATCGGTAATGTTGACCAGGGCCTGCAGCTGCCCGAACTGGTCGCGCACCCGGAGCTTGTCGCCCTGGCACGGTCGTCGGCAGCGGTTACGCATCGCGATCTGGTAGCGGGCAATCGCCTGCAACCCTTTTTCTCCGGCGAGGAAGCCTATGCGGCGATGCTTCAGGCTATCGAACAATCGCGCCAGTCGGTTTGCCTGGCGACCTATATCTTCGAGACCAATCGAAGCGGGCTGGAATTCATCGCCGCCCTGGTGGCGGCACAGCGTCGCGGCGTGGAGGTCTGCGTGCTGCTCGACGGTGTCGGCGAGTGGTACAGCCTGCCGCGCGCTGGCAGCCTGCTCAGGAGCGAAGGCATCAAGGTTGCCCGCTTCGTGCCACCGCGCATCCTGCCGCCGTCGATCCATGTCAACCTGCGCAACCATCGCAAGCTGCTGGTGGTGGACGGCGTCACCGGATTCACCGGCGGCATGAACATCGGCGATCGTCACCTGCGCCAGCGCCCAGAGCGGCGCAACGAAACCGCGGATATCCATTTCCAGGTCGAGGGACCCGTGGTCAGGCAGCTGCAGGCGGTGTTCGACGAGGACTGGTTATTCGCCGCTCGCGAAAAACTCCGCCATTCGCATCATGCTCCACTTGGCGCTGGAGACGCAATTTGCCGCGTCGTGACCGACGGCCCCAACGAGGACCTCGGCAAACTTGCGATGATCATCACCGGAGCGGTCGCGCTGGCGCGCAAGCGCGTCGCGATCATGACGCCTTATTTCCTGCCCCCACCGGAACTGATCAACTCGCTGCAGGCGGCAGCCTTGCGCGGCGTCGAGGTTAGCGTGATACTGCCGCGAAAGTCGAACCAGCCGCTGGCCCACTGGGCCACCCGCAACATGCTGTGGGAACTGCTGCAGTACGGGGTTCGCGTGTACTACCAGCCGCCCCCGTTCGCGCACAGCAAGTTGTTGCTGATCGACGAGAATTACGCCCATATCGGCTCCGCCAACCTCGACCCGCGCAGCCTGCGGCTGAACTTCGAAATCGTGGTCGAGGTATTCGAGCAGGAATTCGTCGGGCTTTTGCTAAGTCATTTCGACCGCATCAGGTCGCTGTCGACGCAGGAAACGCTGGCGGGTGTCGACGGCCGTGGGCTGCCCGCCAGGATTCGCGACGCAACCGCCTGGTTGTTTTCGCCCTACCTGTGAATATCATGGCGAGAATGGGAGCAGCAGGCATGAAACAACGGACACGCCGCGCGGTGGCATGCTGCCGGAGAAAAACGTGAATTTTTCCGTGCTGGGAGAACTCGGAACGCCGGAACGCATCGCGCTGGTGCTGGCAATCGCCGTCGCCGCACACTTAGCCGTGCGCGGTGTTCGCGTGATCGGCCATCACCTGATGTCGGCCGAGGCGCTGCTGCGCTGGAACAAGCTGCGCACGCTCGCCGGGCTGTTCTTCAGCGCGTTGATATTCACGCTTTACTTCGGCGCGCTCGGCCTGGTGCTGCAGGAATTCGGCGTCTCGCTGACCGCGTACCTGGCCAGCGCCTCGGTGCTGGGCCTCGCCATCGGTTTCGGCTCGCAGGGCGTGGTGCAGGACGTCGTCACGGGTCTCACCGTAATCCTTTCCGACCTGTTCCAGGTCGGCGACATGGTCGAAATCGCCGACAAGCCCGGCATCGTTCAGAGCATCAGCATGCGCTTTACGATCTTGCTGAATCCGCTCGGCGCGAAGGTCTACATCCCCAACCGGACGCTCTCCAGCGTGGTCATCTACCCGCGCGGATACATGCGCTGTTTCGCCGATATCACGCTCTCGCAGCAGGAAGATATGGTGCAGCAGATGACGGCAAAAATCGATGCCATTACGCGCGGATTCGTCGAGGAATACCCGGGAATACTGCGCGATGTTCCTGAAATCGGCGAAGCGCAGACGACACCGTCCGGACGGCTCTACGTCCGGGTCAAGTTCCGCATCTGGCCGGGACGCGGGGCGCCGATCGAAAACGCCTACAAGAGCGAGCTTGTCGATGCGCTTAAAAAGCTGGATCCGAGCTACGAAGCCTGGATGGTGAGCATCAACAACGAGGTCAGCGAGACGCCGGTTGCGATCGAGACTTTCCGTCCGCGCTCCGGACGCAGGTCTAAAAACAGGACGCGCTAACGGCAGGCTGTTCGACCTTCATGCTAGGCCTTCTCGTTAGGCGCCTGCGGATTTGCCGCGCCGGCCAGACTCGAACCAGGCGCTTCGCCGTAGCCACGGGAAGCCTGCCTGCGCTGGGACCAGGACAGCACCATGACCGTCATCGCCGGCAGGAAAGTCAGCGTCACGATAGCCGCGCCGGCGAGCCCGAACAGGACAATCGCACCGACGCCCCGATAAAGCTCGGTGCCCTCACCGGGAATGAATACCAGCGGCGCCAGGCCGAAGATCGTCGTAATCGCCGACATCGCGATCGGGCGCAGGCGCGATTCCACCGCCTCGCGCACGGCCTCGGCGGCATTCATCGCGCCGCTGCGGCAGTTTTCCGCCGCACGGTGTACGATCAGTATCGGGTTGTTGACTACGGTTCCCATCAGGATCAGGAAACCCAGCATCGATATCATGTCGAAGGGCTGGTGCACGGCGTTGAAACCGAGCATCGGCAGCGCCGCCCCGACCGCGTTCAACAGCGCGAGCCCGGCGATGCCGCCGGCGACCCCGAGCGGAATGGTGGTCATGATCAGTAGCGGGTATCCCCAGTGGGTAAATATGGCGACCATCACCAGGTACACCAGTACCAGGGCGACCAGGTAGTTGCCGGTCAGCGACTTCTGCGTGGCTTCGAGCTGATCGCTGGCACCGGATATCTCGATGTTGACGCTGGCCGGTATCGTGCCGTTGCTACGCAGGTAGCCGAGCACGTCTTCGCGTACGATGCCGACGCCGGTTTCGAGCGCCACCGTCTCCGGCGGGATGATGCTTAGCGTTACCGTACGCCGCCCGTCGACGCGCCGTACGGTGCTGGTATCGACGGTTTCGACCACATTGGCGATACTCGATAGCGGCACCACGCCGCCGCCACGGGTAAAAACCGGCATGTCGGCCAGGCCCTGCGGCGATGCGTTCGGTCCGGCGTCGCTGTAGAGATACATATCGATCTTGTCGTCGGCGAGAAAGAACTCGTCGACGTAGGCGCCGTCTGTCAGCGCCGCGACGGTAAAACCGATATCGCTGGTATTGATGCCGAGCTCCGCCGCGCGGTCCCAATCGGGATGGATTTCGATCAGAGGCTGCGATAGCGACAGCGTGGCAGGATTGGCCTGGATGCGCGGATTCCCGAACACCTCTCGCGCACGGTTGTAGGCGGCGGTGGCGACGTCGTAGATCGGCTCGAGCTCGGGCCCGAAAATATCCAGGTTGATGCTGCGCGTGCCGCCGTCGTTACTGGTGATAATCGACCCGCGGGTGGTGAATGAACGCATGCCCGCGTATTCGCTGTACTTGGCGTCGATGGCGTCCATCAGCGCGTTGACCTGGCTCTTGTCCCTGGGCTCGGCAATCAGGAACAGCCCGCTGGCGCGGATCGAAATGATCAGGTAATCGAGCGCCGGCACCGCGGTTTCGCCACGCGCGAATTGCTCCGGCTCGTCATCGAGATAGGGCAGGAAGTACTCCTGCACGTCGTGACCGATTTCACGCATGGTGCCGAGGTTGTAACCGGGCGGCGCATTCATGCGTCCGAACACCTTCGGTTCCTCGCCGGGTGGCAGGTACTCGGCCGGCGGCGTGAGTCCTACGATTACGCCGGCGCAGAGCACCAGCGTCACCAGCATCACCACGGCCCGTCGCATAGCGGTCTCGATAAGCCAGTTGACGACACCGAGCACCCGGCGCATGCCGCCGTCCGTGGCTCCGCCGCCGAAGCCCTTGACCTCGTCGTGCAGCGCGAAGTTGGCCGCCGCGGTCGGCACCACGGTGATCGCCACCAGCATCGATACCAGGATCGTGGCGGAAACGCCTATCGCGATATCGCCGTAAAGCTGGCCGGCCTCTTCCTCGATGAAAACAATCGGGATAAATACCAGCACCGTCGTCAGGGTCGACGCGAGCACCGCCGGCCACACCTTCTGCACGCCGGTGACCGCGGCCTGCAGCCGTTTCAAACCCTTGCGGCGCTCCCATTCGATGCTTTCCAGCACGACAATGGTATTGTCGAGCGTCATGCCGATCGAAAAAGCTACGCCAGCCAGCGATATTACGTTGATGGTGCGCCCCGCGAGTAGCAGACCGATGAACGCGGCGATGGTGCAGATGGGTATGCCGATCACGCCAACCAGCGTCATGCGCGCGGAACCGAGGAAAAGGTACATGACAAGCGTCGCCAGCACGGCGCCGAGCAACAGGTTGCGCCAGACCGTGGCGATGGACTGTTCGACGTAGACCGTGTCGGTCGCGTTGAGTCTGAGCTCCATGCCGGCCAGCTCGAGCAACTCGTCGTTGATGCGCTCGACCTCGGCGAACATACCGTCCTTGATCTCGATGACGTTGGAACCGAGTTCACGGTTGACCGCGAGGAACAGCACCGGCTTGCCGTTGACGAACGCGTCACGGCTGATCTCGAAATGATCGAGGCGGACGCTGGCAACGTCGCCCAGGCGGATGACCTGGCCGGCACGGTTCGAAAGGATCAGGCGATCAAGCGATTCGATGTCGTTGAAGCGGCCAATGGTGCGCAGCAGGTAGCGCCGCTTGCCGGTCTCGAGCTCGCCGCCGGTAACGTCGCGGTTACGCGCCCGCAACGCGTCGCGCACGTCGCCTACGGTGAGCCCGCGTTCGGCCAGCGCAGCCGGGTTCAACAGGATCTGGATCTGCCGGTCGGCGCCGCCCCAGACTTCGACGCTGGAGACACCTGGCACGTTCTCCATGCGCGTGCGCACGTTATCGGAAACGAAATCGCGCATCATGTCCATGTCGAGCCCGCGCGGGTTGCCGTCGAGCGGCGCGACGCGGAAGTACATGAAAGAATTGCTCGAAAAAGACTCGGCGTAGATGCGCGGCTGGTTGACCGTATCGGGATACGAGGGCACCTGCGACAGCGCGTTGTTGACGCGGATCAGGGTTTCATTGATATCGACACCATGCGGAAATTCGAGCTCGACACGGGCCTCGCCCGATGACGCCGTGGCTTCGATGCGCAGCAGGCTCGGAATGCTGCGCAGGTATTCCTCCTGCTCGATCAGGATTTCCTTTTCTATGTCCTGTGGCGTCGCGCCCGGCCAGGCGGTGCGCACCTGTATC
>JAOTTY010000143.1 GCA_029864185.1 Gammaproteobacteria bacterium
ATCATGCCCGTCGGCGGCATACCCGGCATCTGCGGCATCCCGGGCATCATGCCCATCGGCGGCATACCCGGCATCTGCGGCATCCCGGGCATCATGCCCGTCGGCGGCATACCCGGCATCTGCGGCATTCCGGGCATCATGCCCATCGGCGGCATACCCGGCATCTGCGGCATTCCGGGCATCATGCCCATCGGCGGCATACCCGGCATCTGCGGCATCCCGGGCATCATGCCCATACCCGGCATTCCCTGCATCCCGGGCATCATGCCGGTCATCGGCGCCATCATCATGCCCGTCATCGGATTCATCATCCCCATGGGCGCCATCATCATGCCCGTCATTGGATTCATCATGCCCGTCATTGGATTCATCATTCCCGTCATCGGGGCCATCATCATGCCCGTCATCGGGTTCATCATGCCGGTCATTGGCGCCATCATACCTGTCATCGGGGCCATCATGCCGCTCGCGGCATTACCGTAAAGCTGAGGGTTGGCGACCTGCATCATCGGGTTCATCGCATGCATCATGCCGCCGTATTCCTGCTGGTAGCGGGCGATATCCTCATCGGTATGGCATTCGATGCAGGACGAAATCAGCGGCTGCCCCTGTAATTCTCCGCTCATCATGCTGTTCATGAGCCTGGTCCAGACTTTCGGATCCATCGATTTCTGCATCGCCGGTGATATGCCTGCCTGTTCGGGCGCGTTTTCGTTGGTGGCAGGATCGGCTGCGATCGCGAGACTGGCCGTAAAGCAAAGCGATATCGCTAGCACTAGTTTGGTAAGACTGATGTTCATGCTGAACTCCTGAAGTTCGTTAAAATTCTGGTGACGTTTCCGATACCGGACAGCGTCAATTCGATAAATCTAAAAATCGCCGGTGGCGGCGCCTTCCATGATGTAACGCATTCCATCGCGAATCCTGACCGCTTCGGCCCGCAATTCCTGGTCCAGAACGCTATTCGGATTTTGCGCCAGATTGAGCCAGTTTACGTCCCAGTCCAGCGTCATGACCCAGAGTTTGCCGCCCCCATCCTCGATCAGGGCGATACGGCAAGGGATAAAAACGATAAACTCGGGTGCGTAATCGAGAACCTTGCGCGCCACCACGGCGTCGCAAAAGTTAAATATCTCGACTCTCGGCGTGGCTTCGTCGCCGGTGATCGCGACGATATCCTTCCATAGCGGGTTATGCCCGACAAACTTGAAATTGATTTCGTTGGCGCGCAGCTTCATCGCATCGACCGCATCATCAAAGCTGATATCATCGGCGACCGGCATTTTGTCTGCCATGATCGATATCATGTCGCGCAGCGATAGCGGGCTTAGCATCATCAGGCTCTGGTACATATTGCGCTTGGCTTCATCGGATAGCGACTCGGAAACGGTGTTGGGCGGCATCTCGCGCCTGTTTTGCGACGGGATCCACATCCTGCCCTGGTTGGCGCCGCCGAACATTCCCTCCATTATCTGGGTATTGGCCGCTCGCAGCATCGCGTCGAGAATACCGAAACGGGTCGCTTCATCGATCGGCGCGTTCATGAAATGGTTCGCCATCATCATCATCCACTGCATATTCATCCATTCGCTGGATAATCCCTGGGCATTGATTTCGGCCGACAGGGCCGGTGTGGTATTCGCCATCCACGGAAACAGGTAAAACGGATTTTGCAGGGGGCTTACCGCGGGCGGCGCACAATTTGCGTCCCCGGGAGCGCAATTTTCCTGGCTTGCCGCGGGAAGCGAATGAATCGACAACATGAGCGCTATGATGGCAACCGTTCGAAACGACATAAATTATCCCCCTCCGACGAAAAGATTTTTACGGAATTGCTAACCGGAGCTCACCTTACCAACCTGCAACGGCATAGCAAATATCCACTAGGGCATACAAGCCAGGCCAACCACGGTAAGCCCTAACCATAGCTGTGGCAAGGTTATCCATATTGGGGTATGGCATTACGACTCGCGCTTAAGTTATTTTTCAACCTTCGAAGTATGCCTGAATTATTCAGCAAATATTTGATGCAACTGCCAATACTCGGTAGAGTATGGCGAATAACGATTGGTCTTGAGGAGGACTAGAAATATGTCGATGAAGCAAATCATCAGCGGAGCGCTATCGCTGGCACTGTTATGCGGTATCTCTCTTTTCGGCGGCATGTCTGTCGCCAGCGCCGATGCGATATCAGACGGCAAGAAGGTCGCCTTCGATCGCAAGAAAGGGAATTGCCTGGCCTGCCACATGATCGCCGGCGGTTCGCTGCCCGGCAATATCGGTCCGCCCCTGATCGCGATGAAAGCCCGCTTCCCCAACAAGGCCGATCTACGCGCTCAGATCTGGGATCCAACGGTTAAGAATCCGAATTCCATCATGCCTCCGTTCGGCAAACACGCCGTTCTGACGGAGGAGGAAGTCGACCTGGTAACGGAATTTATCCATAGCCTCTAGTCCCGCTTTCAAAATACACGAGGAAACAAATTATGAATTCATTACGTCGAAAGTTTATTAAAACGGCGACCTTTGTCGGCGTTGCCGCAACAACCATCGGCACCGGCGTGCTGATCCCGCAACGCGTACTCGGCGCCTATGTCAAGGCCGCGTTCGACGCAAAAGACGTGAACGGCGCGCTTATGGCGTCCCTGGGCTCCGATCAGCACAGCGCATCGGATGCGATCAAGCTGAAAGCGCCCGATATCGCCGAAAACGGCGCCGTGGTACCGATTACCGTGTCCGCGGACATGGGCAACATCGATTCGATCGCGATCATATCCACGGGCAACGTTTCCCCGCTCACTTCTACCTATAACCTGACTCCGGCCTGCGAGCCATTCATCTCGACCCGAATCAAAATGGCCAAGACCTCGGATGTCATCGCGGTGGTAAAAGCGGACGGCAAGCTTTATTCGACGAGCAAAGAAGTCAAGGTCACCATCGGTGGTTGCGGCGGTTAATATCTGAACAGAATGACGGAGAACACAATATGGCTATCAAAATACGCGCAAAAGCACAAGATGGCGTCACCACGGTTAAAACCCTGATGAACCATGAAATGGAGACCGGACTGCGCAAAGACTCCAAAACCGGCGAGAAAATACCCGCCCACCACATCACGGAAGTGACCGCCGAGCACAACGGCAAACTGGTCATGACCGCGAACTGGGGCGGCGCGATTTCCAAAAATCCCTATCTTTCTTTCAAGTTCAAGGGCGGCGCGTCGGGCGACAAGATCAAGGTCAGCTGGGTAGACAACAAGGGCGGCAGCGACAGCACCGAAGCCAGCATCAGCTAGTTCCGGTGGCAAAATAATCCTGAGGAGGAAAATCCGTATGAAAAAACTATTAGCCCTGGCGATCGCCTGCCTGGTAGCAGTACCCCTGGTCGGGATGGCGACACCGCAACAGGATCTGTCCGAGTTCCGGGATTACTACAAGCAGCGCTTTCCCGGGACCCCGTTCGAGGATTACATCAATGGCGTTTACTCGATCGACCCGGCTTCGCGCGAGCAGTGGCAGGAGATCGAGGAATTTCCGCCCTACGAGCTGAATATCAGCGCGGGCGAGGAATTGTTCAACAAGCCATTTGCCAACGGCAAGACCTACGCCAGCTGCTTCGAAAACGGGGGCATCGGCATACGCCAGAACTACCCCTACTTCGATACCGAACTCGGCGAGGTCATCACCCTCGAACTGGCGATCAATCGCTGCCGCGAGGCCAATGGTGAAAAGCAGCTGAAATGGAAGCGGGGTCCGATCGCGGATATCTCCGCCTACATGGCCTACACCTCGCGCGGCAAAATCTTCGATATCAAGATCCCTGACGATCCGCGCGCGCTCGCGGCTTACGAGCGCGGCAAGAAGCACTTCTACCAGAAGCGCGGCCAGCTCAACATGGCCTGCGCGGACTGCCACAAGTTCTATGCGGGCAACATGGTCCGCGCCGATCTGTTGAGCCCCGCCCTGGGTCACCTGACGCACTTTCCGGTGTACCGTTCCAAGTGGGGCGGAATGGGCACCACGCATCGGCGTTACGGCGGCTGTAACGAGCAGGTCCGCGCCAAGGCTTACCCGGCGCAGAGCGAGGAATACCGGGCGCTCGAGTACTTTCACACCTACATGAGTAACGGCCTCGCGGTCAACGGGCCGGGTGCCAGGAAATAACGCCAATCGTTACCCAAGCGAAGCACGGAAATGCCGGGTTATTCGACCCGGCATTTTTTTATCCCCAATGGGGTAGGAAACTATCAAACAGGGCAGTTTTCTCGAGACAATAATTAATCTATCTTTGTCACTTCTGGTTTTTTAAAGCGATGTATCACGCGTTTGATACAGATCAAGTAAAGTTTGCTCGATATTCTTAAAACACTTGCCTGTCATGTATAGTTGCAGCTTAACCACAGCAGGGGAATCTGTTCGATATGTCCGAATACACCGAAAAATTTGACGCCACCGGCCTCAACTGTCCACTTCCCATCCTTCGATCGAAAAAGGTTTTGACCAAGATGAATAGCGGAGAAGTGCTTTACGTCATTTCCACCGATTCGGGTTCGGTCAAGGATTTTGATGCCTTCTGCAAGCAGACGGGTAACGAGTTGCTCGAAAGTTCGGAAGCCGACGGCAAGTACCACTACTACATCAAGAAAGCCTGAGCCCATCCGCGTCAGCCTTCCAATCCGTTCCGGAGCTGAACCATGTCTGAGAAAAAACTGGCACTGATTGCCACCAAGGGAACCCTGGACTGGGCCTACCCTCCTTTCATCCTGGCGTCGACCGCGGCCGCGCTCGGCTACGAAACCCAGATCTTCTTTACCTTTTACGGGCTGCAGTTGCTCAAGAAGGACCTGAACCTGAAGGTTTCTCCGCTCGGTAATCCCGGCATGCCGATGCCGATGGGCATGGACAAGTGGTTCCCGAACCTCGGCACCGCGTTGCCCGGCATGGAGGCGATGATGAGCGGCATGATGAAAGCCAAGATGAAAGCCAAGGGCGTCGCCAGCGTCGCCGAGCTACGCGAACTGTGCCTGGAAGCCGATGTCAGGCTGATCGCCTGCCAGATGACGGTAGACCTGTTCGACATGCAGCCTAGCGACTTCATCGACGGCATCGACTACGCCGGCGCGGCGACCTTTTTCGAGTTTGCCGGAGAGTCAGACGTAAACCTGTTCATCTGACAGCATAAGTATACCCGTGGAGTCACGGTTCGGGTCCAGGCTTGCGCCTCGCCCCGTAAATCTATAGGCCAATAAAAACCAGGCCTTTAAAAAAAGTGGCCTCATAAGTCGAGGCGGAGGACGAAAATGACGATATCTCGTTTGAAGTTTTTACCTGCGGTACTGATTTCGCTGGCGCTGCCAGCGACCGGTTGGGCAACCAACGGGTATTTTACGCACGGCATCGGCACCGCCGAAAAAGGTCTCGCCGGTGCGGGCGTGGCCTTCTCCCAGGACACGCTGGCCGCAGCCAACAATCCCGCCGGTATGGTCTCGCAGGGTGCCCGTTATGACGTCGGCGCCGGCCTGTTTTCGCCGATGCGCAGCTACTCATCTGTAGGCGGCCCATCGGTTCCGCCAGGCACCCTCTGCGGAGCAAATTGCCCATTCAGCATCGGCGACGGCAATCAGAGCATCGATAGCGATAACGAACTCTTCCTGATCCCGCAATTCGGCTACAACTGGGTACTCGACGCCGACAGCAGCATCGGTATCTCGGTTTTCGGCAACGGCGGCATGAACACCGAGTACAAGGGCGGCGTGGCGATCCTGGGAACCCCGAGCGGAACAAACGCGCAGCTTCCTGGAACCTTTGGCGCCGGTACCGCGGGCGTCGACCTGTCACAGCTGTTTATCGCCACGACCTACTCGGCCAGGCTATCTTCGACCACGTCCTGGGGTATCAGCGGTATCGTCGCCTACCAGAGGTTCGAAGCCGACGGCCTGGCGAACTTCGCCCCGTTCTCCACCGATCCGAACAGCCTGAGCAATAACGGTCACGATACCTCGACTGGCATCGGTATCCGCCTCGGCATACAGACCGAGGTCTCACCGGGGATTCGGCTGGGTGCCGCGTACCAGCCCGAAATCGACATGAGCGAATTCGACGATTACGCGGGTCTGTTTGCCGAAAAAGGGGATTTCGACATTCCTTCCAATCTTACCCTCGGCGCCGCGTTCGATATCGGCCAGGACGGCGTACTGGTCGTCGACCTGCAGCAGATCAATTACGAAGACGTACCCTCGGTGTCGAATCCGCTTCAGAGGCTTTTTACCGACTGTAATCCAGGAGTCGGCGGGCCGGGTTGTCTCGGCGGCAGCAACGGCGCCGGTTTCGGCTGGCAGGACATCCAGGTCGTCAAGGTCGGCTACCAGTGGCAGGACGGCGATATGACCTGGCGTGTCGGCGTCAGCGTCAGCGAGCAGCCGATTCCGGAATCGGAAGTCGTGTTCAATATCCTGGCACCGGGCGTGATCGAGGAGACCCTTACCTTCGGTTTCACCAAGCAGCTGGACGCCAAGAGCGCGCTCAGCTTCGCGGCGATGTATGCTCCCAGCGTGTCGGTCAAGGGCAGCAATACCTTCGATTCGGCACAGCAAATCGAACTGGAAATGGACCAGTACGAGTTCGTGTTGGGATATAACCGTAGTCTATAATTCGAAGGTACCGGTTTCATCAGATTCGTTCCCCGGGGCAGCAGTTGCATCGATGTGACTGCTGCTCCGTGTTGAGAGGTTTAAATACTTTTCGATACCTGTGTCCGGAATAGCCTCAACAACTTCCGCGCCACGGGTCCTGTCGAAGCTAGCCTGACCGCGAGCCCACAGGCATCGAGCCAGCTTTGCTGGCCGGAAGTGATGATGATTAACTCCTTCTCATATTGAACAAGGCGAAATCAGGATAAATGGACATCAATCTATACACGCAATCATTGCTGTGGGCCTTTGGCCTGTCGATCGTCTTCGGCGCGATCGCCAACAAGGCCAATTTCTGCACCATGGGTGCAGTTTCCGACTGGGTCAACATGGGCGATCTGAATCGGATGCGCTCATGGATGCTTGCGGTGGTAACCGCCATACTTGGGGTTGGCATGCTTGAATATTACAGCCTGATCGACCTGTCACTGACCACCAGCAACGCAACCTCGAATCCCCCGTATCGCAGCGCCAACTTTATCTGGCCTCGACACCTGCTCGGCGGGTTGATGTTTGGCGTCGGCATGACGCTCGCGAGTGGCTGCGGCAACAAGACCCTGGTACGCCTCGGCGAAGGCAATATGAAGTCGCTGGTGGTGCTGATCGTCATGGGCATCGTCGCCTGGTGGATGCTTTTTACCAACCTGAGCTACCTCGGTTTCCTGCAATGGATGCTACCGGTCAGCGTGGATTTTTCGTTGCAGGATATCCCGAGTCAGGATATTGCCGCGGTGGTATTCGGCCTTGCCGGGATCGACTGGGGCGCGACCCATGGGCTAATCGTTGCCCTGCTCGCGGGTTTGCCAATGCTCTACTGGATCCTGCGCTCGCGCGATTTTCGCACCAACCTGGAGCTCGTTAGCGCCGGTGTCATAATTGGCGCGCTGATCGTAATCGCCTGGTACGTCACCGCCGGTCCGACCGGGCAAACGCTGCTCGACGAGCTTGATTTCATGGATCAGCGCCCCTTTTTTACCGGCGCCCAGTCGCTCACCTTCATCGGTCCCACCGGCCATGTCGCGCAGTACCTGAGGGAAGGCTTTGCATCGACCTTTCTGACCTTTGGCGTCGCGACCGTCTCCGGTGTGGTCTTCGGTTCCTTCCTGTACACGCTTATTTTTCGCAGGATTCGAATCGAATGGTTCGTGTCCTGGAATGACTTCTTCATGCACATCGTCGGGGCCATCCTGATGGGACTGGGCGGTGTACTCGCGATGGGCTGCACCATCGGCCAGGGAATTTCCGGGGTATCGACGCTGGCGCTGGGTTCCATCCTGACTATCCTGTCGATCATCGCGGGCAGCGCGGTGACGATGAAATACCAGTATTACCTGATGATGCGCGAAGATGACTAGTTGGGATATACCGATCCCGCCGTTTATTTGCTAGCCTTTTCCGATCTTTTGACTTCGAAATATATGATGCGCGTGACGGACCCGATTAACACCGACCGTATCGCCGCGGGAACTTGAATTACCTTGAACACTGCAGGGAGTTACTGATGAACCAGGCCTATAGAGACGCTATAACCAAGATGGAAGAAATGAATGTGCAGGACGAATACATTCTTGGGTGGGAAGGCGGCTTCCTCGGACACCCGAAGCGCGAGGAACAACGCCTCACCGAGGCCTACGAGGCCGGCTATGAGGACGGCAGCGCGAAATCTACCGATAACTTTGCGGACTGGGTGAAAGCCTAGGAATCGAAAACAACCAGACCCAACAGGGAACGTTTCAGGGCTGCTTCCATTTCGGGCGCCTCGCGCCCGACCACGTAATCCGGTATCCATCTATTGTCGCGCGCGCCCATCGTGGACTGCACGCGGTCGCCGAGACGGCAGCGCAGCGCAAACCCGGCGCCCTCCTCGTCGCTGTATCCGAAACCGGAATAATCCGTGGAGCGCCGGTTAAGCTTGTCGATAAACGCTGTCCGGTACTCGCCCGCGCCCTGCACGTCCACCCGACTGTCTTCGAGCATCCGCGCCATATCCGCGGCCAGCGCAGATATAAATTCGCTACGCTGGTCCTGATTGGCGCGGGTGTAGACGAAACGATCGCTGATGTGAACCAGATAACAAACGATTTCCTCCATGATTTCGATGCGTTGAACCTGGGTCTCGGTTTCGAAATTTTCGTTTTCGAGGTTGAGCACGGCGTTGGCCGCGAGTTTCCAGATGGTCGCGCCGATGGCATTCGCCATCTGCGCCAGCGTCCTCGAGCCGGACTGCCGGTTCCAGCGCTTCTTGACTCTTACCATGTTGCCCGGAAATGCCGTCTGCAAAACGCTAGCGCGCTTCCAGCCAGTCGGTAACCTGGCGCACGAGTTCCGCCTCGTGGCCCTGAAAGAAATGGTTGGCGCCGGCAACCCTGACCTGCAGGTAATTGCCTGCGCCGATCTTTTTGCCCGCCGCGTCTCGATCCGCGGCGGAAGCCAGAACCTGCTCCAGATCCTGGCCGCCGTATAGATCCAGCACCGGCACGCTGATTTTTGCCAGCGACGCGATGTTCTCGGTGCCGTTGATCCCCGGGCCCATACCGATCAATACGACCGAAGAGATCGCGCCGGATTGCGCCCGCGCGAGGTAATGACTGGCCATGCTTGCGCCCATGCTGTGCGCAACGATCACGATATCGCGGTAGCCCCGGTCATCGAGATATTCCAGCGCCGCGTCGATGCGGCCGGGAACCTCGTCAAACAGCAGTCCGTATTCGCGCGGGTCCGCGTCATTCTCGAGGATAGGCATCTGTATCGATAGCGAGGTAATGCCCTGCGCCAGCAACCCCTCGCGTAACGGGTAGATCACGTCCGGCCAGTTCGGATGCACGCCGATACCGTGCACGAGGATCACGGCCCGCTCTGACCTCGCCTCGCCCTCGGTGATGATGCCGAGGAACTCGTGCCCGATATCGTCGAGCAACCAGGCCGCGTCGCCATCGAGCAAACCGTCGACCACCTGCTCCGCCCAGCGCTGTTCCTTGGCAATATCCGAATTGGTTGCACTCGCCGGTGCGGTCGTCAGCAGCGCAATCGACAACGCGGCGAGCAATATCGAGGTTATATATCTCAACATGATTCCTCCTGGCCAGGACGTTAAAACCTGTGTCACTATAAACTTGTTGCGCGAATAATATCCCGATTGTGGCGTTAAAAACTCTACCCAATATGGGTATGTCGGACGCCACGACGGCGACTTATTCTTGCCTTGCAGTCCAGGCGGGATCGCCGGGCAGAATTACTTCATCGCGGTTACCGGACCATGCAAAAGACAATATTCGAAGTCAAACCAGGCAGCTTTGTTTTCGAGCAGGCCCGGGCCCTGCCGCGGGACGTCTGCGCCGAAATGATCGCCCGCTTCGAAAAATGCCGGGACGAGCAGTATCCGGGGCGGATCGGCCAGAATATGGACTACGACGACTCGGTAAAGCGTTCCACCGACCTCGCGCTCAGCGGCAAACCGCACTGGCGGGATCTCGATCGGGAACTGTTTCGCTCGCTCAACCGTGCACTATCCGAATTCAAGCAGTATTACCCGTTTTTTGCAGGCCCGTTCAAGGACAACGGCTACGCCATTCAGCGCACCGACGCGGGCGAATATTACCACTGGCATATCGACGGTGGCAGCCACGAGTTCGCGCTGCGGCAGCTGGTTGCGATCTGGTATCTGAACAGCCTCGAAAACCAGGGCGGCGAGACCGAATTCCGCTACCAGGATATTCGGATTGCGCCCGAGACCGGCAAGCTGGTTCTGTTCCCGCCTTTCTGGACGCATTTACACCGCGGCAAAACCCTGCAATCGGGCAGCAAGTACATCGCCACGACCTGGGTTGTCTTCGCCTGACCGCTACCTTCGGCGGGGAATGACCGGGCAGCTTAATCTACGAGTTGCGGCGGGCGCTGGCGATTATAGTTAAACGTAGCCCGTAGTTACGCGCGCCCCCGGTATCGAACATCTGTCCGGGAACTTCAACCGACCAGGCCGGGCATTTCGAATCCGATGCGCTGCAAGGATGCGATCAGCCGTTCTCGCTCGACACCGGCCATTTCGTCGAGCGGCGGGCGCACCCGCAACCATTCCGGATCGTTCTGAAAGTGCGCGATCGCAGCCTTCATACCCGGAATCATCACGTAACCCTGAAACATGCCGCGCACCTCGTTCAGGGCTTCCTGCTGCGCATCGGCATCGTTACCCGTATGCTCGCGGTAAAGTCGGGAAATCGGCGCCGGGTTGACGTTGGCGGTCGCGGTAATCGAGCCCTTACCACCATGGCGCAACGTCGCCAGCAGGAAGGATTCGGAGCCGCAGAAAACGT
>JAOTTY010000397.1 GCA_029864185.1 Gammaproteobacteria bacterium
CCACAGACATCGCACAGTCCATCAACTTTCGGGGGTTTCGATTTGACGTTGTAGATTTCCCCGCAGTTGGTGCAGGTGCGCCGGGTCGTCAGCCGGTCGATGATGACCTCGCGCGGAATATCGAGTTCCAGCGCGCAATCCAGTTTTTCGCCGAGTTTCTCGAGCAGCACCTTGAGCGCTTCCGCCTGTGGAATAGTCCGTGGAAATCCGTCCAGCAGGTAGCCTTTCTTGCAATCCTCCTGCTGCAGCCTTTCTTCCATGATGCCCATGATCAGCTCGTCTGTAACCAGGTCGCCCGCCTTCATTACGGCCTCGGCCTGTTTGCCGAGTTCGGTGCCCGCGGCGACCGCGGCGCGCAGGATGTCGCCGGTGGATATCTGTACCGATCCGTCCTGCTCCATCAGCGCCTTGGCGATCGTGCCCTTACCGGCCCCGGGAGGCCCTAACAGGATGATTTTCATGGATTCCCCTCTATGGTTTATTCGTCGTGGGATTCATTCTCCGGTTTTATCCCGGGATGACAATATCAAACTGCCAAAACCTCCAGTGGCCGTTCAGCTACCGGTTACGGTAACCGTAACGTTGCGTTTATGGGCGCGGTAGCGATGTTCCCAAAGGAAAAGCCCCTGCCAGGTCCCGAGCGCGAGCCTGCCGGAGCTTACCGGTATCGTGATCTCGGTTTGCGTCAGCACCGAGCGAATGTGGGCGGCCATGTCGTCTGCACCTTCCTGGTCGTGCAGATAAGCAGGGTCGCCATCGACAACCAGCCTGGCAATGTAATTCTCGAGGTCCCGGCGCACGTCGACGTCGGCGTTTTCGGTGACGATCAACGAGGCGCTGGTGTGATGAATGAAAACGTGACACAGTCCCCGGTCGATCGACGAATGCCGCAGCAGCTGTTCGATCTCGCCGGTGATGTCGATCGTTGCGCGGCCCTGGGTCTGAATGCTTATCGTGTGCTGCTCGAACATCGAATCATTCTATCACCGTCGAAAACCTCATGCGAAAACGGTAAGCGCAGGTGATGCCGCAAATTGAGCTTTTTTTGGCCTGCCAGCTAAATGGAGGCGAGTCTGGCAGGGGCGGACTGCGACTGCCGCGGATCGAGGATCGTCGGCGCAAGGAAATCATCGCTGGATTCCGGGTAGTCGAGGGTGAAGTGCAGCCCTCGGCTTTCCTTGCGTGCCAGCGCCGAGCGGATGATCAGTTCGGCGACCACGACCAGGTTGCGCAATTCGAGCAAATCGGGCGACACCTTGTAGTTGCCGTAATACTCGTTGATTTCGCTCTTCAGCAACTCGGTCCGATGCAGCGCGCGCGCGAGCCGCTTGTTGGTGCGCACGATGCCGACGTAATCCCACATGAAGCGGCGCAGTTCGTCCCAGTTATGCGACACGACGATATCTTCGTCGGAGTCGGTCACCTGCGACTCGTCCCAGCGCTTCAGCGCCGGCGAGGCCCTTGCGGTATCGATTTTGCCGGCAATGCAGCGCGCCGCCGCGCGCGCGAACACCAGGCATTCGAGTAGCGAATTGCTGGCCAGGCGATTGGCGCCGTGCAGGCCGGAATAGGTCACCTCGCCGACGGCATAGAGGTCCGGAATATCGGTACGCCCATCGATATCGATCATTACTCCGCCACAGGTGTAATGCGCGGCGGGCACCACCGGAATCGGTTGTCGCGTAATGTCGATATCGAACTTAAGGCATTGCTGGTAGATAGCGGGGAAATGCGACTTGATAAAGGCGCGGCTCTTATGGCTGATGTCGAGGTATACGCAGTCGATGCCGAGCCGCTTAATTTCATGATCGATTGCGCGCGCGACGATATCGCGCGGGGCCAGTTCTGCGCGCTGGTCGAAACGCGGCATGAATCGTTCGCCGTCGGGTAGCAACAATTTTCCGCCTTCGCCGCGAACGGCCTCGGTAATCAGGAAAGTTCTCGCTTCGGGGTGGTAGAGGCAGGTCGGGTGAAACTGGTTGAATTCCAGGTTGGCGACCCGGCAACCGGCACGCCAGGCCATGGCGATACCGTCACCGGTGGAGCCGTCGGGATTGCTGGTGTAGAGATAAACCTTGCTCGCACCGCCGGTGGCCAGAATTGTCTTGTGCGCCTGGAATACGTCGACGTGCTGGCTGGATCGATTGAAGGCATAAAGCCCCGCACAACTGCCTTCCATGCAGATCAGGTCCACCGCGACATGCTGAAAAAAGACTTTGATATTGCGGCGCTCTGCGATATGCGCCCTGAGGGTTTGCTGCATCGCCATGCCGGTCGTATCGGCCGCGTGCACTACCCTGCGTTTGCTATGGCCGCCCTCGCGGGTCAAATGATACGCGCTATCGAGAATTTCGGGATTGTCGCGAGAAAATGGCATGCCGAGATCTGCCAGCCATGCAATGCATTCCGCGCCATGCGCGGCAGTGAAATTGACGATTGATTCGTTACACAGCCCGGCGCCGGCATCAATCGTGTCATGCGCATGCAATTCGATAGTGTCGTCCGGATCGAGAACTGCAGAAATGCCGCCCTGCGCCCAGTAACTGGACGATTGCTCGAACTCTGTCTTGGCAAGAATCGCAATTTTGAGCGTTGCGGGCAGATGCAGCGCCGCCGCGAGACCCGCGGTGCCCGATCCGACGATGACGACGTCAAACTCATACTGTTGGCTCATTTCGATGTTCCCGATTACCTGTCTGCCAGTATAGTTAAA
>JAOTTY010000144.1 GCA_029864185.1 Gammaproteobacteria bacterium
GACAGGGTAAGCACCGCAGCAGATTTCGGCAACGGCAGGGTGTTGCTGTACTTTGCCGCGCTCGGCCTCGGCTTCCTGCTGATCGAAATTTCGTTTCTACAGAAGTTCATCCTGCTGCTGCACCACCCGCTGTACGCCGCCGCGATCGTGCTGGCCTCCTTTCTGACGGCGGCCGGGGTCGGCAGCGCCTTCGCGCAACGCTTTGCCGGCCGCCTGAACGCCCGGCGTGCAGCCGAGGCGACGGTGCTGACTATCGTCCTGCTCGGCAGCGCCTACCTGTTACTGCTCGGACCCTTGATTCAGTCGGCCGGCGGCTGGCCTCTTCCATCGAGAGTCCTGCTTGCGATCGGGTTGATCCTTCCGCTCGGATTCTGCATGGGGATACCCTTTCCGCTCGGGCTGTCGGCGATCGCGATCGGGCCACCCGCGTTAACGCCCTGGGCCTGGGGAATCAATGGCTGTGCTTCGGTGATCAGCGCGATACTGGCGTCGCTACTGGCGATACATTTCGGCTTCAACCTGGTCGTGCTGGCGGCGCTGACCTGTTATCTTGTCGCGGCGCTGTGCTATCCACGGCCCGTGGCTGGCCAGCCCTGAAATCTTGTGCTACAAAATTCAGGGAACGGGGCATAACCATGAGCAAAAACACTTTCGAGGAAAATCAGCGCCGACACCGGCTCGAAGACGACCAGCGGGTATGGCTGTTCGGCTACGGGTCGCTGATATACCTCGTCGATTTTCCTTACCTGGAATCACGACCGGCGAGCATTCGCGGCTGGAGTCGCCGTTTCTGGCAGGGTTCGCACGATCATCGCGGCACCGAGGAAAATCCGGGCCGGGTCGTCACGCTGATCGAGGAAGCTGGTGCGGTTTGCGGCGGACTCGCCTACCTCGTCGAGGCGCCAGTTTTCAGGCAACTCGACATCCGCGAAAAAAACGGCTACCTGCGCGTTGCCACCGAGATGACCTTCGACGACGGCAGCCATGCGCCCGGGCTGACCTACATCGCCACGCCCGACAACGAGGCTTATCTCGGCGAAGCCAGCGAATATGAAATCGCGCGGCACATTTATCGCGCCGAGGGGCCCAGCGGCACCAACGCCGACTACCTGCTGGACCTGGCCGCGGCGCTGCGCGAGCTCGGGCTGCACGACCAGCACGTATTCGATATCGAGTTCCACATCCTCAAGCTCGGAAATCAATAACCCTCGCCGGCCCGTGGCGCAGGCAATCGATTTTTGTCGGGTTGCCGATCGAAAAAAATGCCTGGCATTCCGGGTACCGGCGCATATGCTTTATCGATCTGGCGCAGGAGTCGAGTCAAACAGTGACCGATATCGCACACAGCGTTCCCATCGAACGCGGCAGCCTGCTGCCGACCTGCCTTGTCGTGCTGGCCTGTATTTGCTTCGGCAGCATTCCCTACTTTGCCAAATCACTGACCGACGAAGGCATGGCCTCGTACGCGGTCGCGTTTTATCGCTACGGACTGTCGGCGATCGTGTTGTTGCCGCTGTTGCGGGTGCCGCGCGAGCACTATAAAACCGTGGCCTGGGGCATACTGTCGGGGATCTCGGTAGGGCTCGGCTGGATTGGATTCGTCTATGCGCTGCGCACCGTGCCGGTGGGGAGCGTCGGCGTGCTGTACATGACCTACCCGGTGTTTACACTAATCATCGGCTGGATCTGGTTTCGCGACCTGCCGTCGAGACGCGGGATAACTGGCGCGCTGATGGTGGTGATGGCGGCGATACTGGCCAGTTCGCCTGCCGCGATCGAAGTGCATCAGTTACCGGCGATGCTGATCTCGCTGAGCGCGCCGATCAGTTTCGGTTTCGGTATCAACGTGCTGATTCACAAGCTCACGCCGATCCGCGCGCTTTCCCGGGTGGCGTCGTTCTCGACCGGCGCCTCCGCCAGCCTGCTGCCATTATTGATCCTGTCGGCCCCCGGCACCGTACTCCCGCAAACATCAGAGCAGCTGTGGATGGTCGTCGGCCTCGCGCTGGGCACTGCGCTGATACCGCAACTGATCTATACCACGTTCGCACCGCAAATCGGCGCGGCGCGCTCCGCCGTCGCCGGCGCGGTCGAACTACCAACCATGTTCCTGGTCGGCTGGTACCTGCTGGGAGAAACGATCGGTACGGTGCAATGGCTGGCCTGCCTGCTGGTAACGGCCGCGATCCTGATGACGCCGGCGCGCGCCATCCGCAACCTCTCGACGCAGATGGTGCTGCCTTCCAGACCGCAAAAAAAA
Organism: Gammaproteobacteria bacterium; assembly: GCA_029864185.1. Classification (GTDB taxonomy): domain Bacteria; phylum Pseudomonadota; class Gammaproteobacteria. The sequence goes on from JAOTTY010000144.1 coordinate 2,261, forward strand.
GCCGGCGCAAGCCGGCTTTCCGATACCTGGTTTTGACTTCCTGCTATTTCAGGCTGGCGATGTAATCGGCGAGGTTCTGTATATCCGCGTCTTTCAGTCCCGCCGCCATCGCATTCATGACTGCGCTTTTTCTTGCCCCGCTGCGAAACTCGGTCAGGTTCTGGCGAATGAACTCCGCGCTTCTGCCCTTCAGCGACGGATAGGTCGATACCACGCTGACGCCGCCGGCGCCATGACACCCGATGCATCCCCTGGCAGCGTAGGTGGATCGACCCGCGTCAGCATCCGCCCACGCGGCACTGCCGAAGGTCAGCGCCGCGGCAAGGCAGAAGATGGGTACCAATCTCATAAACCCGAGCTCCCAGGTGGTAAATTCGACATCGCCAATGGATAATGGCGCCTTCCAGACCGCGCCATTGTTGCAAAGCCATATGTCGATGTAAAGCTGCGGTTAGCTTAACAAACCGGGCTGAATCCGTGCTTAATAACCTCGAAGAATACAATCGAAAAATCCGCCAGGACCTGCTGATCGAATTCCGCGGGCTCGAGCTTTACACCACCTGGGGCCTGTTTTCTCCGCGTGCCATCGATGATGGCTCGCGCCTGCTGCTCGATCATCTCGAACTGGACGAGGCCGACGACTGCCTCGATCTCGGTTGCGGCTACGGGGTCCTCGGGCTGAGCATGGCGAGATCAGCGCCGCGGGGACACACGCTGATGGTCGACAAGGATTTTGTCGCCGTCGCCTACGCCGAGCGCAACCGCGTCCACAACCGAATCGAAAACGCGAGCAGCCTGCTAAGCAACGGGTTCGACCAGGTGCCCCGGCAGCAGTTCGACGTAATCGTGTCGAATATTCCCGCCAAGGTCGGCAAGGAGATGCTGTATATTTACCTGTTCGACGCGCTCGCCTACCTGAAGCCTGGCGGTTCCTTCTACATCGTTACGATTACCGGCCTGCGGCAGTTCTTCAAGCGCGGCTTCAGCGAAGTCTTCGGCCACTACGAAAAAATCAAGCAGGGCAAGACCTACACCGTCGCGCGCGGCATCAAATAGTAGAATGATTTGCGTCTTCGACATCGGAATAATGCACGAGACTCACGTTGATACGGCCTGCCAGCTCGTGCTACCCGGCTGGATGCCGTGGCAAAATGTCGCGCTGCCGGGCTACGGCGCCGTGCTCCCGGTGGCGAGTTACCTGGCAGCACGCCTGTTCCGAGCCGGGAAATACGCGACCAGGCTGGCCTTTTGTTCCCCGGTTTTTGCGCAGATAGCCCGCGTCGCAGCAGGTTAGGGATCAGGTCAATAATCGCGGTAGCTGCGGTAAATCTTTGCATTATTGTCGCGGTCGACAGAGTAGACGTTGAAATCCTGTTTCGGCGCTCCCGGGGTGTCCATGCCCGGAGTCCCGGAAGGCATCGCCGGCACTGCCAACAGTCGGATATCTGACTGTTCGCCAAGCACGCGCTTGATATCCTGGGCGGGAACATGACCCTCGATGACGAGGCCGTTGACGACCGCGGTATGGCAGGATGCCGCCTGCGCCGGGACATCGAACTGCTGCTTGAACTTGTTGACATCGTCGACGGTAACATCTTTGACGCTGAAATCATGCGCCCGCAGGTGCTCGATCCAGCCCTTGCAGCAGCCGCAGGTGGCGCTTCGATAAACCGTGATTTCGTAGCGATCGTCGGTTCTGCCCTCCAGCCAGAAGGGATTTGCAGCCCAGGCGGTCGAGCAACCCAGCAGTAAAAGTAAACCAGCCTTTTTCAACATTGACATAAATTTTTCCCTCGTATCAAACAACAATAAAGATACCCGACGACCAAACTCTGCCCCTGAAATACGGACCAATGGCAGCTGGCGATCATTTTACTCCCAGAATAGCGCGCACGGTCTCAAGCAATTCGAGCGCATCATCGAGCGATTCGCCGAGGCAGTTGAGATGCCCCATTTTTCGCCCCGGGCGAGCCTCGGCCTTGCCGTAAAGATGCAGCTTCGCATGTTCCAGCTCGAGCACCGACTCCCAGTCCGGGATTCCGCCTTCGGGCCAGACATCTCCGAGCAGGTTCCACATCGCGACCGGCGTATGCAGCCGGCATGAACCCGCTGGCAGGCCGCAAACCATGCGCACCTGCTGTTCGAACTGCGAGGTTTCGCAGGCATCCAGTGTATAGTGACCCGAGTTGTGCGGGCGCGGCGCCATCTCGTTGACCAGCACGCGACCGTCGCTCGAGATAAAAAACTCTACCGCGAGTACACCACGATAATCGAGCCCGTTGGCGATGCGCGTGGCAGCGTCGATTACCGCCGCGGCATGTTGTTGCGAAATCGACGCGGGCACGATGCTCATATCGAGAATACCGTTGGCATGACGGTTTTCGGCGATCGGAAAACAGGTCACCTCGCCGCTGGTCGACCGACCGAGCACGACCGAAACCTCGCAGGCAAGATCGATGCGCTGCTCGAGCACGCAGGGCTTTCCGCCGATTTGCTCGTATGCGGGCTTCAGGTCATCGAAACTTTCACATACTACCTGCCCCTTGCCGTCGTAACCGAGCATCGCGGTCTTCAGGATCGCGGGAAAATCGAAATCGCGCGCGGCCTCAAGGTCGTCGTTGTTTTCGACGGCGACAAATTCCGCGGTATCGAGGCCCTGCTCGCGGAAAAACTCTTTCTCCTGCTTGCGATGCTGCGCGATATGCAGCGCGCTCGCCGACGGGTGCACCGCCACCGATCTGGCGAGGTAGGCCAGCGTTAGCGCTGGGATATTTTCGAATTCGGTGGTCACCACCGCGCAGCGTTGCGCCAGGTAGTCCAGCGCCCCGGTGTCGTCGTAGTCCTTCGCGAGATGCTCGCTGGCCAGATCGCCGGCAGGGCTGCCGGGGTCGGGGTCGAGCACGATCACGTCGTAACCCATGGTCCTCGCGGCGGTCACGAACATGCGCCCGAGCTGCCCGCCACCGAGCATGCCGAGCGTGTTGCCGGGCAGAATCGCCATCCTGTTACGCCGGCGGTAAGGTCATTTCTAGCACCGTGTCGCGCTGCCGTTCGCGGAACCCGGCCAGTTTCTGCGCCAGCGCCGGGTTCGTTGTTGCAAGCATCGAAATGGCGAACAACGCGGCGTTGATCGCGCCGGCCTTGCCGATCGCGAAGGTCGCCACCGGCACGCCCTTGGGCATTTGCACGATCGAGTAAAGAGAGTCCTGTCCCCGCAGGTGATCCGTCGGTACCGGGACGCCGAGCACCGGCAGCGTGCTGTGGGCGGCCAGCATGCCGGGCAGGTGCGCGGCGCCGCCGGCGCCGGCGATGATGCAGGCGAAGCCGTTAGCCGCAGCGGTCTTGCCGAATTCGGCGAGCAGGTCCGGGGTGCGGTGCGCCGACACGACCTTCGTCTGGAATTCGACCCCGAACTGCTCGAGGGTTTCCACCGCGTGCTGCATCACGGGCCAGTCGCTGCTGCTGCCCATTACCACCGCCACTTCTGGCTTCGACATGAGTTGCTCCGGGTTATCCCAAAAAAGCGGGCGATTATAGCGCGAAACAGTTTAAAAAATCAGCCCTGAGTGATTTTTAGTGATATCGCCCATGCTATGATTTCGGACCTGAATCCTGGATGCGGCCATGAACAACGACGCTATTTTCGAAACCCATATCGACAATCTGGAGCTCATCGCGCGCGGCAAGGTACGCGATATATATGCCATCGATGACGACCACATGCTGATCGTCGCCACCGATCGACTGTCCGCGTTCGACGTCGTGTTCAACGAACCGATACCGGGTAAGGGTGAACTGCTGACCGAGGTGTCGAACTTCTGGTTTGCAAAAACCGCAAGCCTGATGACCAATCACCTGACCGGCCTGGACTTGCGCGACTATGTCGGCGCAGAGGACTTCCAGCGCCTGAAAACCCGCTCGATCATCGTCCGACGCCTGCACACCCTGCCGGTGGAGGCCATCGTTCGTGGCTACGTGATCGGCTCCGGCTGGAAGGACTACCAGGCCAGCGGTCAAATCTGCGGCATCGATTTACCCAAGGGGCTGCAGCAGGCGGCGCAGCTACCCGAGCCGATATTCACACCGTCGACCAAGGCCGAGGTCGGCGATCACGATATCAACGTGACCTTCGACGATGTCGTCGCCAGGATTGGCGCCGAAAAGGCCAGCCGGATCAGGGAAAAAAGCATCCAGCTCTACCGCCTGGCGGCCGATTATGCCCGTGCGCGCGGTATCATTATTGCCGACACCAAGTTCGAGTTCGGGATCGACCGCAACGACGAACTGGTGCTGATCGATGAAATCCTGACGCCCGACTCGTCGCGCTACTGGCCCGCCGAGGAGTACCGGGTCGGCATCAGCCCGCCGAGCTTCGACAAGCAATTCGTGCGCGATTACCTCGAAACGCTCGACTGGGGCAAGACGCCGCCACCACCGCCGATTCCACCCGAAATCATCGAACGGACACGGCAAAAATATCAACAGGTGCGCGACATCTTGCTGGGATAGCCGTCCACAATCCGGGGACACAATACTTTATTGCGGAATTAAGTATTGTGTCCCCGGAATTCGGGATGGCGTTGACAACTGGTAGAATCATGATTATCTGAATCGGCGGGTGCGGACCATGTTCAAATCTATCAGTACCACCTTGATCACCGGGTTTTTTACCCTGGTGCCCGTTGTGCTTACGGTATACCTGCTCTACTGGCTCGTGGTTACCTCCGAGAGGGTGATGGGTACGGCCCTGCGATACGTTCTGCCCGAGGTATTTTACTTTCCCGGGATGGGTACCATCGCCGGACTGGTGCTGATGTTCTGCGTCGGGCTGCTGATGAAGGCGATGCTGGTGCGCCAGCTGTTCGCCTTCGGCGAAAACATTATTTATCACCTTCCAATCATCAAGACCGTGTACAGCGCGATTCGCGATCTGTTCGATTTCTTTTCACCGAAGGAAGAAAGTTTCGGACGGGTGGTAATCGTCAGAATCGCGAACATGGAGGTCATCGGCTTCGTCACCCAGGAAAATCCGGAGCGGTTGCCCGAGTCGTTTCGCAACCGCGACTCCGTGCTGGTATACCTGCCGATGAGCTACATGATCGGCGGTTATACCCTGCTGGTGCCAAGTCAGGATGTCCGGCCGTGCAACATGAGCATGGACGAGGCGATGCGTTTCGCGCTGACGGCCGGCATTACCGGCAAGGACAGCGGCAAGACGAAACCCCGGGTGAAAAGCGCATGAAAGCGATGATCCTCGAAAAACCCGGAACCTCGCTGCGGCTGATCGAGCGGCCGGATCCGCAGCCGGGCCCTGGACAGGTGCAGGTTAAGATCATGGCCTGCGGCGTATGCCGCACCGATCTGCACGTGGTCGACGGCGATTTGACCGAGCCCAGGCTGCCAATAATCCCGGGGCACGAGATCGTCGGCAGCGTCAGCGCGCTGGGCGAGGGTGTCGAAGGTTTCGGTATCGGCGATCGAATCGGCATCCCGTGGCTTGGCCATACCTGCGGTTGCTGCAGCTATTGTCGCTCGGGTGCCGAAAACCTGTGCGACGCGCCCGGCTTTACCGGCTACCAGATCGACGGCGGTTACGCCGACGTCACGGTTGCCGACGCACGCTTCTGTTTTCCGTTACGCGGCGATCTTTCCGACGCCGAGCTGGCCCCGCTATTGTGCGCCGGATTGATCGGTTACCGCTCTTTGGTCATGGCCGGCGTCGCGTCGAAACGGCTCGGAATTTACGGCTTCGGCGCGGCGGCGCACATCGTCGCCCAGGTCGCGTGCTACCAGCAGCGCGATTTCTATGCGTTTACCGGCCCGGGCGACGCCGCGGCGCAACGCTTTGCGCTCGAACTCGGGGCCGCCTGGGCCGGCGGTTCGGACCAGACCGCCCCGGTCGAACTCGATGCCGCAATTATCTTCGCACCGGTGGGGCCGCTGGTGCCGGCGGCGTTGCGCGCGGTACGCAAGGGCGGCATCGTGGTCTGCGGCGGCATCCACATGTCGGACATCCCGTCTTTTCCCTACCATATCCTCTGGGGTGAACGGGTGCTGCGCTCGGTCGCGAACCTGACGCGCCAGGACGCGATCGATTTTCTCGAACTGGCGCCGAAGGTGCCGGTGCAAACCCGTATCGAGGAATTTCCGCTGGAACAGGCAAACCAGGCGCTGCACGCCCTGCGCAGCGGCCAGCTGACCGGCGCCGCGGTGCTGAGGCCCTGTTAAGCTGTCGCCGCGCGCACCCGCCATCGCAAAACACCGGGCACCGCGTGCCTGTCTGCTGGCCGTGCTCTGCTGCGCCGTTTGCGCCTGCCAGGGCTTCGGGGTCGAGGCCTGGCAACGTGAAACCCTGGCTTTACCCGAGATGCAGTTTTCTGACCGCGACATCGACCTCGCGCTGGATGACCATTTTTATTTCAGCAAGGAAGGAACCAGCGGCGGCAGGGGTTTCGCCGGCGGCGGCTGCGGATGCAACTAGTCGTTATGCCGTTATCGGGGGCAGGCGCAATAGATCACGGCAGGCATGAAAAACATTAGCCCGGCGCTTTCCTGCGCCACCTGCACCCTGCTCGGCCTGGCGACGCCGCCGGCGATATCCGCCGCCGAGCCCTGGGATATCGATCTGGGTCTGATGAATTACATCGAACAGGACCGCAACACCGGCATCGAATTCCTCGTCAATGCTCGCCGCGAACTCGCCAATGGCGACGAAGTTACACTCGGTGTCGAGATCGACACCCTGACCGGGGCAACCCCCAACGGTGCAACCTCGACCAACGTCGTGCAAACCTTCACGCAATCCTCGGGAAACGGCAGCTACTGGGTCGATGCCAACCAGTTACCGGCTGACAGCACTCACATGGATACCCGTCTTGCAATCGAAGGCGGGTACAGGGATCAGTTCTCGAGCGACTTCGCGATAGGCTACGACGGCCACATGTCGATGGAGTTCGACTACCTGTCCTTTGGTTTCGGCAACAGTTATCAATGGGACCTGGATCGACGCAACACCAGCCTGTATCTCGGTATTTACGGCGAATACAACCGTGTGCATCCGGTCGGCAATATCCCGCTGCCGTTTGCGCCGATGACGCCGGCGGGCAGCCTGCAGAATCGACGCGATGCGGCCGACACCCGCAGCGCCGCCGAAATCAGCATCGGACTGACCCAGGTGATCGACCGCCACTCGCTGCTGCAGCTTCGTTTCACGCAGTCACATTTCAGCGGCTACCTGAACGATCCCTACAAACTGCTCAGCGTGATCGACGACCAGAATCCGGCAAACCTCGGCGCGACCCTCGAATATCGCTTCGAGAACCGGCCTTCCACACGCAACCTCGACACGCTTTACGTCGCCTACAAACGCGAATTCACCGGCGACGTGCTGGATGCGTCGCTGCGCCTCAGCAATGACGACTGGGGTATCGAAGCCACCGCGCTGGACCTGCGCTACCGCTACCGGCTGGCCGGCAAGTCGTACCTGCAGCCACATTTGCGCCTCTACCAACAGCATCAGGCCGACTTTTTCCGCTATAACCTGGTCGCGAGCGAAACGCTGCCCGATTACGCCAGTGCCGACACTCGGGTCGCCGCGTTCGACGCGGTCACGGTCGGGCTGAAGTACGGCTTCGCCGCGGATAACGGCGGCAGCCACGGTATCGCGATGGAATACTATACGCAGCGGGGTGACAGCAATCCCGCCGAAGCGGTCGGCCTGCAGCGGGAACAGGACCTGTTTCCGACGCTCGATACGCTGCTGATCAAGTACCTTTACAGCACGCGCTGGTAGTGACTCTCACGCTCTACTCGACGCGGACGATAAATTCCTTTCTCTCGCGGGTAGCGAGATCGAACTGCGAGCGCTGGGTATGGTTGATATGGCAACCGTAGGTATGTACCGATAGCGTTATCCGATCGGTCTGATTCGTCACCCTGTGGATGCCGCCCGTCTTCATGCACACCAGCTCGCCCTCGGCAGCGTCGAACTCGTGCCTGACTTCGAGTTCGGCGTAATCGGGCCGGCTGCCGTCGTCGACACGATTGTAACGGACATTGTGCTCGACCCCCTCGACCCCCGCGACCACGGCCCAGGTACCGTGATCGTGCGCTGGCGTGCCGCGGCCGGGTAACCAGCTCAACACCAGCACGGCGAGTGAATGATCGGGCTCTTCGTGCAGCAAATGCACGCCGAAGCCCTGAACCTCGTCGGCCCGATAATGCTTTGGCTGCAGCCACGACCTGTCGGCAACCAGGCGCTGCGCCAGCGGCCCGACCCGAGCCAGGACCTGGTCCTCGTCGGCAGTTTCGGCGGTAATTTTCCTTAGATCCTCGATGTATTGATCGAGCGGGTAGCTGTCAGTCAAGTTATTTAACCTCTCGGTATTCCGATGAATTTTTGTCGAGCCCGGTATTGCGGGGAATTTTAACAGATACCGGACCGCCGCATAACGGGGCCTGAAACCATTGGCGCGGGACCACGCAGCTGCGGGTATCAAAAATAGTAAGCCATCTCGAGCAGCAGGTAATCGTCGTTTTGCAGCGCCGCGAGCGGATCACCGGCATCGATATTCGAGAAAGTCTGCAGTTCCAGCGTTCCCTTCCAGCTGGCGCCGAAGCGACGACTGCCCTCGACCCTGAAGCTACGGCCCTGGTTCTCGG
>JAOTTY010000398.1 GCA_029864185.1 Gammaproteobacteria bacterium
CGACCACCTGATCGTGCGTCGTCGGAACAAGAGGTAATAACTGATGCCACGCTCACTCCGAAAAGGCCCGTTTATCGATCAGCACCTGATGAACAAGGTATTGCAAGCGGTTGAAACCAACAACAAGCGCCCGATCAAAACCTGGTCGCGGCGTTCGATGATCGTGCCGGAAATGGTTGGCCTGACCATCGCGATCCATAACGGTCGCCAGCATGTTCCGGTGTTGATCAACGAGAACATGGTCGGTCACAAGCTCGGCGAGTTTTCGCAGACGCGTACCTACCGCGGCCATATCGTCGATAAGAAAGCGAAGAAAAGGTAAGGCAAATGGAAACCAGTGCTAAACATCGTCACGCCAAGATTTCGCCGCAGAAATGCCGCCTGGTTGCAGACCAGGTGCGCGGGATGCCGGTCGATAAAGCGTTGACATTGCTGACTTTCAGCAACAAGAAAGCCGCCGTGCTGGTGCGCAAGGTGCTCGAGTCGGCGATCGCCAACGCCGAGCATAACGATGGTGCCGACATCGACGAGCTCAAGGTGTCGTCGATCTTCGTGGACCAGGGTCCGTCCATGAAGCGCATGCGCGCGCGCGCCAAGGGTCGTGGGAATCGAATTTTGAAACGCACCAGTCACATTACCGTGACCGTCGCGGATAGTTAAAGAGGCAAACATGGGACAAAAAGTTCATCCAACAGGTTTCCGTCTCGGTATTGCCACCGACTGGACCTCGAAATGGTACGCGGACGGAGGACAGTTCGCGGAATTCCTCGAAGAGGATTTGAAGATTCGTGAATTCCTGAAAACCAGGCTGGCCCAGGCAGGGGTGAGTCGCATCCAGATTTCGCGCCCCTCCAAGTCGATCGCGGTCACGATTCATACCGCGCGTCCCGGCATTATCATCGGCAAGAAGGGCGAGGACATCGAAAGGCTGCGTATCGAAGTTGCGCAACAGGTCGCGGTGCATATCAATAACGTCAAGATCAACATCGAAGAGATCCGCAAGCCGGAACTCGACGCGCAGCTGGTTGCCGAGAGCATCGCCTCCCAGCTGGAGCGCCGCGTCATGTTTCGCCGCGCGATGCGCCGCTCGGTCACCAATGCAATGCGCATCGGTGCCGAAGGCATCAAGATCAACGTTTCGGGCCGCCTCAACGGCGCCGAGATCGCGCGCAACGAATGGTACCGCGAGGGTCGCGTGCCCCTGCATACCCTGCGTGCGGATGTCGATTACGGTTTTGCAGAAGCCCTGACGACCTACGGCATCCTCGGCGTCAAGGTATGGATTTACAAGGGCGAAGTTTTCGATCTCGAAAACAAGGACTCTGGTAGCCCGCAGGCGGCCAAGTAAGAGAAGCGAGTTATGTTACAGCCAAAAAGAACCAAATTTCGCAAGCAGTTCAAGGGACGCAATCGCGGCCTGGCGACGACCGGCAGCAAGGTTAGCTTCGGTGAATACGGCCTCAAGGCGATCGAGCGCGGCAAGATTACCGCGCGTCAAATCGAAGCCGCGCGTCGCGCCATGACGCGCCATATCAAGCGTGGCGGCAAGATCTGGATCCGCGTGTTCCCGGATGTGCCGGTTTCCAAGAAGCCGCTGGAAGTGCGTATGGGCAAGGGTAAGGGCAACGTCGAGTACTGGGTTTGCAAGATCCAGCCGGGTCGTGTGCTTTACGAAATGGAAGGTGTCAACGAGGGCATCGCGCGCGAGGCGTTTCGCCTGGCGGCGGCCAAACTTCCGTTCAAGACAGCATTTGTTTCCAGGACCGTAATGTAATGAACGTGTCAGAACTACGTGGTAAGACAGAACAGGAACTGCGCGAGGAATTGCTCGCATTGCGTCGCGAGCAGTTCAACCTGCGCATGCAGCGCGGCGTGAATCCGGAGTCGGTGCGCAATAACCAGGTCACCGAGGTGCGCAAGAACATTGCGCGTGTCAAAACCGTAATGAACGAGAGCCGTGGTGAAAAAGCGTGATGAGTGAAAAAGTCTTAAGAATCCAGACCGGTTCGGTGGTCAGCAACAAGATGGACAAGTCGGCCGTGGTTATGATCGAACGTCGGGTCAAGCACCCGATTTACGGCAAGTTCATGAAAAAGTCGACCAAGTTCCACATTCATGACGAAAACAACGAATGCGCGATCGGCGACACCGTGCAGATCACCGAGTGCAGACCGATTTCCAAGACCAAGTCCTGGAAGCTGGTCAAGATCGTCGAGAAAGCCAACTAGGGCCTGCGGGTAAAAAAACTATGATTCAAATGCAAACAGTATTGAATGCCGCCGATAACAGCGGCGCGCGCAAGGTCCAGTGCATCAAGGTGCTCGGCGGCTCCAAGCGTCGTTACGCCGCGATTGGCGACATTATCAAGGTCAGCATCAAGGATGCGATCCCGCGCGGCAAGGTCAAGAAGGGCGAGGTGTACAACGCCGTCGTCGTGCGCACCGCGCAGGGCGTACGCCGCCCGGACGGTTCGGCGATCAAGTTCGACGGCAACGCCGCGGTTATTCTGAACAATAACCTGCAGCCCATCGGCACGCGTATTTTTGGCCCGGTAACCCGTGAACTTCGCGGCGAGAAATTCATGAAGATTATTTCGCTGGCGCCGGAAGTGCTTTAAGTTTCAGGATACGAGCAATGCAAAAGATTAAAAAAGGTGACGAAGTCATTGTGATCGCGGGCCGCAGCAAGGGCC
>JAOTTY010000145.1 GCA_029864185.1 Gammaproteobacteria bacterium
CACCGGTAAGCGCAGCGGGCATACATTTGCAGGACTTGAGGTTATCCTGTCGGTATCAAACGATTTGACAGATTCGACCGTGGCAGACCCGACTATCGAAATCGCGCTGATCAAGGGGGATGGCATCGGCGTCGAGGTAACCGACGCCGCGCTCGCCATCGTCGACAGGGTATTGGAAAAGACCGGCAATATCCGGCCAGGTTACCGGGAGATTCAGGCCGGTGCGGGGTATTACCGTGAAACCGGGCGCGATATCGAACCCGGCGGCGAGGCGGCGGCCGGACGGGCCGACGCGATCTTCCTCGGCGCGATCGGACTGCCCGACGTCCGGTACGAGGACGGCACCGAGATCTCGCCGCACCTGCGGTTGCGCGAGCGCTACCAGCTGTACGCCGGCGTACGCCCGGTCAGGGCTTATCCGAACGCGCCGCGGCGCCTCGCCGACCCGCGCGCTAGCGAGATCGACCTGGTGATCCTGCGCGAATCGACCGAGGGGCTGTTCTACTCGGCCGCGGTGCACGGCCGCGGCGAGGTCATCGACAACCGCGAGGCGCGCGACGTGCTGCGGATTACCCGCGTTATCACCGAGAAACTGCATCGCTTCGGTTTCGCGCTGGCGCGCAGGCGAAAAGGGCACGGCGGCAAGGGGATGCTGACCTGCGTGGACAAGGCCAACGTGTTCGCGTCGATGGCATTTTTCCGGAAAATCTACGATGAAATAGCGCCCGAATTCCCCGATATCCGGACCGATTACAATTACGTCGACGCGCAGGCGCTGGACCTGATACGACGACCCTGGGATTTCGACGTGCTGGTGACCGAAAACATGTTCGGCGACATCCTGTCGGACCTGGCCGGCGGCCTGGTCGGCGGGATGGGCATGGCCGCCTGCGCCGAGATCGGCGACGCGACGGGGCTGTTTCAGCCTGCCCATGGCAGCGCGCCCGATATCATGGGCCAGGACCGGGCCAACCCGCTGGCGGCGATCCTGAGCGCCGCGCTGATGCTCGAATACCTTGCCGAAAAGATGGGCAACCCGGGACTTGCCGACGCGGCGCGCCTGATCGACGCGACGGTTTATCGCGGATTTGCCGAAAACAGGCTGCAACCGGTCGAATTCGGTGGTCATATGGGTACGCGCGCGCTAACCCGCGAATTGCTGCAGATGTTATGAACGTCGGCCGACTGCGAACAGCGCTTGCGACCAGGTCAAATTGTCGCGCCCGGTCCGGGTTCAGGCCGCAGGCGCTTGCGGGAGAATCAGCCATGTACGTCGTCATTGTCGAATTTACCGCGCAGCCAGGGCACGCGGAAGATTTTAAGCGGCGAGTTCGGCAACAGGCGAATGATTCGCTCGAGCAGGAGCCGGGTTGCCGGGTTTTCGACGTCTGTATCGATCCCGAGCGCGATAATTTCGTGCTGCTTTACGAGGTCTATACCGACAGAGCTGCGTTCGATGCGCACCTGGCATCGGCGCATTTCGCCGATTTCGAGGCCAGTGTAAGGCACTGGGTTGTCGATAAAGAAGTCCGTACCTACCAGAAAATCTGAATTCGCAGGCTGAATCCTGTTTCAGGGGCGCCCATACTCGTTTAAACTGCAACATCTTCGACTATAATTTCGATCGGCGTGAACTATACCGGGGTGAGGGAGCAACAATAAAATTCAGGACTTTCTTCAAGCTGGTTATACCGGTATTAGGTGTCGCGCTGATGCCTGTTTCGGCAATGGCGGGTGCGCTGCAGGCTCCGACCGGCAGGGTCATCCTGACGGTGTCCGGAAAGATAACCAATACCAACGCTGGCGACAGGGCGGAATTCGACCGCGACATGCTGGAAGCGCTCGGCGATTCGGAACTCGCGCTGGAGACGCCCTGGACCGACGGCCGGCAGGTTTTCAATGGCGTGCTCGGCAGCAAGCTGCTCGATGTGGTCGGGGCCAGTGGCAACACGATCGCGGCGCGAGCGATCAACGATTACCAGGTGTCGATACCGATTTCAGATCTGCGCAACTACCCGGTACTTTTTGCGCTGAAACAAAATGGCAAATACATGCGGGTGCGCGAAAAGGGTCCCATCTGGATTATTTACCCGCGCGAGACTTATCCGGAACTGGATACCGACCAGATTACCGATCGTTGGGTCTGGCAGCTTTCTGAAATCGTAATTAAATAGATGAACATATCGCCGCCATCCGGACGAGCTTAAACTGTTCTTCAGCATATCGCGATAACTACCGTGGCAGACGGCTCCAGTCAACAGGCTAAAATATGCGCGGCGTTCGACTCCAGACGCCCGGTGCTGTTGTGGACCTACGTGCTGCTGGTCTTCGCGGTAGTGCTGTTCGCGCTGGCCACGGCATACGGATTCCTGAAGATGCGGCAGGAATCCGACCTGGCCCAGTACAACTCGCAGGCCGCGTTGTGGCTGGTTGTCTCTTTCGAGCGCGAATACCATATCCTCGACTCGATGCTGTGGCGCTACGCCATCGGCGACCCGACGTTGAAACCGGACGATCTGTTGACGCAGTACGACGTGCTTTGGAGCCGAATCGATCTGATGAAGCAGGGCAGTCAAAGTCGACCCTTGCAGCATGTCGAGTCTTTCGATTCGGCGGTAACGGCCGCAATGCAGCTGGTGCAAAAACACGAGGAGGCTGTATTTGGTGCGGTAAGTGACCGTCTGTCGTTACCGCAGTCTTTTCTCGACGAATTCAGGGAAATGGCCGATCCGATCCACAGGTTCATGATCGATACCCATTTGAATCGTGCCTGGATTGTCGATGTTCGCGAAAACCAGATAAGAGATACTCGTATAGCGATCTACCTGACCCTCGGTGGAACTCTAGTCAGTACGCTGACGCTGTTCGCGATCGTAATTGTCCAGCTAAGGGATCGACACAGTAACCTGGTACGAACCATGAAGGCACTGGAGCAAAGCGAAAAAGATCGCGATGCGCTGCACGAGGAAGTCCGTCGACGCAAGACCGTGGAGAGGGAGCGCAAACTGCTGATGCTGGACCTGGAAGCGCGCAATGAGGAGCTGGAGCGCTATGCCTACACGATTTCGCACGATCTCAAGAGCCCCCTTTATACGATTCAGGGCTTTACCGGATTCCTGGAAAAGGATCTGGCGCAGGGCGATAACGAAAAGATGCGCTATGACCTGATAAAGATCAGGAACGCAGTATCGACGATGAGCAAGCTACTCGACGACATTCTCAACCTGAGCAGGATAAACCTGTCCGACGAAGCGGCGCAGCAGGTGTCTCTGGTCGATATAGTCGACGACGCCATAAAGCTGGTAGCGCGCGAGATCGGTGAGCAGGGTGTCGCGGTCAGGATCCAGCCGAATCTGCCGACCGTCATCTCGTCGCCGCAACGCTTGACCGAGGTTTTCCAGAACCTGATCAGCAATGCAACCAAGTTCCTCGGTGACCAGTTAAACCCGGTGATCGAAATCGGGGCGGCGCATGAGGGGGAATTGATCATTTGTTACGTCAGGGACAATGGTATCGGTATTGCTCCCGAGTACCGCGATCGTATATTCAACCTGTTCGAGCGACTCGATAGCAACACGCAGGGCACCGGTATCGGGCTCGCGATCGTCAAGCGCATTATCGAGCGCCTTGGCGGCGAAATATGGGTTAAATCCGACGGCATTGGTACCGGCAGCTGCTTCGAATTCAGCCTGCCCGCAAAGGTTTCGGCATAGTCAAAAACTCCCCGCTCGTGGCGTCAGATATCCGACGCTATGCGGCAAATATTCTCTGCTATGCTCAAAGACACTATGCACAATGCAGAACAGAAACTCGACCAGCCGGTTACGCTGGAGCAACTAATCGGCAAGGGCCAGGACCTGCCCAGCCTGCCCGAAATCTATCTACGCGTCTCGGAGCAGCTGGAAAACGAAAACAGCAGCGTGCAGCAGATCGGCGACACGGTGCAAAACGATCCGGCGATTACGACGCGCGTATTGAAAATGGTCAACAGCGCATTTTACGGCCTGCCCAACCAGGTCTCGTCGATCGCCCAGGCGGTTTCGCTGCTGGGTCGGGAAAGGCTCAAGCACATCCTGATCGGCTCGGTGCTGCGTGGCGTTTTCAGCGGTAGCGACAATCCGGCGTTTTCGATGCAGGTGTTCTGGCAGCACAGCATCAAGACCGCCATAATCGCCCGCCAGCTGGCGCAGCAGACCCGGCAGATCGACGAACCTGAAGCCATGTTTACCGCCGGTTTGCTGCACGACATCGGCAAGCTGCTGCTGATCAACAGGTTTCCCGAGCGCATGCTGGCGGCCGAGGAATACATGATTCACAAGCGCGTCGACATTCTTAGCGCCGAGCTCAGGCAGGTCGGCCTGTCGCATACCGCCGTCGGCGAGGCCCTGATGCAGCACTGGGGATTGCCGCAAATGCTGGTGGATTGCGCCGGCATGCACCACGAAACCGTGCACGACGGCCCCCATCGTCATGCCACCCACCTGATTTACCTGGCCAATTGTCTCAGCCAGTACGTGCCGCCGCTGGATCACGATGAAACGCAAACGATTCTCGACGATATCGAAAACTGGGATATGGGCGCGCTTTCGCTCGATCAGATCGCGAGCGCCTGCCAGCATGCCGACGATATGGTATTCGAAGTGATGGAGTCGTTGGGCATGGTCACGCTCGAAATCAGCGCCGACTAGCCTTCCTGCAAACCCCGGCTACTGGCTAGGGCCGGGCTTTTACCGCCGGCCTGGGCTTGCCGACCTCGGAAAGCCAGATGCCCCCGAGCACCAGCAGTAGCGCCAGCGCATGGTAGAACTCGAAAACCTCGCGCAGGAATATCACCGCCATGATCGACGCGAACACCGGCACCAGGTTGACGAATACCCCAGCGCGCCCGGGCCCGATCAGCCCCACCCCCTGGATGAAAAAAATCTGCGCGATCAGCGACGGCAGCAGCGTAACCAGCAGCGCCAGTATCCATCCCAGTCGCGTCGGCATGATCCACCCCTGCTGGTAGGTTTCGAACGCCACCAGCGGCAACGAAACCAGCCAGGCGACCGCGGCCATCACGGCGAACAGGCCGAGCGCGCTGACGTTGGGGCGTCGGCTCAGGCCTACCGAGTAGGCCGCGTAGAAAAAGCAGGCGATCAGCATGAACAGATCGCCACGGTTTACCGCCAGGTCTCCGAGGTTGCCCAGCTGCCCCCGTGAGGCGACGGTGACGACCCCGAGCAGCGTCAGCGCGACTCCGAAGCCCTGCACCGGGCTGATCGGATGGCGCAGCACCAGCAGGCTGCCGAGCAATACGAATACCGGGATCGAGCCCTGCAGGATACCGATATTGATGGCCGTGGTGTGGTGGCCGGCGACGTAAAACAACGCGTTGAAAAGCGTGAAACCGCAGCTGCCCATCAAACCCAGGAACGGCAGGTGGTTGCGCAAAATCGGCCAGTCCCGGGCGATGTTCTGACGCGCAAACACCAGCAGTATCAGCACCACGCCGAGCCAGCGGAACGTCACCAGCTGCATCGGCGAAATTTCGCCAACCGCGAGCCGGCTGATGATCGCATTCAGTCCCCAGCACCAGGTCGTTACCGTCAGCAACAGGTAGGCGCGCAAATGATGGCTATCGATCATGAGCGTATTCTGGCGCCCAGCACCAGCTCGCGGTGCAGCGTATAAAGACCGCTGGCGACGATAATGCCGATCCCGGCCAGGCTTTGCAGGTCGGGAACTTCGCCCCACACGAGGTAGGCGATGCAGCCGCCGAAGACGATGGTCAGGTATTTCAGCGGTGAGACGATGCCGACCGCGAGGTGCCGGTAACTCAGGGTCATCAGGTATTGCGCCATGCCACCGAACAGACCGACCGTGACCAGCAGCGACAGGTCTGCCGGCGAGGGCGGTATCCAGCCCTGGATCGCCATACCTGCGATGCTGACAACCACCCCGGTCATGGTGAAGTAAAAGGTGATGCAGACGGGATCGTCGATTTTGCCGAGGTGGCGGATGATGATCGTCGTGCAGCCGATCAGGAACGCGGCGGTCAGCATGTAGAGGCTGCCGCTGGCGAGCATCTCGGCGCCCGGGCGCACCACGATCATCATGCCGATAAAGCCGAGTATGACCGCAGTCCAGCGACGTGCCCCGACTTTTTCGCGCAGCAGGATAACCGATAGCGCCGTCATGAACAGCGGCGCGGTGTGCAGTATCGAGACCGCCTCCGCCAGCGGCATCAGCGAAAAGGCGTAGAAGGCAAAACCCATGGCGGCGATGCCGAGCACGCTGCGCAGCAGGTGCAGTCTGTGCTGCGAGGTTCTGAGTACGCCGATGCCGCCGCGCATGAAGATAATGACGACCACCGGAAGCATCGCGACCGCGCAGCGAAAAAACATGATTTGCGAGGTCGGATAATAACCGCCTAGCCATTTGACGCTCGCATCCATCATCGAAAACAGCAGGATGCTCGACAGCATTGCGCCGAATCCGAGCGCCGGGCTGTCGAGTTGCCGCCTGTTTAGCGGGTAGGGATTACTGGAAACTTTGGCGCTCCCGTCCGTCGAGAATCAGGTCGGAGGCCTTCTCCGCCACCATGATCGTCGGGCCGTTGGTGTTGCCCGAGATCAGGGTCGGGAATACCGACGTATCGACGACGCGCAGACGCTCGACCCCGTAAACACGGCAATTCGTGTCGACTACCGCGGTTTTCGGATCGGGCCCCATCATGCAGGTACAGCTGGGATGGAACACGGTGTCGGCGCGGTTGCGGATATCCTCGATCAGCTCGTCGTCGGTCTGCACGCCAGGCCCCGGCCTCATTTCCTCGTCGATAATCTGCGCGAGCGCGGGCGTTTTTGCCAGCGCGCGCAACAGCTTTGCGCCTTCCAGCATCTGTGCCAGGTCCTCGTCGGTGGACAGGTAGTTCGGATTGATCGTGACCGGCGCGAAGGGATCCGCGGAATCGATCTGCAGATGGCCGCGGCTGGTCGGCCTCGTCTGGCCGATGGAATTGAGGAAACCCGGGTAAGGGTCGGGTCGCATCAGCGGTCGCTGCCCGGGCGGCGCCGTGGTGTAGGTGATCGCGGCGAAGTACATCTGGATGTTGGGACGCGGCCGCGACGGATGACTGCGCAGGAATCCGCCGCACTGGTTGACGCTCAACGAAAGCGGGCCGTTTCTGAACAGCAGGTATTGCGCGCCGGCGAACAGTTTTCCCCACCAGGGATAAAGCCGGTTATTGAGCGTGGGCACGAGCGATTTATAGTAGATGCAGTAATCGAGGTGATCCTGCAGGTTACGGCCGACGCCGGGCAGGCCGGTTACCGGTTCGATGCCGAAATCTTTGAGCAATTCCGGGTCGCCGATGCCGGACAGCTGCAGGATCTGCGGCGAATTGATCGCGCCGGCGCTGACAATGACCTCGCGGCGCGCCTCGACCTGCCGGGTCCGGCCCTTGTGAACGAACTCGACGCCGGTCGCAACCCGGCCGCTAAACCGTATCCGGGTAACCTGGGCATGCGTGATGAGTTCACAGTTATTGCGCTTAAGCGCCGGGTACAGGTAGGCGCGCGCCGCGGACATGCGCCGGCCGTCGCGCGTGGTGATCTGGTAATAACCGACACCTTCCTGGTCCGCGCCGTTGAAGTCCGGGTTGACGCCGAAGCCCTGCTGTTGCGCCGCCTCGAAAAACTGCCGGCAAAGCGGATGATACTCTGCGCTCGGATTGTTGACATAGAGCGGACCGTCGCATCCGCGGAAGTCGTCGCCGCCGCCGGCATAGGTTTCGGACTTCTTGAAGTAGGGCAGGACATCCTGCCAGCCCCATCCCGGATTGCCGAGGTCGCGCCAGTCGTCGTAATCCTGCTGCTGCCCGCGGATATACACCATTGCGTTGATCGAACTCGAACCACCGACCACCTTGCCGCGCGGCCAGTAGCTGCGGCGGTTGTTGATGCCGGGCTCGGGTTCGGTCAGGTACTTCCAGTTGACGGCTGCGTCGTAAAAAGTCTTACCGTAACCGATAGGCGTCTGTATCCAGAAACGGCGGTCGCTGCCGCCGGCTTCCAGCACCAGCACGCGATTTTTGCCGTCGGCGCTGAGTCGATTGGCGAGCACGCAACCCGCGGAACCGGCGCCGATAATGACATAGTCGAACTCGAGTTCCACGTTGCTGTCCGGACAAAAAAGAAACCGAATTATAGTCGCTAGGGCTCCCGGGTAAAGCAAAACGATATCCAGTTCAAGGTTTCACCGGGACGCCGCTTGATGCATAATCTGGTCGCTTGAGCGAACGGAGCATCTATTGAAATTCAGCGTCGAAGAATTCCGCGCATGGGAAAACAAACGCGTAACCCTGGTCGGCATGTCGGGGGTGGGCAAGTCCTATCTCTCGGCCAAGCTGCGCGGCAGCAACTGGTTCCACTATTCCGGCGACTATCGCATCGGCACGCGTTATCTCGACGAGCATATTATCGACATGCTCAAGGCGCAGGCGATCAAGGTGCCGTTTCTCAGGGAGTTGCTGCGCAGCGACTGGATTTACATAAAGAACAACATCCGCGTCAACGATCTTGGCCCGGTGCTGAGTTTCGTCGGCAAGCTGGGCAACCCGGAGCTCGGCGGTGTCGAACTCGGGGAGTTTATCGAGCGTCAGGCGATTTATCGGCAGGCCGAGGTCGACGCCATGTACGACATTCCGCATTTCATCGAGAAGGCGAAGAATATTTACGGCTATGCGCATTTCGTCAACGACGTCGGCGGCAGCCTGTGCGAACTCGACGAGCCGGGCGTCATGGATATCCTCGTCGAAAACACGCTGATACTCTATATTCAGGTTACCAACGACGCGCAGGAACAGGTGTTGATCGAACGCGCGGTCTCCGATCCGAAGCCCCTTTATTACCGCCCGGAATTTTTGCAGCAACACCTGGAAATGTATTTCGACGAAACCGGGCTGGAGTACGCCGCGCAGATAGACCCCGACGAGTTTGCCCGCTGGGTATTCCCGCGCCTGTTTCGTTCGCGTCTGCCGCGTTACGACGAAATTGCCAGACTCGGTTACACGGTGACGTCGGAAGAGATCGACTGGGTGCAAAATGATGTCGATTTTCTGCAACTGCTGGAAACGGCGATCGCAAGACAGCAGGGGGGTAACGACTAATGCCGCTGGTTGCTCATAACGATTTACCCACCTTCGCCAAGCTCCAGCAGGAGGGCCTGCGCGTGCTGACCCCGGGACTTGCCGACGAGCAGGATATTCGCGAGCTACATATCGGCCTGCTCAATATGATGCCGGACGCCGCGCTCGCCGCAACCGAGCGACAGTTTTTTCGTTTGATCGGCGAAAGCAATCCGATTGCGCAGTTTTTCGTGCACCCGTTCACGCTGGACGCGCTGCCGCGTGAGCCTTCTGCGCGCGAACACATCGATAAATTCTACGATAGTTACGAGCAGATCAAGGAACAGGGGCTGGACGCGTTGATCATCACCGGCGCCAACGTAATCGGACCGGATCTTTCGCAGGAAGTCTTCTGGGAACCGTTGATCGAGGTTGCCGACTGGGCGCATGAGCATGTTACGTCGACGCTATGTTCCTGTCTTGCAACCCACGCCGTGCTGGATTTTCGCTACGGTCAGAAACGCTTCCGGCAACCCAGGAAAAAGTGGGGAGTTTATCGACACCAGGTGGTCGAGCCGTCACATCCCCTGGTCGTCGATATCAATTCCGAATTTGACGTGCCCCACTCACGCTGGAACAGCGTATATCCCGAACAGTTCGAATCTGGCGGATTACGGGTACTGGTCACGAGCACCGACGGCTCGGTGCATCTCGCTACCAGCCCGGACGGTTTCCGCACCGTGTTTTTCCAGGGGCATCCCGAATACGACACGGTATCGCTGCTGAAGGAATACAAGCGTGACGTTAATCTGTATATTTCGGGCAGGTTCGAAAATTACGCGCCGATGCCGGAGAATTACTTCAGCGAATTTTCCGCTGCGGTATGCCGCGAGTATCAGGCGCGAGTCGAAAAAAGTCTGGCGGCGAATACTCCTATACCCGAGTTTCCGGAGCACCTGGTGACAGGCCGGTTGAAAAATACCTGGCAGGATACCGCAACCGCAGTAGTCGGCAAATGGATCGGTTTGATCTACCAGTTTACCAACATGGATCGCAGAATGCCTTTCATGAAAGGGGTCGATCCGAATAATCCATTGGGGCTGTAACCCGGCGCGACCGCGGTCATAACCCGGAAGATCGTCTAGTAGGATCCCCAGGAATCCTGCTTGCGCCAGCGGATCCGCGTCACCACGATGCCGACGACGAAGGCGATCAGCGATACCGCCCCCCCGCGCACGAACCAGTCGAGTCTGGTGCTGTCGCTGAGTTCGGCGTTGACCTCGGTCAATTGCGCCTTTTCCTCGCGCAGCTGCTCGACGACGGTCTGCAGGCGCTTGTTCTGCTCGAGGATATTCAGCGTATCCTGCGCCGCATCACGCACCGTTGCGAGCTCCTGTTCGGAGGCGCGCAAGGTTGTCTTGAGTGCCTGGTTGTCGTTTTTTTCGCGTTCCAGCGCCTGGTTGAGTTCGTTAATCCTGCTGGTTTGTTCTGCAACCCGGCTTTGTTGCTGCTCGTAGCTGGCCTCGAGCTGCTGCAGGCGCTCCCTGGCGGCAGGGATGTCCATCAGGAAGCGGGACAAAACGTATCCTTGCTTGCCGCCAGCGGTTTCGACCAGCGAATACTGGGAGGGGAGGTCTTCATCTATCACGGTAACCGCCTCGCCACTGCGCAGCATG